>JBBKWN010000030.1:0-37664 GCA_037968955.1 Rheinheimera sp. | reverse complement strand
ATCGGGCCTTGCGGTTGATTTTCTGCATGAAAAATAGTCGGGTGGGCTCGGCTTCAAGCAGTACGGTCAGAGTTCTGGTTAGCCACTTACTCTGACCGCGACATTGCCGCTACTTGCTTCGAGGCAACTTCAAGCGTGGTTGTGTTTGTACACCGACCACTAGTTCGGGTGGCAAGGTAAAAGAGAAACTACTGCCGCGTTTGGGCTCACTGAAAATCATTAATTTACTGTGATGGCGCGATAACACATGCTTAACGATCGCCAGCCCAAGCCCAGTGCCACCGCTACTGCGAGTGCGGGCTTCGTCGACCCGGTAAAACCGTTCGGTTAACCGTTTAACATGATGTGCGGCAATGCCATCGCCATTGTCAGTCACCGAAAATAACGCTTTTTGATGCTGCCGTTGCCAGCTGACTTTAATCTCACCACCCTCTGGCGTGTATTTAATGGCGTTGGTAATTAAGTTGGAAAACACACTGCGTAACTCTTCTGTAATGCCGGTGACCTGCAGGGTCGGATCAACCTGAAATAACAGCTGATGCTGTTTCTCCCGGTTCAGGCTATTCGCTTCTTGCTCCAGCAGTTGTAGCATCGCCGGCACATCAACCACCACATCAAATTGCACTTTTGCTGCAGCTTCAATCCGCGATAATGTCAGCAGCTGTTGGACCAGTGCATCCATGCGTTTGGTTTGCTGCAGCATCACCGTATGTGCTTTTTGCCAGATCGGGGGGGCCGGCATATTGTCGGCATCCATCACTTCTAAATACCCCTGCAGCACCGTCAATGGCGTACGTAACTCATGAGAAACATTAGCGACAAAATCTTTGCGAATTTGCTCTAATTGCTTGAGCTGGGTGATATCGCGAATAATTAATAGATACTGTTTTGCACCATACTGCAGCACTCGATATTCTAAGGTGACTTCGTCCGACAACGGCGAAACCAGCTCTAGGGCTGTTTCAAATTGTTTTTGTTGGAGAAATTGCTGAAATTCCGGATTGCGGATCAGATTATCAATCCGCTGATGCTCATCCATCGGCCACCGTAGGCCCGCCAGTTGTTGCGCTAATTTATTGCACCAGATAATAGACCAGTCGGACGTGAGCACGATAATCGCATCAGGCAACGCTTCGGCACCATCGCGAAAACGGCGCACCAATACACGTAAGTCTTTATTTTTCTTTCGATACTTACGCTGTCGATAATAAATACCATCAAACACTTGCTGCCAACTACCATCGCCGGCCGGTGGCGACAACTTACGGTCACGCCACAGCCATTTATCAAGCATAAACAAATGCTTATAATGCCAACCTACCAACAGTGTCTGATATAACAGCAAAAATTCCAGCGTCAGATCAAACAACCAGCCCAGTAAGCCGACTCCCAACGCTATCGACAACAGCCTGATCAGAATGGCTTGTTTGGAAAGTAATAACCGCATAATACCTGCTTAGGTTGTCGCTTGAGCAAAACGCCACTACGGCGGTCATTTTACCGAGAAACGGTAGCCAGAACCACGCACAGTTTGCACTAAACGGTCATGACCTGCGACCGAAATTGCTTTACGTAAACGACGAATATGCACATCAACGGTCCGATCTTCGACATAGACATTGGTACCCCAGACATGATCCAGTAACTGTTCGCGGCTATACACCCGCTCTGGGTGGGTCATAAAAAAGTGCAATAAGCGAAATTCAGTGGGCCCCATGTCTAACGGATTCTCCGAAGCCGTCACCCGATGCGATACCGGATCAAGTTTTAATCCTTGTATATCAATAACTTCATCAAGACTGGTCGGGGCCACGCGCCGGATCACCGCTTTTATTCGTGCCATCAATTCTTTTGGTGAAAAAGGTTTGGTGACATAGTCATCCGCGCCAACTTCCAAACCGCGCACTTTGTCTTCTTCCTCACCACGGGCGGTAATCATAATGATTGGAATATTGCGCGTCAGTTCGTGCTGCTTCATCTTTTTCGCAATTTGAATGCCGCTACCACCAGGTAACATCCAATCCAGTAACACTAAATCCGGATAAGGTTCGACCAATTGATTAATGGCCGCCTCAAAATCGCCGGCGACACTGGCTTGATAGCCATTTTGCTCCAACACAAAGCACAACATATCGCGAATTGGTGCTTCATCTTCCACTATCAGAATTCTTCTTGACATAGCAGCTTCCATTATCCATTGGTTCCATAAACTGTCACCAGTATCGGGGCTAATTATGACAATTTTATGAAATAAAAGCCGACAAAATTAATTGAGGTGACTTCTTTGCGGTTACATCACCCTATGGTATCCACAAAAAGCACGCTGAAGTTCAATTCAACACAGCCGACACCCAGCATGCCGCTGTCAAAATGATCCACCCATGCCCCCAGGTGAACTATTTATTTTCATAACGATGCAGGTGTTGCTGGTTTTTTTACTGCAAGTTTTACTGCATGTTTTACTGCGTTTTTTATGACAGGCTACCACCGCTGCCGCAGCAATCTTGAGCTTCGACCGCCGATATCGCACTCGCCGAAGATGTAAATCCAACTTTCATGAATTATTTATGACGTCGCATTACTGTAACCAAACTGTCACTGAGCCGCAGTATCGTTTGCTCCGATTTGATTAACTCACTATTCCAATATTCGGAGAGATCGATGCAACTCAAGACTGTTTTTAAGGTATCCGCGGTGGCTGTAGCCCTGACTCTGGCTGGCTGTGGTGGTGATATCAAAATTACCCCAACCGTCAACGACACCAGTGTTAATAACTCTAACAACACGACCACAAATAACGGCAGCACTGGTGGCAATACGACCCCAGTTACCACCAACCCATGTACAAAACGTGGTGACATTCAAGGCGCTTACGACGGTAAAGATTGTTCGTACTCAGCGGCTTTCGCTAGCAAGAATGTGCAGATCACCGAGAGTTTAACCTTTAAAGAATTAGCCAATAGCGGTGTGCATATGTTTGCCGGCGCGTTACTGATTGGCACCGACTGTAACACCACCACCGGCTGTACCGTGAATGCTGCAGGCCCAACGTTAAAAGTTGAAGCTGGCGCTACTTTAGCCTTCACCAGTGGCGAATCGATTATCCGGATTGCGCGCGGTGCAAAACTTGATGCGGTGGGTACTTTTGAAAAACCAATCACCTTTACTTCAGCCAATGCCTTTACCCGGCTAGACGTGGTCGGCGATGGCCCACAGTTTGCGGATTGGGGCGGTATTATCATCAACGGTTTTGGCATCACTGATAACTGTAAAGATGCTGAGCGTAATGGTACTCAAGATCCGAAAGCCGGTGCTTGTAACGTGCCGTCAGAAGGTATCGTTAGCTACTATGGCGGTAAAGACAACGCCGATAGCAGCGGCAATATCAAATACGCCAAAATCTGGTATGCCGGTTCAGGCCCAAAAGTTGGCGGCGACGGTGATGACTTAAACTCACTGACCCTCAACGGTGTCGGTAGCGGTTCTAGTTTTGAATTCCTGCACATCCACCAAGGCTACGATGACGGTATCGAGTTCTTCGGTGGCGCGGCCAACCTGAAAAACATCGTGGTCACCGACACCCAAGATGACGGCATTGACATTGACGCCAGCTGGCAAGGTAAAGCGCAGTACATTTTTGTGCGTCACGGCACTGTCGACACCAAAAAAGATGTCACGCTGGATAACGGCACGGTGATTAAAAAAGGCAGCAAAATTTTCATGGGGAACGGTGGTTTTGAAGCCGATGGCCGCAAGAGCAACGGTAGCGCCGATTACGCACAAACCCAGCCATCAAGTCCGAAAATTGCCAACGTGACGGTCATTACTACCAACGGTAAATCAGTGCGCGATAACTCGCCTTCGGTCGCGATGACTTTTGATGATGAGTTCGCCGGTTCTTTCTTTAACACGCTGTTAGTGAAAAAAGAAGGCACTCAGACCAAGTGTATCAACTTCATCTCTGATGGCGAAAAACAAGCCGACAAAATTAAGATGAATGGCGCGGTGATGGCCTGTGATGGCGAATTCACCAGCGCCGATGGTGTGTTCAAGGTAGGCCCACTGGCCACCACCACCATGACCGCATGGTTTGATAACGGCGGCGCCAGCCAACGTTTAGGTGCTGCCGCAGATGTGTTAGCCGCTGATGGTTTCTCCACTAACACTGCGTCAACCAAAATCACCATCAAACCCAATGACCTGAAAACTCTGGATGCGTTTTATGACCCGGCTGGCGCGGCATTTATCGGCGCCTTGTCTGACAAAGATACCAGCTCCAACTGGGCGAAATGGGTAAAAGCCGCCCTTACTGCAGCGGACCAAGACTAAGCCATTGATGTGATTTCGAGAAAATAAGGGCGCTGTTTTGCGCCTTTTTTTCGATTAAAAGCAGGAAAAAACTGATGAATACGCATTTTCGACGCAAAAAAATCGCAGGTGCCATTGCGCTGGCGTTATTAAGTAGCCCGCTGGTACTGCTCAGTAGCACGTCGGCACGGGCGCAAGAAGCTGCGCCAACCGAACAAGATCAAGCAATTGAAGAAGTGGTTGCCACTGGCAGTCGCCTGCAAGGCAGTGCGGCCGCCGTGATTGAAGAACGGAAAAATCAGGCTTTTGTGGCCGATATTCTGGGCGCTGAACAACTGTCGCGTACCGGTGACTCTGATGCAGCATCGGCGCTGCGGCGGGTCACGGGTTTAACCTTAGTCGACGGCAAGTTTATTTATGTGCGGGGCTTGGGTGAGCGTTATTCCAGCGCACGCCTGAACGGCGCCAATATTCCAAGCCCAGACTTAACCCGCAACGTGATGCCACTGGACATCTTCCCGTCGAGTATTATCGAAAGTATGGCGGTGCAAAAAGCCTACTCGCCCTCGATGCCAGCGGCTTTTGGCGGTGGCAACATCGATATTCGCACCAAAGGTGTACCGACTGAATTTAGCGCGGGTTTAGAAGTGGGTGTAGGCAAAGACAGTAACTCGGGTTCTGGCTTTACCTACCAGCGCAACGATGACGGTATTCCACAGGCGCTGCAACAAGGTGTGGTGAAATACCGTGGCGATTTTAGCTTACGTGGTATTGTCGAAAAAGATGGCTTAAAAGATAGCGCCAACGCAACACGCGCCGCCCAAGCGCTGCAAATCAATAATCAGTTACTAAAATCGCTGCCTAGAAACGTTACGCTGCAAGACGACTCGCTAGACCCCAAATACAACATCAAAGCGCATATCGGCGACAGCTTCGGTGAATCTTGGTTAGGTGGTCAGATTGGGGTATTTGCCGCACTGTCTTATGACAACAGCTGGAACTACAGTGAACGTAAAACCGGCGTAATTGCTGAAACTGTGACCGACTCGTGCAGTAGCGGCTTAGCCACAGCCGCCGAAGCCCAAGCCAGCTGCTATAACACGGTCAAAGATTCCAAAGTGACCACCGAAACCCTGCGCAAAAATGGCGTGTTTAACCTGGGTTATAAATTAGACCAGAATGAAGTCAGCTACAGCAAAATGTACTTGTCAGACACCGAAGATGAAACTGACATTTCCATTTTACAAAGCCCGAACGCCAGTACCATCAAAACCATTATGGGCACAGGCCAGGCCGTACGCACCCACAACTTTGAATACCAAGAACGGACGCTCGATATCGACCAGTTTAAAGGCCAGCATACCTTCCTCGATTACGGCGGCATTGGCTTTGACTGGCAATATACCCAGTCGGTGGCAGAAACTGATATTCCAACCGATGTCAGCTATAGCTTTGAAGATTTCTACAGCGGTAACGGCGCCTACCAACGTTCAGCGATTACCGGCGATGACAACCGGATTTCTTATTCCTATGTCACGATGGAAGATCACGTGAAATCTTACAGCGGCAATCTGAACTTGCCAGTGAGCCTTGGCAAGTATGAAATGGAATTTAAAGCGGGTTACGATTTCAGCGACAAAGCTCGGGTTTACAATACCTCTACTTTTGCCGTCAACAACACCACCGGTGTGGCACTGACGGTCAATGACAAGGCCGATGGTATCCTCGGCATGACCAATTACCTGAATGACACTTTCATCGGCAATAATGCGATGTTGATCGATTTTCGCGAACCAACAGCACCGGATGCCGACGATTATCTGGCCGCGCAGAAAATCGATGCGCTGTATGCTGAGTTTGACGTCATCTACGACAACCTGCTGCGGCTCAGTGGTGGTGTACGTTATGAGGATTTCAAACAAGTTTCTATCGGGACATCCAGCCTGATTTTTTCGCGCGAACAGATGGATATCTACTATAACAGTGAGCGGATTGCCAACGGCAGCATCAACAAAGACCAGTTTTACCCAGCCTTATCGATGACCTACCTTGGCGGCGAGTCTTATCAGCTGCGTTTGGGTTATGGCCAGACCGTCGTTCGCCCAGACTTACGTGAAGTGGTACCGGTGGTTTATTTTGACCCATTAACTGATATTCGGACCATCGGCCGTACCGGTCTAAAAAGCAGCGACATCAACAACTATGATGCCCGCTTTGAGTACTACTTTGACAATGGCGACAACGTGTCAGTGGCGGCGTTTTACAAAGACATCACCGCCCCGATTGAAACCGTGTTATCGGTGGGTGATACCGAATACACCGCTACCTTTATCAATGGTGACAAAGGTGAAATCTACGGTATTGAAGCCGAGTGGCTGTATGACTTGAGCTGGTTAAAAAGTGGCATCTATTCTTCAGGTAACATCACGTTAAGTGATTCTGAAGTGTCGATTGACCCAGCACTCGCCGGTAGTTTGACTAATCCGACCAAACGTTTAACTGGCCATTCCAAGTATGTGGTAAACCTGCAACTGAACTATGACTCAGATAACGGCGAGCACAGTAGCTCTTTGGTTTATAACATTTTTGGTGAACGTATTCTGGCATCAGGTGTGGCTGGACGGCAGGATGCTTTTGAGCAGCCGTTTAACTCACTGGACTTCGTTTATACCTGGTATCCGGACTTTAATTCCAAAGTGAAATTTAAAGTGCAGAACCTGCTGGGCGAAACCCAGGAAGTGACGCAATCCGATGTGATTGTACGTTCGAAAGAGATGGGCACCGGCTTTAGCCTCAGCTACAGCTACGATTTCTAAGCCCACGATTTCCAACCTCACGCTTAATTGCTGATGGCCGCAACCGCGGCCTTTTTTTCCGTTACTTTTTTGCCGCAACCTTTTTTGCCGTTACCTTTTTCGCTCGCGCTTTGCTGTCACGTCTTTTTGCCTGCACCTTGCTTTGCCATCACGACAGTCAGCGATCATCTGGTCGTCATTTTTCTGCCACACAACTGTCATAGACCCGCCTTATGCTGTGCACGAATTCAACAGAACAGTATTTTACAGATTCAGTATTCCACTGGCTTTTTCTACTTAGGATTTGACCGTATGAGGCTTTTGAAATTATTCCCGCAGGCCATGCTTGCGTCAACTCTGGCAGTCGCAATGCCGTCTATGGCTTTACAGGACAAAGCACTTGAGCCTGTGGTGAAGGAAGCGGCAAAGATCAATGCATCTGCCGCCACATCGCAGCAAAAAATCGATCAGATGACGGACAAGATCGATAGCAAATTGCAGCAATTTCGCACCCTCAACAAGGAAACTGACGGTTTGCGCGTTTACAACGAGCAAATGCAAAAACAACTGAAAAATCTGGATCAGGAAGTGACAGATTTACAGTCAGCGATCACCGATGTCAGTGTGATTGAACGCCAAATCACCCCGTTGATGATGCGGATGATTGAAGGTCTTCGTCAATTCATCGCGCTGGATGTGCCTTTTCTGGCTGAAGAGCGGCAAAAACGGCTGGCTGAGTTACAAAAGATGATGGAACGCGCGGATGTTGCCCCCTCTGAAAAATTCCGCCGGGTGATGGAAGCCTATCAAATTGAAATGGATTACGGCCGCACTCTGGAAGCTTACAGCGGTTTGCATACCGTTGCTGGCCAGGAACGTGATGTTGATTTTCTGCGGGTTGGCCGCACGGCGTTCATTTTCCAAACCCGCGATGGCAATACGCTCGGGGTTTGGAATAAACAAAACAAGCAGTGGGATGCCCTGCCCGACAGTTATCGCTCAGAAATCAGCAAAGCGTTAAGGATGGCCAAGAAACAACTGGCGCCTGACTTATTGTCCCTGCCAGTCGCTATTACCGATGTAAGTGAGTGATCCGATGAAATTAATCTGCAAACTACTGAGTACCACACTGCTGTCTGTCGGCCTGCTGTCTGCTGGCCTTTTCTCAACCGGCATCTTCTCCAACGCGATGGCACAGGACGCAAAATCACAACCGTTGAATCTGGACCAGTTATTAAAACAGTTGGAACAGGGTCAGGCGGCGCAACAACAAGACAACCAACTACGCGAACGTGAGTTCGTGAGCAAAGTTGCCGAGCAGGATCAAATGCTGCAACAGGCAACGTCTGCTAGGAACCAACAGCTGCAACTGAGCGAATCTTTGGAAAAACAATTCCAACAAAACGAAGTGGCGCTGACTGATTTAAATCAGGCGCTGGAAACCCGGCTGGGTTCACTGAAAGAATTATTTGGCGTGCTGCAACAAGTGTCGGGTGATACCAAAGGCAAGTTTCAAAACTCGGTCATTTCTGCACAAATACCGGGCCGGACTGAATTTTTAGACAAGCTGGCTCAGGCCATGGGCTCCAGCTCTAAACTGGCTTCGATTGAAGAAATTGAGCGTGTTTGGTTTGAAATCCAACGTGAAATGACTGAATCAGGCAAAGTGACCCGTTTTAAAACCGACGTGGTCGAAGCAGGTGGTCAGAAAGTCAATAAATCTGTGGTTCGGGTGGGTGCTTTTGCCCTAGTCGCCGATGGCAAATACCTGGAAATGAACCCTGTCACGGGCAACGTGGCCGAGTTATTACGCCAGCCAGCCAATCGCTACGGTGACGGTGCAGCACAGCTACAAACTGCCGCTGCCGGCGAATTGGTTGAGTTTGGTCTGGACCCAACCGGTGGTTCAATCCTGAGCTTATTAGTGCAAGCGCCTAACTTCGAAGAACGTCTGGATCAAGGTGGTTTAGTTGGCTACATCATCCTGGCAGTGGGTGCTGTTGGTTTGTTGTTAGCACTGGAGCGTCTGATTAGCCTGACGATGATTAAACTGCGGGTTGACCGTCAGTTAAAAACCACTGAAGTACGCACTGACAACCCACTGGGTCGTATTCTGAAAGTCCGTGAACTGTTCCCTAATGCAGATACCGAGACGCTGGAACTGAAACTGACTGAAGCCATTCTGGGCGAAGTGCCCAAACTGAGCCGTAACCTGACCATCATTAAGATTATATCGGTGGTCGCGCCACTGATGGGTCTGTTAGGCACCGTGACCGGTATGATCGTGACCTTCCAGGCCATCACCCTATTTGGTACCGGTGACCCGAAACTGATGGCGGGTGGTATTTCAACGGCCTTGGTCACCACAGTACTGGGTCTGGTTGTCGCAATTCCAATGACTTTGCTGTACGCCATCCTCAATACCCGGAGTAAAAACGTTGTGTTCATCCTGCAAGAGCAGGCCTCTGGTGTAATCGCAGAGCGCGCTGAGCGAGGCTGAGCATCATGATGGAATTTTTCGGGGCAATTCGCGACTTTACTGAAACCGGCGGCAACGTGCTGCTGGTGATTGGCCTGCTGATCTTTGTGATGTGGCTGCTAATCCTCGAACGGGCGCTGTATGTCTTTATTTGGCACAAAGCCTACAAAGAACAAAGTATCGCGGCATGGTTTACCAGAATGGAACGTTCTTCCTGGAATGCCGAACAGATCCGCCAGGCGATGATCTCGCGGATCACCATCCGGCTCAACGGCAGTATCCCGATTATTCAGGCGCTGGTTGCTTTATGCCCGTTGCTTGGATTGATGGGAACGGTAACCGGCATGATTGAAGTCTTTGATGTGATGGCGATCTCTGGCTCTGGCAATGCCCGCTCGATGGCGTCAGGGGTATCCAAGGCGACCATCCCAACGATGGCCGGTATGGTCGGCGCCTTGTCAGGAGTATTTGCATCCACCTGGTTGACCAGAGTCTGCAAAAACGAAAAAACACATTTGGAAAGTGAGATGACACTGCAGCATTGAACTGCAGTGTCCATTCAAAACATGTTCAGACGGGCAAGCCGCCTCCGCTGGATCCGGAACCAAAAATTTAGGCCCAAGCATTAACAAGCAGGAACCTTATGAAACAGCATTTTCAAAATCTGGTTGATGAAGAAGAAACGGCCATCGACTTAACGCCGATGTTGGACGTGGTTTTTATCATGTTGATCTTTTTTATCGTCACCGCCTCTTTTGTCAAAGAAGCTGGTATCGACGTCAACCGTCCGGAAGCGTCCACCGCAGTGAAAAAAGACCGCGCCAATATTCTGGTTGCGATCAGCGAAAACAATGAAATCTGGATCAACAAACGTCGGGTCGACGAGCGGGCAATTCAGGCCAATATCGAACGTTTGTATGCGGAAAACCCACAAGGCAGTGTGGTGATTCAGGCTGACCGCAAAGCCACGACCGACGCTTTGATCAAGGTAATGGATGCTTCGCGTGCTGCCGGTGTGTTTGATGTTTCAATTGCGACGCAGGAATAACCGGGAGTTCACCATGACCACATCCAGCCACTTTAGCAACGCTCAGGAGATATAACCAATGGCTCATGTCATCGTTCAACCTCCGGGGGCAGGTCCGGCTTTCAGCAGATTATTGATTGCACTGACACTGTCTGCAGTGGTCACGCTGGGATTATTTTTCTTGATGCAGTCCCTGATCGTGAACAGCGCCCCAGCCCTGACCGACCCAGCGGTCGGCTCGGTGCTGGATTTTGTTCGCGTGAAAGAAGAAGAACAAATCGAACGCAAAGAGCGCAAGCCGCAAAAGCCACCAAAACCAGATACACCACCGCCACAAATGCAACAACCGGCACCGGAAGCAGTCGCTCCTGATGCGGCAGGCGGCGGTGCCATGGATTTCTCTGCTGATGTTGGCGCGGATATGACGCTGTCTGGCGGACTGGCATTGGAAGGTGGTGACGGTGAATATCTACCTATCGTTAAAGTGGCACCGGTTTACCCGCGCCGCGCCTTGCAACGGGGTATCGAAGGCTTCGTGATTGTCGAATTTACCGTGACGACGGCCGGTACGGTTCGCGATCCAATCGTGATTGAAGCCAATCCAGCGGGCATTTTCGAGCAGGCCGCGATGGATGCAGCGTTAAAATTTAAGTACAAGCCACGGGTCGTTAATGGCACCGCGTCTGAAGTCGGTGGTGTGCAAAACCGCATCACCTTCCAGATGGAAGGCAAAGGGCAATAAGGGCAATAAGGAAAAAATAACATGATGCTTAAAAAATCCATCAGCAAAATGATCGCAATGTCCGTGCTCGTCGGCAGTTGCTCGCTACTGCCTTCGTTCACCGCAATCAATCTGGCACAAGCGGCCGAGAACGTTCCTGCTGCGGCCGTTAAAACCCGCCGCACCCCAGCACTGCGGGCCAAAGTGTATGATCAGCTTGCTCGCGCGCAAACGCTGGCTGATGCTAACAAAACCAGCGAAGCCTTGGCCGCGCTGGATAATGTCAAAGAAAAAAGTAGCTCGATGAATAGTTATGAGCTGGCGATGATGCACAACTTCTACGCCTTCATTTACTACAATGCGCAGCAGTATGATCAAGCTATTGCGGCCTTTGAAAGGGTCGTCAAGCAAGATGCTATTCCAGAGTCGTTGGAATTATCGACCCTGTTCAGTCTGGCGCAGCTACAAATGATGCAGGGCAATTATGATCAAACCTTGTCGCTGCTCAATCGCTGGGAACAATTGAACAAAGCCCCGCTGCAAGCCAGTACTTTTTTACTAAAAGCCCAAGCGATGTACCAGCTCAAAGACTACCAACGCGCTGCTGGTTTTATCAATGAAGCCGTGGCCATGGTTGAGAAAGAAGGCAAAGTACCGGAAGAGAACTGGCTGGTGCTGCAACGTGCGGTGTTTTATGAATTAAAACAACCGAAACAAGTGGTTGCCGTGCTGGAGAAAATGGTTCGGCTATACAACCAAGGTAAATATTGGTTACAGCTTGGTGGCATGTACGGCGAGCTCGGTGAAGAGAAAAAACAACTGGCCGTGCTGGAAGCTGCACATCAGCAAGGTTTTATCACCAGCGGCGCCGACTTATTCAATTTGGCCCAGCTGTATTACTATCACCAGGTGCCGGTGAAAGGCGCACGGGTGATGGAGCAGGCAATGGAAAAGAAGCTGTTAACGGCTGACTTACGTAACCTGAAATTCACCGCCAGTTGCTGGACGTTAGCCAAAGAAGACGACAAGGCGATTCCGGTATTAATGGCTGCCGCGAAATTAGCCGAAGATGGTGAAATTGAAGCGCAATTAGCACAACTTTATCTAAACCGTTCAGAGTTTGAGCAAGCCATCCATGCCGCCGAAGCCGCTTTAGAAAAAGGCAAATTGCGCAACCCAGGTGTCACCCACCTAGTCATGGGCATGGCGTACTTCAATCAGCAGAATTTTAATGCATCGCTGAATCAACTGGCCAAAGCAGAACAATTTGACGGCGCTAAAAGAATGGCGCAGCAATGGGTACGTTTTGTCGAAGCCGAAAAAGCCGGCCAAGCCAAGCTAATGGCGGCATTGTCGTCTTAATAGTGCTATAGCGATTAGCGATTAGCGATTAGCGAAATTGCAAAACAACAAGCAGCGCAAGGTCAACCATCACGCCAGTCATCACCGATGATTGGCGTTTTTTTATGTCGCAGAGATCACCAGTTGAACTGCGACCTATGGCTGGAGCAGCATGTCACCAGTACGATGCTGGCACGCCGACGAAAACATGGTCACTTCAACCGTGAAGAAAGCGATCGTATCTTTTGTCTTATTCAAGTGACAGACCGCGCAACTGATTTTTTTGAAGGTGACCAAAAATCAGTTCGCCAATGGATGCAAACATCGGTACCAGCGCTCGGGCAAAAGCAACCGATTGAAATGCTTCAAACAACCGCAGACACCATAGCCGTCTTAAATCTAATTACCCGGCTCGAGTTCGGTGTTCATTCTTGACTTAAGGGGCATATTGTTGCGATTGGGATAAGCTCTAATTCCGCTTCGAGCGAGAAGCAGAAATTCATCCCATTTTTATTCTGCCCTAATAATTCCTAACATTCCCGACACTGCAATTTTTTACTTGTTTTAAAGACAAACCGCAACTGAACCGGTAGGCTTTAGTTAATCTTACTATTAACATATTTTTAATGGTAATCGGGTGCGCCATCCAGCTAAGTTCTCGGAATGATATTGATGCTGTATTTGATTGAAATTCAAGTTTTAGACTTATTTTTGCGATTTGCGGCGGTAGGTCAGTTGGGGTTGTTAATTGCATTTTCTAGTAGAAATATCACCGCTCGCTCGGCGGCAAACATTGCGTTAACCCTATGTATTATTTGCTATGTATTGCTTACCGCACCGATTGGAAATAGTCACTATGGTGGATTGCGCCACGTGCTGCTATTGTTTACAGATTTAACGCCATTTGCAGCGGTTTGGTATGCATTTGGGCATCTCGACCCCAAGTTTAGGCTTGCCAGAATACCAAAATGGATACTCACAATAGTGGTACTTTGGCTGGGATGGCTGGTGTATTTCTTTTTGGTATTGGGCGGGCACGGCATGTTACATGACTTCAACCATGCCTTGGGCCTGATGTTGTTATGTTACGTGATATACCTGTGTGTTTTAGAGTTTGATGGTGACTTAGATAACGATCGGCGCAACACCCGAGTCATGTTGGTTGCGTTGTGCTCTTTATACATGATTGGATTGGTGATATTTGAGTTTACCTTGAAGAGTGTGCGGGATAGCTGGCAATTTAGTTTAGTGAATTCACTGATGATTTTTGCGGCGGTGTTTTCTGTATGTGCAAAAATGATATTTTCCCGGTCAGAGATATTGGAACCGCATCCCTCTTCGACTGCGCAATCAGGCTTCGAGTATAAAACTCAATTAGCAACGACAAGAGTCCGCCACACGCTACCAAGCCAAACAGAAAATCTTGAAAGTTTGATGGCGCAAGGCGCATTTTTACAGACGGAGTTAACCGTAAATTACCTCGCCAAACAGTTGGGATTACCCGCGCATCAATTGAGGCATTTGATCAATCAACAATTGGGGTTTAGCAACTTCTCTGACTTTTTAAACAGCTATCGCATCCCTTGGGTATGTGAACAACTGGAAGATGTGTCGAAGCGGCACCTACCCATTTTGACCTTGGCGTTAGAGGCCGGATATGGGTCAGTTGCTCCCTTTAACCGAGCTTTTAAAGCTAAAATGGGGATCACGCCGACGGAATATCGTGATCAATTTTAAAAATGATCAGGTTTTTTCAGTTTCAACAAGACGAACTTGCGCTTGTTGTTTGTAATTGACGTCCTTATTTTTAATTGGACGTTCCTATGAAAAAAATTCTGCTCGCGACCACTGTCTTTTTCCTTGTTCCTCTTGTTTACGTATCCGTGCCGATATACCAGGGGCTCGCCCATAAGGGGAAGTTGCCGATGGTTGGATTTGATTATCAGACCTGGCCAATTGAACAACCTACCACCCAGCAAGTCAACGATGAGAGATTTAACACGTCGGGGTTAAAAGCACTCAGTTTGTTGGCAGAAGAACAAAAGAAGGTGTTCGCGCCCGGTTATACTGCCGCAGTGGCAATTAACGGCAATCTCGTATGGGCAGGTAGTGTTGGCTGGGCAGATCTTGCCAATAAGGTTCAAATGACTACCGATACGCAGCTGCGTATCGGTAGTACGTCAAAAGCAATCACCTCAACCGGACTGGCTCGGTTAGTTGCAGCTAATAAGTTGAATTTGGACGCACCACTGTCTGATTATTTTGACTCACTTCCTAACCCTGATTGGCAAGATATAACCGCCCGTCAATTAGCCTCGCACATGGCTGGAATGCCTAATTATGAAGAAAATACCGATATTTTGGGTTTGCTTGAAACCGTAAGTGCGCAGACCCACTACCCCAATGTGTTAGATGCAATAACTTTGTTTGATGGAAGCGAGCTGTTGTATGCCCCAGGAGAAAAGTTTAGTTATTCTGGCCTCGGGACTGTTTTGTTGAGCATGCTAATCCAAATAAATGCAGAGCAACCTTATCAGGATTTTATCAAACAGGCGGTTCTTGCGCCGCTCAACATGACAGAAACAACCACCGGCGCACCGGATGGCGTTGGTCCCCAAATGGCGACATATTATTGGCAAGACGAGCAACAACCAACCCGGCTCAAAGCTTGGTATGACCTGGATCTGAGTCACCGCCTGGCAGCTGGAGGTTGGGTATCCACCTCAAAAAATTTGGTGCAACTAGGGCAAGGTTTTTTGGACAATACGTTTATCCCTCAAGAAGTAAGAGACTCTTTTTGGACGCCGCAACGCCTTAACAATGGCAAAACGAATCCGCAAAACTATGGCATTGGTTGGCGTATCAATGACTTGGATTTAGGTGAAGGTTACAAACCCATGACGTATATGCATCACGGCGGCGTGTCTGCCGGTGCTCAGAGTTTTTTGATGGTTATTCCTGAATACAAACTCTCTATCGCTGTAAATACCAATGTTAAAACTAAGGCGAAGTTTGGTGCTGTAGCATTCGACATCGCGAGGGTGTTTATCGACGAATTGGAAAAACTAAAATAGCGCTCTTTATAAAATAACCATGTGCTGAATACTATTTTATTCCGGTCACTCAAATTTTTGGTGAAATTTAAATTCAGTTGATGAGTACAGGATTGGCAGAATAAGCCAATCTCTGTACTTTTTAAACGCCGGAAATGTGCTGTGAATACGTTTTAGGGCAAGCTCAGCTCAATGTCCGCTATTGGCACAAAGCCACGTTCTGAAGTAGTTATTCCCACTTTGAGATTTTGACGGTTAAAGGGCTGCTATCAGAGTAGAATTTTGATTCAAGTGGTAAGTTAGCTGCAACGAGTGGTGCGATAGATTTGCAACGACCGGTTAGTTAGCTTTGCAATTGGGTGTAAATTAAATGCAATTAACCAGTATGCGAAAACTATGCAAAAACCTTTTTGCCAACAATACAGCAGCAATTTACCAAAATAACTGCTTTTTCCACCACTCCACCCGCAAACATTGGTAAATTGTTCTTTATCAGCAACATCAGGTAGGTCAGAGCCTGTTCTGACAACAGCGGCAGCGAGGATCGAATGCTTAGAATTTTTAATCTGCACCAGCGACGCTTGCAACGATTAGAATTACAACAACTGGACGATGTCAGTCAGGCGATCTGGCTGGATATACAAGAGCCAGACACCGTCGAACGGCAATTTATTACCGACCGTTTTGGCCAGCAGCTGGCGCAACGGCCGCAGCTGAACGATATCGAAGCGTCCGCTCGTTTTTTTGAAGACAAAGATGGTTTACATATTCACTCGCTGTTTTTTTATCAGGACGAATTAGCCAATACCACCACGGTGGCTTTTACCATTCGTGATGGCAGGCTTTTTACCCTCAGAGAGCGCGAGCTACCGGTGTTTCGTTTGTATCGGATGCGGGCGCGCAACAATTTGCTGTTTGTCGACAATGCCTATGAACTACTGCTTGATTTATTCGAAGTGAAGATTGAACAACTGGCCGACACCATTGAAGAGATTTCTTTGGCCCTCGAAGTGATCAGCCAAGTCATTTTAAAGGGCAAACAAAACGAAGCCTTTAAAACCAGCTTGTTGCAACTGACGCAATTGGAAGATAAAAGCTGGAAAGTGCGGTTGTGTTTAATGGATACCCAGCGTGCGATTAGCTTTTTATTGCGCAAAGCCCGTTTACCGGTTGAGCAATTGGCGCAAGCCCGTGATGTGCTGGGTGATGTGGACTCACTGTTACCGCATAACGAATCTTTTTCGCAACGGGTCAATTTTCTGCTGCAATCGGCGATGGGGTTTATCAATATTGAACAAAACCGCATTATCAAAATTTTCTCGGTGGTATCGGTAATCTTTCTACCGCCCACCTTGGTGGCCAGTAGCTACGGCATGAATTTCTTGCAGATGCCAGAGCTAAGCTGGCAGTTTGGCTATCCGATGGCGATTGGGCTGATGTTATTGGCCGGTCTGGCACCGTATTGGTTTTTTAAACACAAAGGCTGGTTATGATTCAACGCTGGTAGGGGCAGCAGCAAAGTTGCACCCCCTACCAGCCAAGTCTCTGATAAAGCACCTGATCACAGATCAGAATTTATGTTCGATACCAATAGCCAGGTAATCAGAATCAACTTTGTTGTCGAAATCAAAGCTGGTGAACCAGGCAAATAATTTGGTTTCTTTGCCAATTTTATAATCGGCGCCAAGGCTATAACCTTGATGATCTTCCAGCGTTTGGTATTGCGCCTTTAACTCATATTTATCAATTGGATAAGCTACGTTTGCTAACCAGCCATCTTCTTTTTTGCCGGTAATGATTGCTTCTTGCTGTTGCAAACCGCCACCGACTTTGAAGCCAGAGACTTTCACCTGACTAATAAAACGTACCGCATCATAGCCATTGACGTCGTTATCAAGCGCAATCGACGCAAACAGCGCCGACTCTTTTAAGCCGTCATCACCATATAACAACGCAATAGATTGGCCGTCTTTGCCGGTAGGGGTGTCTTCCATAATATGGCTGACTAACAACGAAAAACCTCGAAACGACGGGCTGATGTAAGCCAGTGAATTGCTCATCCGGTTTTCGCCTTTCCACAAAGTCTTAATATCGGCTTCGTAGTCGCCAAATAAGTCGATTTTGCCTTGTGATAATTTCAGTGCGGTATCGTTGCGACCCGCTTTGATGGTCCCAAAACTGCCTTTTAAGCCAACAAACTGATCACGGCCTTTAATATTTTTCTCGTTTGCTTCATCAGTGACATCAACTTCCCATTCCAGTTGATAAACCAGTGATAAGCCGCCATCCAGCGCATAGTCACCTTTGACACCAAACCGTGAAGCGTTGCTTTTTAACTCACTGAACGAGCCCGCACCTTCGTCAGAGTTTTGCGCTGACACATTAATTTTACCGTATACAGTCAGTGGATCAGCCTGCAGTGAGGACGCCGCAGTCATGAACATTGCTACCAGTAGAGTTTTCTTTGCAAACATAATTAAATCCTTCTCAGCATTGAGGAAAGTGATTACAGCACGCGACCCATTCAGTATAACCGTTATGGTCAAATGTCTAAATTATTGATGGCTACAGACGAAATTTTCACGATGACAACAGTTTTATGACTGTTCGATGTCGCTGACATTTCTTTATCATTGCAGTTGGAAGGCTATTTTATGTCTTTTATATGACAGCTTTATGACAAAACTGCCAATCAACGACTATCGCGATGCTTACTCGGTCTTACTATAGGGTGCTATAGCACAGCGTTGTGACACAGTGCGGTCGCAAGGTGGTGTTGCAACCTGTTGTTGCAAGGTTTTATTACCAGGTTTTATTGTGAGGTATTGTTGCAAGGTACTGTCACAAGTTTTTGTTGCAAGGTTTTGTCACCCTGCGCTGGCAGATCGTGTTGTCATGACCGGCCCAAACCAGCACCAACTGCTGGCACTTGATGCCCGCTAACGCCGCGCCGGTGTTGGCAATGCTCGGCATATTGCATCTTTGGGGCTGGTATCAAAATTCTGCCCGGTGCTTAACAACCTTGGCAGCACCTTATTGGCAACCACGGCTTGGGCAAAACTCAGTTCGGGCTGGGCACTGGGGTAGCTAATTTGGGCTAAGTCCAGCATGGTATGGAAAATCTGACGGGTGCTTAAAGGCTGCTGACGATTGGCGGCAATTTGCTGCGCCAATAATGGATACTGCTGTAAAAACTGGGTCGAACCCCACCACAACGCCGCCACCCGATAATCAAATTCGGTATGATGGCCATGGCCGCTTTTATTACAGTTGCCGTCAAACAGATTTTCACCATGATCCGAAACATACAAAAAACTACTAATGGCGTCTTGCTGCTGTAACGATTTAATGAAGTTAAACAACAGCTGATCGGTATAGACCACGGTATTATCATAGGCATTGTTCAGCATTTGTTTATTCGCCCGCTCGTGCATCCCCAGCGCCTGATGTTTGCCGGAAGGCTGAAATAAATCAAAATTATCCGGATACCGATCGGCATAACTAAAATGACTGCCCAAGGTATGCAACACAATAAGCTGCTTCGGCGCATTTTGGTTGAGCACTCGTTGCAACGCTTTGATCAATACTTCATCGTAAAAGCCCGCTTTTTTATACCCCACCGGATTCAGGTACTGCACTTGTTCTGCTTCAGCGGCATGCAAAGCAACAGAACTGTCGTGCACGCCCAATGGGCTTTGGGTTGACAACCAAGCCGTGGCAAAACCGGCTTCGGCAAAGGCGGCAACCAATGACTTTTCAGTGGAAAAATATTGTTGGTCCTGTGCCGATTTACGCGAAACAATCACTGGCACCGACATCCGAGTCCATGACCAGGGGCTGATCATATCGGTAAAACTGATCACATTGCCCAGCCCGGCAAGACGAGGTGTGGTTGCTCTGGCGTACCCATTAAGCTGTAAACGATCTGGCCTGAGCGTCTCGCCAATCACCAAAACGTAAATTTGGCGGGCCGCAGGCACTTGCGGCTGTGTGGCAGCGAAGCTGAAACTCGCGACTTGTTCACTCACCAAAGCCAACGCCGCCTTTTGCAGCCGAAATTCATTCGCCGCCAATAACAAATTCAGTGGATAACTCTGATGAAATAAATTGTGGCTGTTGGGCAGTGGCCGCTGCGCTAACGACTGTTCCGGATTATTTGAATCTGGCGCCAACGGGTACAACTGCCGATAGTGCAACTCTTGCTGCCACAACCAGCCAACCATCAATAAACTTGCTATCCACACCAGTGGCCGGCCATAGGGCAACCAGCGATATTGCTGCACTTTAAACACGGCACTGCTCAACACAAATAACGCCATAATGCACAGCACAGCCGGGATGATCAGCCAACCAAGTCCAGACAAATAACCGGCGGCTTCTGCCAAATCGGTTTCGGCGATAATCGCCATGGCATGGGCGTCCGTCACTTTGTGGTAAGTAGCTAGGTAAAACAGCTCTTGAGGTGCCAATAACACCAATGGGAACCAAGTCCAAATCGAGCGATGCAGCTGCTGACTTACGCTCAGCAACAGGGCTAACAACAACAACGTCGGTGCGATCGACCAAGCCAACCAATGCGAAAGCTTCGCGGTTTCTGGCAGCAGATAAAATTGTGGGGATAGCAGTAATAACAGCAGTAGCAGAAAACACAGCGGTGCTGTAATTGGGTGACTCAATAATGGTTTCATCTGGCTCTTTTAACAATCGGGCGCTATGTTTTTTCGTTAATACCGGGTTCACATCAACGAAGGTCAGGGTTTCTAAAATTGTGGCGGCAATAACTTGCTGGCGAATAAATCAGCACTTTTGCCAAGTTCACTCAAAAATTCAATTTGTTAGTTTAAGCAAAGCCAGCGGCCATGGCAAAAACTGTGGCATTCATAGCATATTTCTTCAGACTTGCACTGGTATTTTGCCATATTTCTATAGTATGGTGATGTCGTCTTTATCTAGAAGGCCGGTACTTCAACCCGCGCGACGATGCGCATTCTGCTGTATACCCGCCGTGAAATCTAATCAGAAAGGAAACTCATTATGCTTGCCCAACCAGTCGTCTTAAGTAGTGAACAACACCAAGATTTGCACGTGTTAGCTCAGTTCTCACTGGAAAGCGTCGTTGACCGCCACATTGCGCCACTGATGCTGCAGGAATTTGCTGCGGCGGCGCCGTTTTATCCAATTTTCTTCCTGCAAACCAATGAAGAATTTGCGCCGGTGGCCGTGTTTGGTCTGAAAGAAGGTCAAAACTTGTTTATTAAGGACAACAAGTGGGAAGGCCCCTATATTCCAGCGGGCATTCGCGCTTATCCATTTAGTTTGGCGCAAGCTTCTGACGAGCAATTGTTGTTATGTGTCAATGAACAATCTGACGTTATCAGCCGCACTGAAGGTCAGGCGTTATTTAACGCGGACAGCACCCCAACTGAATTTTTCGATGGCGTGAACAAGTTCTTTAAAGATTATATCGATGCCAACGCCGTAAGCCGCAACATTATGGCGCAAATGAAAGAAATGGGTTTGTTTAAAGCTGACGGCCTGCAATATCGTGATGCTGCAGACAAAGAACACCGTTTAAATGGCTTTTTTGTGATTGACCGTGAAAAGTTTGAAGCGCTGAGCGATGAGCAATTCCTAAGCCTGCGTAAGTTTGGTGTATTGCAGGCGATTTATGCCCATTTCGGCTCATTAGATCGCATCGGTAGCCTGATTAACCGGATGCCGGTTGAAGCACCTGCCGCATAAATACTGTGGGTTGTTTTGCAACGGCCTTGCAAACTTCGCTCAAAAACGCCTCGCCTGAGGCGTTTTTTTATGCAACCGCAACGGCGGTTAACACAGCTGTTGGCCTTGTTGTCTTTTGTATAACAAATGGTCGGCACGGCTCAGTAAATGCTCCAGCGAGGGTCCATGTGCCGGTGAATAATGAACCGCCGCCACACTAAACTGTAATGGCGTCAGCCACCCTTCCTGTTGCTGTAAACTCACCGCCGCCTGGCGCATTCTTTCGATGGCCACTTCGGCCTGCTGCGCCGAACTATTCGCCACCAACACCGCAAATGAATTGTCGCCCAAGCGGCCTAAGACATCGCTGCCGCGAAAAGTCTGGCGCAGTAATTTGGCAAAACGCATTAACATTCGCTCGCCTTCTGCTGCACCATAATGACGGTTGCATGTCGAAAAATCATCCAAATCAAAATACAACAATACGGCCGCTAGGCCTTGCCGCTCACTGCTATTGAGTAACAACCGAGCCATAGTTTCAAAACCACGCCGGTTCACCAACGAGGTTAAATCATCAATAATGGCCAACTGGCCCGCAGCAAGTGTCTGCTCAGTTAACAAAGCTAAATCTTTGAGCGCCGCCAAATCTTCGGCGGCCACTGTACGCGGCACCTGATCCATCAGACACAAAGTGGCAATTTTACAACCGTTAAAAGCGCGAATGGGCAGGCCAATGTAGCTGCGTACCGCTTGTGGCCCCACCACTAACGGATGATCAAAAAAATAGGGATGATGGCGGGTATCTTGAATTACTAACGCGTCTTCACCAAGAATGGTATGACCGCAAAATGAACTGCAACGATTTAACTCAGTAAAATCAACACCCTGCCCCGCCAGCACTCGTACATATTCGGCATCAACCAGATTGACCAAGCAGATCGGCATTTGCAACAAGCGCCGACCTAAACGCGTTAACCTTTGGTATTGCTCGGCGCCGCATAGGTTCAGTAGTTGAGATGCATACAATGTGGCAAGCCGCATCGGCTCATTGTCGGGGATGGTGGCATGGTACATGGCGGTGACTCCTATGAATAAAACATCGGCTGTCACGCGTGCAATCAGATCTTTTTGACAACTTACCGAAAAATCACTGCAAAACTGACGCATGTTGTAGTGTGACTCGAGTCAGTCGCCAGAGGTTCAATTTGATCACCAAGTTTCAGGGCGGTCATGTTTACATCGATTATGTGTGCATCGTATATGTTTGCTGAAACTCGCGGAACAGCAGCGTCACAGCAGTCGCAGATTCAACTGACTTAGATACTCAGTGTGCTCGGGCCGCTGATGTTTGTGATCATCGGTAAAATTTTGGCACTAAGATTGCCGTGTTTTTATCGACCGTCATTGCAATGATGATTTTTTTGAAGGAGTTTTCATGCGCAAAACTATCGCGCCTTGGCAGAAGCCGCTGCTGCTCATGAGTATGCTGGTGAGCTGTTTTGCAGTCGTCGCTGAGCCAGCGCATTGGTTTTTATGGCAAAGTAAATTCAATGGCAACATGCTGTGCAAACAACTGTCACCGGGAGAAGGCTGGCAACAACATGCCGGCCCTTTTTATGACGCACGCTGTACAAAAGAGGTACTAAAAGTGCACAGGACTGTAAATAGTCCAACGAATAAAAAACTAAGTAATACGGTGAATAGCACGCGGTGAGTAGCACGCGACAAAGTGCAGTGAAAATTCAGTAAACGCAGCGGGCAACCTTTGTGTGGGTCACCCTAACGTCTGACGCTGGTGTTTAGTCAGCGCTCGCTGGTGTCGCACTAGGCGCTCATGTTGCGTTCTTAAACGCCTGTAAAGCAATCGCGGCCACTTGATGCAAGCGCTCGGACGAAGTTCCACTGGCCGCTTGAATTGACATGCCATGTAACTGCACGCCAATAAAACAGGCCAGCGCCGCACAATCAACATCGGCGGCTAAATCGCCTTCCGCTTGTGCCCGCTCTAGGCGCTGCTGCACTTGCAATTCGCCGCCACGACGTTTTTCAATCAACATCTGTTTGACACTGTTGGCGTTATCACTACAGGTTAATGCACCTTGTACCATCAAGCAGCCTTTTGGCGTATTCGGATCGCTACTGGCTGCAGCCGCACCGAACAACATATGCTCAGCCATCAAATAAGCGGTCGGTTGTAATAAAGCCGGCTGAAAAAAACCACAAGGGCGGTTTTCATAAAGCTCAATCGCTTTAAGAAACAACTGCTCTTTATTGCCAAAAGCGGCATATAAGCTCGGTTTGTTAATGCCCATCGCTTCCGTTAAATCAGGCAATGAAGTCCCTTCGTAGCCTTTTTCCCAAAACACTTCCAGGGCTTTTTGCAAAGCTTTGTCGACATCAAACGCACGTGGTCGACCAATAGTGTTGGTATTCCCCGTCATCTTCAAGCTCCTGTATAACCATACCAAAATTAAGGTAATCAATAGTGCGCACAGAGTAAACAGCTTTGCAAGCCTTGTAAAGTCAAAGATACCTACCGAGCGGTACATAAATATTGCCAGTCTGATTTGGTTATAGCCAAAGCTTTAGCTGCTTAGTATAAAAAGTTCTTTAGTTTCTTACCGTACGGTACAAAAAAAGATTGACCCCAGCTTTAAAATCTATATATTTACCGACCAGTACAAAATACCAGTCAGTACATAAAGCAGCATTCATCAGTGTTCGCTGTCATTAAAATTTAATAAAGGGAAATTGCCATGAGCAAAACACAGACTGTAAGAACCTTTTTATTAGCCAGCGTTGCCGCAGTTGTGCTGAGTGCTTGTGGTCAACCAGAAGCAGCAGCTGGTGCTGCCCCCGCCGCACCAACGGTGGATGTCGCCACTGTGGTCCAACAGCGCATTACCGAATGGGATGAATTTACCGGCCGCCTGCAGGCACCTGAAACCGTTGCTTTGGTCCCTCGGGTTTCTGGTTACCTCGATAAAGTTTGGTTTACCGAAGGCGCGCTGGTCAAAGCCGGCGATTTATTGTTCCAGATTGACGACCGCGCTTTGGTCGCTGACGTCAACCGGCTGCAAGCCGAACTGCAAAGTGCGATCAGTCAGCAACAACTAGCTATCAGCGATTATCAACGCGCCGAGCAATTGCGCCGCCAAAAAGCCATTGCTGAAGAAATTCTGGACGCACGTCGGGCCCGAAAAGATCAAACTGCATCACAAGTGGCTGCTGTCAAAGCGGCACTGGTCAAAGCAGAGCTGGATTTGTCTTACACCAAAGTTCGCGCGCCGATTAGCGGTCGGGTGTCCAATGCTTTCATCACGGCCGGTAATTTTGTGCAGGCCGGTCAAAGCCAGTTGACCAATATTGTCTCCACCGAACGGATGTATGCCTATTTTGATGCTGACGAACAGACTTACCTGAAATACGTCAATTTAGCCGCCGAAGGCAAACGTGGTGATAGTCGCAGTGAAGCCAGCCCGGTATTCATGGCGTTAAGCTCCGACAGTGAATTCCGTTTTTCCGGCACCTTAGATTTCCTCGATAACAGTATTAATCCACAAACTGGCACCATCCGCGCCCGCGCCGTGTTTAGCAATACCAATAACAGTTTGATCCCAGGCTTGTTTGCAAGGTTAAAACTGGTGGGAAGCGCCAGCTACGACGGCATCCTGATTGATGATAAAGCCGTTGGTACTGACTTAAACAACAAGTTTGTCTTGGTGGTCGATGACAAACAGCAACTGCAGTATCGCGCAGTGCAACTGGGTGAAAAAGTTGGCGGTCTGCGCATTGTCACTTCCGGTTTAAAAGCCAGTGAAACCATCGTCGTCAACGGTTTACAGCGCGTTCGCCCGACGATGCAGGTTACGCCAAACCCGGTAACAATGGCCACTGCCGAACAACTGGTGTTATTGCAGCAACAGCAACAAATGCTGGATCGACAACAAGTCACCGCCGCCACTGATGCGACACCTGCCATCGCTGACGCCAGCAAAACCCAACACGCGCCACGCGGTTAAGCTCACAGGACGTTATTATGCTTTCTCAATTTTTCATCAAAAGACCGATTTTTGCCGCCGTGTTATCACTGCTGTTTGTGATCAGTGGCGCCATCGCAGTCTGGCAATTGCCAATTACTGAATATCCGGAAGTGGTACCACCGACGGTCGTCGTCACCGCCAATTATCCGGGCGCCAACCCAAAAGTCATCGCCGATACCGTGGCCTCCCCTTTGGAGCAAGAAATTAACGGCGTCGAAAACATGTTGTATATGTCCTCGCAAGCCACCTCGGATGGCCGGATGACCCTGACCATCACTTTTGCGATCGGCACTGATGTCGACCGAGCGCAAACGCAGGTGCAAAGCCGGGTTGACCGCGCTAAACCAAGGTTGCCGCAAGAAGTGCAACGACTTGGCATTGTCACCGAAAAATCATCACCGGATTTAACCATGGTGGTGCATTTAACCTCGCCGGACGATCGCTATGACATGTTGTACCTGTCGAACTATGCAGCGCAAAACGTCAAAGACGAATTAGCACGAATAGAAGGTGTCGGCGCGGTGCGGTTATTTGGTGCCGGTGAATACAGCCTGCGGGTGTGGCTAGACCCCAACAAAGTCTCAGCCTTACAGCTGACTCCTCAGGATATTGTGGCGGCTATCCGCTCGCAAAACCAACAAGCGGCTGCCGGTAGCTTAGGTGCACAACCTTCTGGCTCCAGCGATTTCCAATTATTGATTAACGTTAAAGGCCGTTTAAGTTCAGTCGAAGAATTCGAAGACATCATTATCAAAGTAGGTCAGCAGGGTGAAATCAGCCGCTTAAAAGATGTCGCCCGCTTGGAACTGGGTGCCAGCACTTATGCACTGAAATCGCTGCTCGATAACAAAGACGCTGTCGCTATTCCGGTATTTCAGGCGTCAGGCTCTAACGCTATTCAAATCTCTGATGATGTACGGGCAAAAATGGCGGAGCTTTCGAAAAGCTTCCCACAAGGCTTAAGTTACGACATCGTTTACGACCCAACGGTGTTTGTCCGCGGCTCGATTGAAGCGGTGGTGAAAACCTTACTGGAAGCAATTTTGTTAGTCGTTCTGGTGGTGGTGCTGTTCCTGCAAACCTGGCGTGCGTCCATTATTCCGCTAGTCGCGGTGCCAGTGTCGCTGATCGGCACCTTTGCCTTTATGCACTTACTGGGCTTCTCATTAAATGCCTTGTCGTTATTTGGTTTGGTATTAGCCATTGGTATTGTGGTTGATGACGCGATTGTCGTGGTGGAAAACGTCGAGCGCAATATTGCGGATGGTTTGTCGCCATTAGCAGCCACGCAAAAAGCGATGAAAGAAGTGACAGGCCCGATTGTCGCGACCACCTTAGTGTTGGCAGCAGTATTTATTCCAACGGCCTTTATGACCGGTTTAACCGGCCAGTTTTATAAGCAGTTCGCGCTGACCATTACCATTTCGACCTTTATTTCCGCTATTAACTCTTTGACCTTAAGCCCGGCGTTATCGGCGCTATTGCTCAAAGCGCATGATGCACCAAAAGACAAACTGACCCGCGTGATGGACAAAGCCTTAGGCGGCTGGTTATTCCAACCCTTTAACCGGCTGTTTAATAAAGCGTCCTTGGGTTATGGCCAATTGGTGCGCAAGGTGATCCGTTTTGGCGCCGTGGTTGGCATTATTTACATCGGTATGCTCGGGTTAACTGCAGGTTTGTTCCACAACACCCCCACCGGTTATGTGCCAGGTCAGGACAAACAATATTTAGTGGCCTTTGCCCAATTGCCTGATGCCTCGTCGTTAGATCGCACTGAAGCGGTGATCAAAGAAATGTCACGCATTGCGCTGGAACACCCTGGTGTCGCCAACTCGGTGGCATTCCCTGGTCTGAGCATCAATGGTTTTACCAATAGCCCGAACAGCGGCATTGTATTTACGCCACTCAAAGGCTTCGACGAGCGCACCAGTCCGGAATTGTCGGCAAAAGCCATTGCTGCTGATTTAAACGCCAAATTTGCGGGGATTAAAGGTGCATTTATTGCCATCTTCCCACCACCACCCGTGCAGGGTTTAGGCACCATTGGTGGCTTTAGATTACAAATTCAGGACCGCGCGAACTTAGGGTATGTCGAACTGGCCAAAGTAACGCAACAAGTGATGATGAAAGCCTGGCAAACCCCGGAACTCGCCGGTGTGTTCTCTAGCTATCAAGTGAATGTACCGCAACTGGACTTGGATGTGGATCGCACCAAAGCGCTGTCACAAGGTGTGTCATTGGATAGTCTGTTCCAAACGTTACAGGGTTATTTGGGTACTTCTTATGCCAACGA
This sequence comes from Rheinheimera sp., assembly GCA_037968955.1. GTDB lineage: Bacteria > Pseudomonadota > Gammaproteobacteria > Enterobacterales > Alteromonadaceae > Pararheinheimera. The sequence goes on along the minus strand of JBBKWN010000030.1, from coordinate 9,880 downwards.
CTTTAACCAGTTTGGCCGCACTTATCAGGTGAATGTGCAGGCGGATGAAGCGTTCCGTCAGGATCCAGCGCAAATTGCTGCCTTAAAAGTGGCCAACAATCAGGGTGAGATGATCCCACTGGGCTCCTTTATTAAAGTGTCCCACAGCGCAGGCCCGGATCGGGTGATGCACTACAACGGTTACACCACGGCAGAAATTAACGGTGGCCCGGCGGCAGGTTTTAGCTCAGGCGAAGCACAACTGGCGATTGAAAAAATTCTGGCAGAAACTTTACCAGCCGGTATGAGCTACGAGTGGACAGAACTGTCGTACCAGCAAATTCTGGCCGGTAACGCCGAATATCTGGTGTTTCCATTGGTGGTATTGCTGGTGTTTATGGTGCTGGCGGCGCAGTACGAAAGTTTAAGTCTGCCACTGGCAATCATTCTGATTGTGCCAATGACCTTATTGTCGGCGATTAGCGGTGTGCTGCTGTACGGCGGCGATAATAACATTTTCACCCAAATTGGTTTAATCGTGCTGGTCGGACTCGCGACCAAAAACGCCATCCTGATGGTCGAATTTGCCAAGGAAAAACAAGACCATGGCATGCAACCACTGGATGCAATTTTAGAAGCGGCAAGGTTGCGGTTACGCCCAATACTGATGACGTCGATCGCCTTTATTATGGGTGTAGTACCGATGGTGTTTTCATCTGGTGCCGGTTCAGAAATGCGTCAAGCCATGGGTGTGGCGGTGTTCGCCGGCATGATTGGCGTGACCATTTTTGGCTTAATTTTAACCCCACTGTTCTATTACGCCCTCGCCAAACGTGGCGAGCGCAAGGCTGCCATCACCGCTCATGTAAAGGATCATGTAAACGCTCATGTAAAGGACCATGTAATCGGTAATGTAACAGCGCAAACAACACCATCGACTGAGGGCGTGAGCCATGGTTAATTTATCCCAAGCGAATACTAATGTGATGACCCACGTTGTGGTTGACAAGACGCCACAAAAACAGCGCAGCTCAGCATTCAAACTCAGCCTGCTGGCGTTGGCGTTAAGCGGTTTAATCGGTTGCACTGTCGGCCCTGATTATCAGGCGCCAACCCGCTTAAGCACACAAATCAACATGCCTGAACTGGCTGCGCCTACCACCGCAGCGGACAATATTCAGCTGACTGGATGGTGGCAGCGTTTCGCCGATGCCGAGCTCAATCGACTGCTTGAAACCGCGCTTGCCAACAATCAAACCTTGGCGGCAGCGCAGGCCAATGTTGACCGCGCTTATGCCGTGTTCGCTGACAGCGACGATAACGGTTTGCCTAAAGCCATTCCCAGTGTGGGTTATCAAGCCACAGCAACACCGGCCGAAGTGTCAGCCAGCGGGCAGCGCAGCAGCAATCGCCAGTTTCAAACCGGCATTGGCTTAAGCTGGGATCTCGACTTGTTTGGCAAAATCAAACGTGCCAGCGAAGCCGCACTGGCCAATGCCCAAGGCGCTGAATTTGCCTGGCGTGATACGCAACTCACTTTAGTAGCCCAAGTGGCGCAAAGCTTTGGCGATTATCGCGGAGCCGCTTTACGGTTGGCGGTCGCGCAGCAAAACCTGGCGAACTTGCAGCAAACCAGCCGCTTAATCATCGCCAGACGTGATGCCGGTATGGCTTCAGATCTGGAATTGGCGCGGGTCAGAGCACAGACCTTTGCGCTGGAAAGTACGTTACCGGATTTTCAGCTGGCGAAACGCCGGGCAGAGCTGACATTGGCGGCGCTGCTTGGTTCCAGCGTCGAAGCGCTGGCGCTGGATAATACGGCTTTGCAATTGCCGACGCTCGCCAGCCCACAAGCCATAGCCCAAGTTGCTGCACAATTAAAAAGCCGGCCGGATGTGGCGATGGCTGAACGGCAGTTAGCGGCAAGTAGCGCACATATTGGCGTCGCGACCGCCGACTTATATCCTTCGTTATCGGTCGGTGGTTTTCTAGGGTTTATTGCTTCGCCAGATTTAGCTATCGGCGGCGCCCAAAAAGCCTGGTCAGTTGCACCAAGCCTTAGCTGGCAAGGCGCGGACTGGAGCTCAGTGCAAGCCAGAATTAAAGCGGCCAATGCTTCAGAACAAGCAGCGCTGGCGCAATTTCGCCAAACGGTATTTAACGCCTTAAGCGACATGCAGCTTAGCCTCGACAGCTACAACTTAAGTCGTCGGCAACAGCTGATTCAACAACAACAGCTTGCAGCAACCGAGCAAGCCGTGACGCTGTCGCAAGCGAGGTTTAATGCCGGTAATGCCGACTTTTTGGAGTTACTGGATGCACAACGCGAGTTACTGGCGGCGCGCGATCAACAAGCGCGGCTAACTCAGCAAAACTTCAGTCGTTTGGTGGATATTTACCGCAGCTTTGGTGGTGCGGTCATCGAAGGCTAACGGGGTTTGCTGCGCTCGATATTGCGCAAGTTTTCAGCGAAAGCGAAAATCAGGCGCTGAAAGTTAATACCAGCTCGTCACAGTTTTAATCAGTTCCTGCTTGGGAAAACGATCTGCGGTAGTAAGATCAAGATATGGCCTCCCCCACGTCTTGAACGCTGCAGATTGTTTTCCCTTTTTTTCCGGGCGAACCGCTGAGCGGCTAAATGGTGTGAGCTAAAACGGCTGAGCGCGCTTGACGGCGGTAGCTTGGATGCACCGAAATAGCTACCGCGACCTGATAGCGCCGACTGAAAAAGTCTAGCACTGTGTCGGCACCGAGCCGATGATGAGGTAATTGATGATGCTTCGTGACGGCATCAGCGAGATGTTGCAGCATCTCGCTCAGTGGTACACCTTGTGGCTTGGCAATTTGATAGACTCCAAACAAATAATTCAGCGCCAACACCGCGTACGAACAATCGGCGCGACGGCTAATTAATTGCAGTTCGTGCAATCTAATACCGATGTCACGAATTTTCTGTAGGCGTTGATGCTCTTGCATGGTAGATAGTCCTGATGACTGCTGATACTACCTTATCGGTCGTGTTCACGATTCCTTGAGCAATAAAATTTTAAGGACTGGGACATTACTGAGCTAGGTCACACTTTCCATCAGCCTTCCATCAACCTTTCCATCAACCTCTACCTTACCCCGATTTGTGTCCAGTGCGGCTTATTTAGCCTGTCGATGCAAATTCAACTCACGACTTTGTTCTTTACTCAGCTCCACCACCATCGTCCCGGACAACTGATCCTGTAACGCCAGTTTGGGTTTAAGGCGTAGCCAGAGCCAGAAATTACCAATACCACCAAGCGCCGTTACTGCCCTGATCAGCGCCTGTTTTAGCGTTACCGGCTGGCCATTTTGTTGTAACAGCAACAAGCGCCAAGCGCGCATGCCAAGGGTCTGCCCCGCTTTGCACCAAAAATACAGATAAAACCAAACCACCCACACCACCAAATACAGCTGAAACCACAACGCATGGTGTTGAATGTAGTCGGCGCTGTCTTGATAACCGACCAAAGAAATAACACCACCTTTTTCAAGGCCAGCAACTGCAGCCAACGCGAGGGTCATGGCAAACATTAATAACGCAACAACCACGAGCGAGTCATACACTATGGCGGCAAGCCGACGTATTACACCGGCTCTGGGGGCTTCATTAAACATAAAGTTTCTCTTGAACAATCAGCCACAACGGCGCTTAACGCCGCAGTCTAACATGGCATAACTTTGTTGAGTATCAATAGCATTGTGCGGGCATTTGTCCTGACCCAACCCACGAATGAAACTCGTGCACTGCGCTCAATAGCACTATGCACCGGGTTGCGGTAGATCATGTTTAGTCACAAGCTATCGTTTGGCAATGTTTGTTGCCAGCGCCTTCTCACTCTCATCAGAATTGAGCATTTTCGGCTCTGCTGCGCGCTTTGACAACAACCCCAGCCAGTCAATGACATCACTTAGATTGACGGTGGCGATGACGGCTGCTGACGCAGCAGACTTTGAGAGCTGTATCAAGCATGATGAAAATATCTAGCAATAAAATCATACACCCTTCAAACCGCCGCAGATAATCTAGCAACCTAAGCCTGCGATCAGCACCAAGGCGACCATCCGCCGCAAATAGAACCATTGCCAAGGAAAACCTGCAGCTGTAAACACTTACTTTGGCAACACTTGCTCCGAAAACAAAGCTCGCAAGACCTTTGTTTGTTGCTGCCTTGCAACCGTTATGTGGCTCCCTGAAAAAACTCTGCGGCGAGGATTCAAGTCGAGCTAAAAATTTGAGTTTTGGCAAGTCGGGTATCAGTATTTTTAGGCAATTTCAAAATATTTTTATCTGGCGGGAATAAAAATCACAGCAGCCACGTTAGTGCATTGTCGATTGTGACATAACGAGGATTGCCCTATGAACACTCAAAACACTATCTCTTTATTAGCTGCCGCCATTATGTTGTCGTTAAATACCGCGCAGGCCGCCGCCAGCGAACTGAATACGCAGTTGAATAGTTCAGCCCGCAGCAATGTAAGCAACCAGCACAGCAGCCCAAATCAAATGCAAGCTGGCGCGGCCGCGGACACCTCTGTTTCCGCCGGTTTTACGCTGCCACAATCCACACCAGCGCAACAGCAAAACTCAGCTCAAAACGAGTCTGCAGCACAAAATCAAACTTCAGTACAAAATCAAACTGCAGTACAAAACCAGTCTGAAAGTGGCGTAACACCCACTGCCACTTTGCCAGCAGTACCTGCATCGCAAGCAGCAGAGCCAGCTGCAGCACCAGCGGCAGGGTCCACACCGACCAGCAACACCACTGCAATGCCAACCACAGCTGAGTCGGCACTGCCGCAGTTCGCTGCGACGGGTTTAGTGCAAAGCGCTGCAGGCTTAACAACACAACTGACATCTGCAAACAGCAACTTGCTGCCAACCAGCTCTGGGCTGACCAATACGGCTGCGCTGGCGCACACGGCAGCCTTAGCAAACACGACAACTCTAGCAAACACGACAACTCTGGCAGATACCGCAGGGCTGAGCAATAACGGCTCGCTGACCAATGTTGCTGCACTGAACAACGCCACCAACCCGGCCAATCCAACGGCCCCAACGCCGTCAACCAGCCCCCAAACTGCGGTGAGTCAGCAACTACAGGCGGTGCCTGATAGCGGGTTAGCAAGCAACGAACTGCCAGCTAAAGATTTTTTAGCTAAAAATTTGGTAGGAAAAGATTTGGTAGGAAAAGAGTTCGTCACTAAAGAGCTGGTCGCTAGTGCCACAACGATAGCAAGCGCGGTGAATCCAAGTGAATTGGTGAACGCGACGCTAAGCAGCATTAATCCAGCGCTAGAAGCGCGCACTGCAGTGCAGCAGCAACTGAATAGTGCGGTGAGCCAGTCGGTGAATGACAGTGTGAAAGCGGAAGTAGTGAACACGCTGCAATCTGATGTCAAGAGCCTGATTAAATTAGGTTTGTAAGCGAACTCCCGCCGGCTTTGTGCCGGCGTCTTTTCAAAGCAGGCAGGTGACTTATGAAAAAAAATAAACTGGTGCAAAAAAATGAACTGGTGCAAAAAATTAAACGAGAGCAAACAATTAAACGAGAGCCAAAAATTGAACGAGTGCAACATCTTAAACTGCTGCAACAATTTAAACAGGCGAGCCGGATCATGCTGTTAACTGCCAGCCCATGCTTGGTAGCCCTTTCCGCGCAGGCCGGTAGCGCCGAAACAGGCAGCACTGAAACAGCAAGTGCTAAATCAGCGAGCAGCAACCTCAATAGCGCTGCAACCACCAGCACAGCAGCAAACTACCAACCACAATTTCACGGTGCCGTGAGCGCTAAAGCGCTGAGCAACTCAAATTTAAAAACCTCGGAACTAGATAATGCCAGTGGCAAATCGGCCAGTGGCGCTGAAGTGACAGCGCAATTGGGCGTCAATTGGCAGTTAAACTCTCAATTCCAAGCAAGTGTCGATTATCAGTTAAGTCAGCAAACCTGGCAGGATAATCCTGAATTTAAAACCCGACTGCAGTTATGGTCGGCCGATGTCAATTATGAATTGGCAACGGGATATGTGCTGGGTATTGCCGCCCACAACGCCGCCGCAGACTTAGCCAGCGAGCCGTTACTCAAGTTGTCCAAGCTGAGCCTTTACAGCAGTAAATTATGGCAAGATCAATATTATCTGCGAGCAAGTATGGATTTCTCTCAGAAAAACTTTGCCAGTTTCAACGAACGTGATGCCGATAATCGCAGTTTACGTAGTGATTTTTTCTGGTTTATTCAGGCCGATCGTTTTATGCAACTGGCACTGGGTTATCAGCACGAAAGCAGTGTTGGCGGCCAGTTTGATTTTAGCGGCCCGCAACTGCAGTTTAAGCTGTCGCAGCAGTGGCGGCTGTGGGACATGCCACAAAAAGTGCAGTTGGGCTGGCAATATCAGCGCAAGGCCTATGACCAGTTTCAGTGGCAGCAGCCGAATGCCGATAAAACCGGAAAGACTGCGCCAAATAGCCTGCTATCCGACAGCAGCAGTGCCGTGAGCACCGGCCGCACAGACCAAATCCATAATCTGCAACTAAGCTACACAGTGCAGCCCCATAAAAACCTGGAGTTCACTGCCGACTTAAGCCGCAGCCGAGCCAGCTCGGCCTATCAACCAGCCGCTTATCGTCAAAATCAAGCCGCCGTTGGTGTAAAGCTGTCCTTTTAACGGCAGCTTGTTGGCGTTTCTGTGAATGGCATTTGCTTGCTGAACATCTTTAGCGCAACGCATTTGCCCTCACGCATTTCGAAGCAAATCTCGGTTATGCCCTCCAGAATGTGACTCCCGACAACAGCCGCTGTCACGCACCTAGATGTATTGATCTTGCACACATGCCATCAGCAGCTCAATGCAACCTACTGAAAACTACTGAAACCTACTGAAACCTAGTGCAACCTAGTGCAGCAACGCTGCAGCCGGTACTTGTAGCAAGCCATCACCAAAAATCGGATCTCGACCAGCAGCGCCTAAATCTGTCGCGATGGCAGCTAAGGCGGCAGTTAACTCTACCAATGTCCAGGTGGGGTGTTGCTGCATCAAACAAGCGGCCAAAGCGCTCACCACAGGCGTCGCCAAAGAAGTGCCAGACTCCTGAGCTTCACCACCGCCGGCACTGGCCACGGGCACCGCTACTCCGGGCGCGGCAAAATCAATATAAGTGCCCTGATTGGCCCAGCGATAAATTTGCTGCTGCTTATCAACCGCCGTGACGGCTAGCACTTGCGGATAAGCGGCCGGATAAAGCGGCGCCGCCGCTGGGCCGCCGTTGCCTGCCGCTGCGACTAAAATGATGCCGCGTGCAGCTAATGCCTGAATGGCGCGGGCGAATATCGAATTAGCAGGCCCGGTTAAACTTAAATTAATCACCCGTAATGGCTGGCTTGCCAGCCAATCTAGCGCCTGCAACATATGGCCCAAAGTCGCACCTTGCTGATACGCATTTTGTTGATAAAACACGGCGGCGTTAAATAAGGTCGCGCCAGGTAGTAACGGTGGATTGCCGGCCAAACGCCCAATTAAAATGGATGCCACCGCGGTACCATGTTGCTCATCTTGCGCCAGTTCTTTGGGCAAAAAATTCTTACTTTGAATAGCATCCGGGTTGGTAAACGCCGGATGTTGGCGCTGCACCGCTGAGTCGAGCAAGCCAATCTGTAATGGCTGCGGGCAAATAGACAGCTGTTTTGGCATCGCGCTGGTGGCAGGCGCAGCCGCTTGCGCTTGTTGCGGCTGATAAATATGATTGCGGGCCACGACGTAGTCAGCCAATGGCGATAGCTTTGGATCTAAGGCTAACTGCTGATCTAAAACTTCAGGCAGCCGCAAGCGATAAATACTCAGTTCTAGCTGCGGATAATTTTGTTGTTCTACCACATAAGCAGCAAGACTTGGCTGCTGTTGCACTAGTTGTTGCCACTGCGCAGCATCAAGCGCCAATAACCATTCGCGTTCGACCGCTCGAACGCCCGGACTCACCTCCACTTCACGCCACAAGAGTTGTTGGTTTTGGCCGACAATTGGCAGTGAAGAAGGCAGTTGCCGCAGTGGATCTAAACTATTTTTCAGCTGAACTGTGAGCTGGCGGGTGGCTTGCTGATCCAGCTGTTGCCAGCGTTGTCGCGCCTTTAGTTGCTGATCAGCGATGATTTCGGCCGGGCTTACCGGTAAGGTAGGCAGTTGTTGTGGCAGCGCCGGTAAGGGCACTAGTTGGGCTTGCGCGGCGAGTGGCAGAGCGCCAAGCCACAACAAGCTAAGTAACAACAGGCTAAACCGCAACCGAGTGCGGCAATCACAAGTGAGAAGCGGCAGTCGTTTTACGGGAGAATTTACAATACGCATGAGGGCCTCATTTGGTGAAGTTTAGGAGTATGCAAAATAAAAACGACTCAGTACAAAAAAAATTCCATCGAACAGGGAATAAAGCTGCGCGCTAAAACGTCAGTGTTTTGACAGGAGAACTGACCATGATGAAAACAGCAATTAAAGAGCTTTTACCGCATTTACGCCGCTTTGCCTATTCGCTCACCGGCAATGTGCATGATGCCGATGATTTGGTGCAAAACACCATCGAGAAATTGCTAAGCTTGCCGCCCGCTACCGATGTGCCATTAATGCAATGGTGTTTTCGCGTATGCCGCAATGCCTGGATTGATGAATATCGCAGTCGCAAGGTGCGACAACCTGGCGCAGAGCAAGTGGAAGAGCAAGCTGCCAACAGCGATGATGCCGCGATGGTGCTGGACCAAATTCAGCTGCGGCAAGTGGAACAAGCGATGGAGCAATTACCGGATGAGCAGCGCGAAGTATTGGGCTTAGTAGCCGTGCAGGGCTTTAGTTATGCTGAAGCCGCTGCAGTGCTCGCCATCCCCGCTGGCACCATTATGAGCCGATTGGCGCGAGCGCGGGTCAGTTTATTACAGTTAATGCCCAACGGGTTCGGGAGTTACAGTGTATGACAATCAATGATGAAATTTTATCAGCGTTTTTGGACGCTGAACTGCCCGAAGCGCAGATGCAAGCCGTGCGGGAACAATTATTAACCGACGACAGCCTCGCCGATCGGCTGGCGGCTTTGGCCAGCGTTGATGGGCAGTTACGCCAGCATGCGCAGTTAATCGACGAACATCCGCTGCCGGCGGCAATCAGTCAGTTGTTGGCAGAAGATACACAAGATCCACAAGTTGTTGCTGAATTCACAGCGGTTGCACCGGCTATCACAACGGTTACTGCAGCAACGGCTGACTTTGCTAAAGCGGCTACCAGTCCAGCTTCCTCCCCCACCACGGCGAAAATCATTCAGTTTCCAAGACTGCATCGGTTACAGCAGCAGTTGCAACAACATGCCGCTGCGGCAGCCATGATTGCATTTGTCGCCGGATACGGCGGTGCACAGTTACTGCAGCAACCGCAGGACAAATGGCAGCCAATTGCAAAGTTGTTAGAGCAGCAAGCCAGTGGGCAACAAATTACGCTGGATGCTGAGCAACAATTTACCGCGCAACTGAGTTTTGTCGATCAACAAGGCAACTATTGTCGCCAGTACCTGCTGCGATCAGCGCAGCAACAAAGTCAGCAACTGGCGTGCCGCACAGGCAATAGCTGGCAACTGATTGGCAGTGTGCTGCAAAGCTATCACGGCGGCGCCGACTATCAAACGGCGGCTGGCCACAATCCACTGGATCCATTAATCGACCAATTGATTCAAGGCAGTGCTTTCACTCTGGCCGAAGAACAAGAGCTGATCGGACAAGGCTGGCTGCAACAGCCCATATTGCCAAAAACAGAAGGAAAACAACCATGAACGCTATCACCCAACTGCTTTGCTTGCTGCTGTTTGCAACACTGCAAGGCTGCAGTTCAGCCCCGACCTATCGCC
>JBBKWN010000029.1:0-3118 GCA_037968955.1 Rheinheimera sp. | reverse complement strand
GCCCCAGCCCTTATGACAGCATTCTAATGCTGATCGCATCACGTTGACGTTACCGATACATTCAAAACTAAAATCAACGCCACCGTCGGTCATTTCAACAATGACGTCTTGAATCGGTTTATCAAAGTTTTTCGGGTTGATAACGTCAGTCGCGCCAAGTTTCAGCGCGATATCAAATTTCGATTCATTGATATCAATGGCAATAATCCGGCTGGCTTTGGCCATAACAGCACCAATAATGGCTGACAAACCAATGCCACCTAAACCAAAAACGGCTACGGTATCACCAGCTTTCACTTTGGCCGTATTCATCACGGCGCCCATGCCTGTGGTCACGCCACAGCCGAGTAAACAGACTTTTTCCAGCGGCGCTGCTTTGTTAATTTTGGCCAACGAAATCTCGGGTAGCACCGTGTATTCGCTAAAAGTCGAGGTGCCCATATAATGATAAATGGGCTGCCCATCTTTGGAGAACCGAGTGGTGCCATCGGGCATTAAACCCTGTCCTTGTGTGGTACGAATTGCTTGGCATAAATTCGTTTTACCGCTCAGACAAAACTTACACTTGCCACATTCGGGGGTATAAAGAGGGATCACATGGTCGCCGACTTGTACGCTGGTGACGCCATCGCCGATAGCTTCAACGATGCCAGCGCCTTCGTGACCAAGAATGCATGGGAATTTTCCCTCAGAGTCGGCGCCGGACAACGTGTAGGCGTCGGTATGGCAAACGCCTGTTGCAATCAACCGAACGAGCACTTCCCCCTGTTGTGGCGGCATTAAATCGACTTCTTCAATCGTCAATGGCTGGCCTGGCCCCCAAGCAACGGCGGCGCGGGTTTTAATCATTTGCATTTTAACATCCTATTTTTTTCGCCAGTAACACTGGGTTTATTACACAGCACCACGGCTGTTTGACGTCAGCTCAAAAGACGAGCGTCAACGGTATAAGCGCAGTCGGATAAACAGCTGCTCGACTTCTGTGCGCGCCCACGGTGTTTTACGTAAAAACTTTAAACTGGATTTCATACTTGGGTTTTCAGTAAAGCATTTAATTTTGATATGAGTGGCTAAAGATGGATACCCACCGCAGTGGCTAAGCAATGAATTCAAAATTTGTTCCAGTGTAAAACCATGCAACGGGTTTTTCGGTTGCTCGGCAGTCAGTACTTGGGGTTGATCAGAATTATTCATGGGCGGCCTCAACAATAGTAGTCACAGCAGGCACCGGCACCGCGGGCGATTGCCCAACGGGTGGAAATAACGCGCGCCACTGACCATCAAAAAACTCATCTTCAGTGCCAATGGCAAGGCTTGAGTTAGGGAATAAGCTGCTGGGGGATGCCAGTGCTTCAACTTTCATACCGTCTATTTGCCAGAATATTTTACTGTCAAAAATTAAATTTACCGGCTCTGCCGCTTGTGGATCAAGCAGCGCAACTTGATAAATAAACGAGCTAAACGGGCCACTATTTCCGGCTTCGCGCACGGCACTTGCCCATAACACATTAGATTCTAGGTATAAATCTGCGATGTCACGCTGCGCTGGTGTCGCTCCGTCTGGAACTGGCGGTTGCACTTGTAACCGCTTCGCTGACCATTGAATATCGCCGGCAGCTAAATCAAACTCACCCCAAGTTAAGCTGCCCCGTTGTTGCAGTCCGCCACGTTCACCCAGCACCAACAAAAAGCGGTTTGGCGCTTTATTTAGGCACACCAGACCTTCAAAATTATCACCGGCTTGTTGTTCGGTGTTGTCCTGTTGTACTGGTAAAGCGAAACTCGCTAATACAGTGGCGTAGCCTTGGTACAATTTTAAGTGAAACAAGCGCCCAAACTCGCCGTGCCAGCTGCCGCTTTCCGCCAACATAAATTCATTCGAGCGACCGGGCAGGGCACAGATCGACTCTAAATCGTTCGATGGCTGGTTATTTGGCCAGTTGGTGACGAAAATCGGCCGATAGGCGGGTTTTCCTTCGGCACTAAAATTCAGTAGCCCGAGTCGTTCGCCACCTTGATCGATTTTTTTGTCCTGCACCAGTAAATAGCTGTCTTGGCTGACCATCGCCATGGCGCTAATGCCCGGCAATGTGGTTTGAATGGTCGGTCTTGCTAAGGTGAACCAACGCGGGTCAACCGGCATGTCAAATAACAGCGGTGCCATTTTGTTAAAATTATCAGCGTTTACATCGCATTGAATATTATCAGGGTAATGCTGCTTCCACGGGTCGTTCACCAAATGCACTTTGCCATTATTGACCGCCACACCTTCGAGCGCTGTCTGCACCATTTTTTCAAATACCGGGCAAAGGCCAGAATTGTCGGTCGCGACATAAAAACTCAACGGTTGGACAAAGGGCATTACACGATTGGTTAAATCAAAAATCCATAATTGATCGTCATTGCGAGCGACCGCCACCAGATATCCAGGATGGCCAGGAATTGGGCTTGGTAAAAAATCGATATCGTTAATCGGGTGGCCTTTTTTGTCCAAAGGCGGCATCGTCAGATTGGCATCAATGACTTTGACAAAGTTATCTTTCGCCCAAAAATCGGCCGTTAAGCGGGTTTTGAAAATAGCCGGCATCGCTGCACTATTTTTCTCTAAGGCCAGATACAAGTTCTGATGATCATCAACGGCGAGCCCCTCGATGCCATCATTCGGCAAATTTCCGACTTTGGCTTCCAAAGGAAATTGTACCGGACGCACAGCGCTGATTTGTGCTGTTGTAAAATCGGCATTTAAAGTTATTTTAAGTAGCAGTGTTGGGTAACTGGTCGAGTTGGTTTGGGCGTATTTACGCGCACAAACAGGGCTTAGCTGAGCGCGGCTGGCATCTTCGGTGACGGTGATTAAAGTTGAGTCATCCAGTCGATCCCAAGTTAATGCTTCTAAATCTGGTGAATTGGCCAAATAGTCACCAAAACAGCTACTTCTGACGGCCTCTGAAATGGTGATATCAATCGGTGCTTGATTGAAGGCGGCGGTTTGCGGGTTTAAGCGAAATAACTTCATCCGCATACTTGGATCGGCACTTTGATCACCGAGGCTAATTAATTCGTCATGCCGCCAGGTTAAACCCGAGGTTTGAGGGTCTTTTAAGGTCAGTTGGTTCAG
>JBBKWN010000028.1:0-10307 GCA_037968955.1 Rheinheimera sp. | reverse complement strand
ACAGCAAGCAATACGCCCTCAGCAATATCCAGACTTATTCCCAAACTTATCATTTCAATACTACAGCCGGCATCATCTGAAAACGGCCTGTGGTCAGTATCACTTGGATGCTCCACGGGGACAATTCGCCAATGCGCTCGCGTTGAAAAGTCTGACATTGCATGTGGTGCAGCAACTCGTGGGGCCATGTCAGGGCAAATAGTTGTTGATGGTTGTTAATGGTTATCAATAGTTGCGAGCGGTTGGAGCGAATGAAGTATTTATCCACAGCTAAGCATGCAGATATCGATTTAGCCAGCAGTGCAGTGTTTTACGACGTTTTCCAATGGATAAAGTGCCGACAATCAACACTATCGCCAATGGAGTGACGGCATGCATAACGCAATTACCGAATGCATGCGTGTATGTGGTAACAAGTATCCGCCATAAGGGTATCTGCACTGACGTTTACCTGATTGAAAATCAAAATAAATAGCTCACACTCAAGCGCAACATTCTTGGCTCTAACGGGTGCAGGTGACGGTCCGCGACCGGCGTGGCTTCATTGGTTAAGCGCGATTCATAATAATATTGAATATCTGCCGCACGGCTATTGAGCGCATTATGTAACTCCAGTTGCCATTGCCAGGCGGCTGCACTCGCTGTTTTTGTAGATTCTCCAAACTGAAAACTGCCGCTTAGTTGCATGCTAAGCTGCGTCACTGAACTGGCCCGCTCAGCACCACTACTGTCTAAATAACGTGGGCCGAGATGACGGATTTTCATCAGCCACGCCAGATTGTCATGGCTATGATATTGCAATTTAGCCATCACCACTCTGGGTACACTGCCTTCGATATAACGACCATCGTCGGGGTTTCGGTATTGCGCCCGAGTCAACGCCAGCTCGAATGACGTCGACCATTGATGGTTAAATTGATAGCCCAACGTCCCTTCCACACCGAAGCGATGGCTGGCACCTTTGTTTTGTGTTTCGGCTGCATCAGCCACATAGACAAGTTCTTGCTCAGAAAACATTTGCCAAACGCCCGCTGAGTATTGCCAGTCGTCGAAGTTGGCTTGCCAGCTGATAGCACTATGTTCCGTGCGTGACCACAGACTGGTGGGTGTGAATTGATCAATGGCTAAAGTGGAGGGGGTGGTCATCGTATTGCTCGATAGCAACCGGGCATCATTTGAATGCATACCTTGGCCATAACTGAAAACCCAACTTTGCTGCTGTGTTTGATAGGTCAGCGCCGTGCGCACGCTGGCAATGCCATCAGCAGATTGTGCGCTGGCGGTTGACCGTTGGTTTGTCGTTGCTGAGGTGGTTGCAGAAAACAGCAAATCCTCGACTGTTGCGGCCAGCCAATCGTAACGTAACCCCAATTCGACCGACCAAGCATCCGTCAATTGCCACTGCTGCTGGCTAAATGCCGCCACTGACCATTGGTCGACTGCGTCAAGCTTCAGGCTTTGCAGACGTTGCCGCTGTTGGCTGTGAGCGAGTTCAATCGGGGCTATCTGATCTTGTCGGTATTGCAGGCCATATTCGTGTTGCCATGAACCCAAAAAAGTATCAGCCGTTTGTTGCCGGCTGAGCGCAGCGCCCCATTGGCGCCGATCATCAACTTGATAAAACTGGTCACCAAGCTCAGGGTTTTGCAGGAAATAAGTGAAGTTTGACCATAAGTCGAGACGGCTCTTTAGCGCATAAGCATGCAATGCCCAATCGTCGCGTAACCACTGCGTGCTGATACTGTAACGATGACTCTCACCGCCAGCGCTATCATCGAGGGCTAAAAATCGACTTTGCCCGGCATCGATTAAGCGCTGGGGTATTTGGTCCGCAGAATTCCATTGATTTTGATAGGCCATCAACGTCAGACTGAAATACTGCTGCACGGTTTCCTGACTATAACGCGACCACAAATTGTACTTTGCTACTTGTTCTTGCAACCCTTGCCACGGGCCATTGTAGTGCTGGGCTTCCAGCGCATTCAGCCACTGGCCCTGGCCGATGTTTTGGCTAGAAATGCCTAGCATGCGCCGATAGCCAAAGGCGCCGACCGTGATACCTAATTGGCTACGGGCCTGGTCGCGCAATAATAAATCAGCAGAGCCAGCACTGGCAAAATCTCCGGCTTGCGCTTGGGCTGGACCTTTTTGATAGCTGAGTTCGCTTAATAATTCGGGGATCAAAAAATTCAGATCGGTGTAGCCCTGACCATGGCCATGACTGCGGGCATTGACCGCCATGCCATCGACGCTGGTGGCAAAGTCGGTGCCGTGATCTAAATTAAAGCCGCGCAGAAAGTATTGATTGGCTTTGCCCGAGCCAGAATGTTGGGTGACCACTAAACCCGGGACGTTTTCGAGCACATCAGCGGGGCGCAATTGGATGTCTTGCGCTGTGGCTAAATCGATTTGTCCATGTTGCGCTGAGTTCGCCCGGTTTAACTTGGTGCCTTGAATTAAAATAATCTCGTCCGGTAGTTGATGTAAACCATCAGCTTTTGCTGTTGTGATGATGCCGCTGGCACTCAATAACAACCCCAGCATAGTTAAATCTAAGGTTCTGAAAGACCTAACGGTTATAGGGCGAGCCATGGGGTTGCCTCCGCCAAAATTTGTTCGCCTTTTGGCGTTTGCAGTAAAGCTTTGTGCTCATGAAGCTGCATAAATAATCGATATTCTAACCATGCCGCCGCCGGGCAATGACTTTGCAACGACAACTGCACATAATATTGCTGCTGAATTTGTTTCAGTTGCCAAGCCGTTTCATCGCTCTGCCAGGCGCAGCTCAAAGGCTGGCGCTGCTGGTCATGCAGGGTTAACTGCTGTTGTAAATAGGCCAGAATTTGTGGGCGTTGATTTTTTACCATCGACCAGGTTAAGTCACGTTGCGTCGACCAACCCAGCACCAGCTGTAAATCGCTTAGCGCCAATTGCAGTTGGAATACCTGGCCGGATGCTGTTTTTGCTTCGAGTTGGCCATAGCTGGTGCTTAGACTATGCGCATGTAGTGCAGCGCTGCTGCAACACAGCAGTAATGCTGACATCCATCGCGGCAGTAATTTGTATCCGAAAAAAGCCAACCAGGGTCGTAAGGCGGGTTTTCGGTGGGATAACTGCTGTGGACTTCCACGATATCTTTGGCAAAAAAGAACATTCATATCACCGGCTCCGTCGGAACGAGTACATCTAGCTCGGCTTGGGTCCAGCCGCTTTGCAGTGCTAATTTTTGGTCATCTGGCTCTTTGGCCTGTTGATAATTGAGCCCAGAATATTGTTGTGCTTTTTGTTTGTTCGGTTGTAAAAAAAGGTAAAAATAGGCGAGATCGGCGCTATGCAGCAGGTCTTGTCGACGTTCGCGCAACTGAATTTGTAGCGCCACGGCTTGTTGATACTGCTGACCTTGGTTGGTTATTTGCTCCGCACGGGCAAGTCGAAGTAATAAGCTGTCTTCTAACGTCTGGTGTTTAGCCAAAGCCGTTAATTGTTGATAGACCGCAGTTGGTGCAAGCGATAGCGTGAGATCAGCCCACTTGATCCAAAACGGCACCGGCGCTTGGTTTAACCAAGGGCGTAAATGTTGTGCCGCCGCAGCGGGTTGTGTTAGCCATTCCGCTTGTTCTGCCAGCATTGCTTGTAGGTAAATACGCTCTGGCACAGGAATATCGGTCTGACTGGCCAGTTTTTGGAGCAGCGGGTAACTTTGTGCAGCCTGTCCAGCGCGGCCAATCGCCTCTAAGCTACAAAGCTGGAATAAAAATAATTCTTTGAATGCTAATAACGGTTTACAGGCCGCTAATGCTTGTTTGGGCTGTGCCCGCACTAGCGCTATTCTGGCGCGGACTAAGGCAATTTGTGGTTGCGGTTGGAACTGTTCTGCTTGTTGTAGCGCGGCAAGTGCTGCTTCAAATTGATGCTGTTGCTGGGCTATATCGGCGCGCAATAACCAATATTCGGCACTGGGTGTGATCGGGAGTTGGTTAAAACTGAGCTGCGCTTGTTGGAACAATCGACTTTGGCCGGGTAAACGTGCTTGCTGGAGCAAAGTGGCGATGTGTTGCAATGCACTACCGCGATTGGAAGCTGCAGCCTGCGCCATCACCAATACAGTTTCGGCGGCGGGCTCTGCTTGTTTCGTGTCCTTTGCGTGCACTTTAAACAAAGGCTGTAGTGAAATGCAGCTAATGACAACAGCACAAAGCAGCGGTGACCAAGGTTGCATGCGTGTCTCCTTTCATGGTTCTTAAATGGTTAAAAATGGGCGGCGGCGTTTGCCGCTGCCCTGATGCGTTAAACCGGCAAATTTAAGGTTGCAGTAGATCCGCATAATCACTGTATTGGGTCGCATCGGCGGTAAAATCCCGGCCGTTTAAGGCCAGCGCAGTTTGTGTCGAATTGCGGCCAAATGCCTGACGGCTGTATTGCAAATACGACAGCTGTGCCCGATTGATTTTGATATTGACCGTGCCGCTGATCACAAAGGTGCCATCGGTCACTTCCACCTCAAACTGATCATCACCGGTACGCTCAGCGGTGGGCTGATAGGTGAATTTTCCTTGCGCTTCAACATTAACGGTACCGTTGGTTGGCGCTTTCTTGACGCTAAAACGCAGCGGGTCGCCGTCAACATCAGTGGCGACTAACTGCGCCATTAAGGTTTGATCGGTCACAATGGTAAAGTCGTTCACCGCAAATTTGGGCGAGTTTTTAATCGGCGGTGCTTCTTCAGCCCGATCCGAATTACAACCGGCTAAACCGAGGCACAGCACCAGGCTATAAGCTAATTTCATCGTCATCTCCTTAGTTTGGTGAGCCAGCTAATGGCGTGCGCAAATACGGGAAGCTGGTATCCATCATCGCGGCATTGAGTGGCGCGCCATCGGTAAAGGGTACATTTCCCACCGGCGCATCCGCTGGTTTACACACCCCTAAATTGGTCGGTTGGCCGTTCACTGGAATGTCATGACACAAAGCGCCCATCATTACCCGCAGGGCAATATCAACCACATCATCGCCAGGGCGGCGACCATTTGGAAAACCGGCTAAATCGTTACCCGCAACACCAAAAGCGGATTGCATTGCTGCCGGTGTTGCGGCAATTTTGGTGTTTAAACGAATCATTTCCGACGGCGTCACTTTGGCTAGCTGGTTTACTCCAGGTACGCCGGTTAAAAACGCTGTCACCAAGTCAATACGTGGAAAATTGCTGGGTGCTAAATCCGGAATATTGGCGCCTAAAGTGGTATTCACAGCATCGCGAAACAGAATATTCAATAACGCTGGCAGGCTCGGGTGCGTGACATAGTCGGCAAATTGACCATCGTCTTTCGGGGCACTGCCAGAGAATTTATCTTTATCGGCCACGCCAATCACCAGCTCGTTCACCAGTGGCTGACCTAAACGCGACACCTGCACCAAAGCGCCACCATTTTTTTCGCTGTTGTTAAAGCCTGGTTTTGGATTGAGTAAGCGCGATTGTGGCAAGCTGGCGGTAGTCCATGCGCCTATCACGCCATTCCCTGTGCCGGTAACACAGGCTTTTGGTAATTCCAGCGCCAGGGTGGTGATGTTTTTGCCACGTAAATCATCATTGGCTGCATTTTGCGTAATGCCACCCGGAAAACCGCCGTTATCGCCGGCACCCGGTGCACTATCTCCTTCAACCGGTACATAGTTAACCAAGTCAAAGGTCTCTCCTAAGTTCACCACAAACGGGTCTTTACGCTGACCGACAAATACCCGCGCCTTAGCCGAGCAGTTCGGAATACTGATTTCATACTGATATTGGTTGGCGTAAGCTTGATATTGGCTGGCATCACCAAAGGTTTTTTGACCGACATAATCATAGGGTTTGACAAAAAGACCATCGGCTTCGGCAGAGCGGATCACCGTTTTGGGGCTGGTTAAACTTGGGCCTTGCACCAGACTCAGTTCATAACGTTCTTCAAAATTGAGTGCCGCTTTGTTGCCTGCCGATAAACCACCGACATGCTTTAATGGCACACCAATCATTTTTTGCTGGCCGGCTGGGCCAATGGGCAACTGCACGCCTTTATTGCTGTTGACTAGGGACTGACTAAAGCGAAATTGAAACGTCAGATCTTCAACCGCATCCCCATCTTGGTCAAAGTGAATGTTGTAAACCGCGGCTGGATCCAGCGCAAAATAATTCGGGCCGCCTTGTGGGTCTTGCAGTGGAATATAGTTTGCCAACACCGTGACGTAGTCACTGCGATTGGGTTCATAACTATTAAATACGTAAAAGTCGGTCGAATCGACGGTCGGTAACCGCGTGATATTTGGCGCTTCGCGGTGACTTGATGCTAAAGCCGAACCACAAAGGCTGGCACAGATTGCGACACATAAAGCGCTTACGGTAGTTTTCATCTTGTTATTCCTCTGGTTTGTGTACGTTGCTTTTGCAGTAACGACAAAGCAGTGGCGGTGGATGCAACTAAATTGAAATTAATTAAAAATAATTTTTGTTGTTGTGAAGGAGGGGTTGGAAGCGAAGAAATTGTCGATTAATGGCGAGCTGATGCATGCGCGAGTTCATCGAAGGCAAAGGTCTTTATAAACAGAGGGTGCACAGTCGTCTTTGTACGTAATGTGCTGCTTGTCGGGCATTTCATGCTCAATCTTGCCCCCAAAGCATGTGCCGACTTTATGGTCTGCGACAAAGCTAGCAACACGCTCTAGGGAATGAAGATGAGTGTTACGGATATGAACGTACTATTTCCAGCCTTGAAGCCAGTGCAGGTCATTTTTGAGATCAAGCCAGTTGATTGGAATCATCCGTTTTGACATGACCGCTTCAATCGCGCATGACACGACCACACCTTCTTCATCAAATTCGACTTCAGTCACTAAAAAGTGTTTTTCTTTATTGCTCGGTTGTACCGCCGTCCACTTACTGTTAAGCAATTTAGTTGGATTGATGTTGTTCATTGAGATCCCTTAGAAAAGTAATTTTGGACAGATGGCGACCGTAGATCCGCGCAAAAATTTTCGCTACCGCGTATCTACCTCGAACATCATATGTGTTTGAGAGCGGACTGGCGCGAAGTCTAGCAAGTCTTGATTTAACCAGAACAAAAGTTAAATCAAGACCTTTAGTAACGTCTAGCTACGTCAGCTGCGCGGTGGAAAGAGCCAATTATTTACAATTGAATTAACTGTGCAGTATGTAAAATCTGGCCTGTGGGTTGACCGGTTGGCGATCCCCCTTTCGGTTCCAAACTCACCGCTAACGCAGCGACTTTTAAGCCGTTGACACTTGACGGCAAGGCGCGTTCAGTTGTTGCTTGTTGTGGCAATAAACCGAGCGAAATAGGAGCCTGGCCATTTTCAGGAAGCATCCACAACTCATAGTCGGCATCAGTTAAGGGTTGCACCGCCGCTGTTGCTTGCACTTTCAGCTGCTGTTGCTCCCACTTCACCACCCACAAGGCTTCGGCTTGGCTATTTTGGACAATCGCCAGTTGCGCCGGCACTTGCGTCGGCACTTGCGTCGGAGCAACCGGGTCAATTTGCGGCAATAGTAAAACCAAAGCGAAACAAGCCGCCATCGCCACGGCAAAGGTTTCTTTCCAATAACTGCGTGGTGCTGGCGTTTGCTCTAAGTTGAGCCAACCGAGGCGAATGGTGACCCGCTGCCAGACGCTGGCATCGGGTTTGACAGGTTTTAATTGCTCGACGACCGGGTTTAAATGCTGCTCCCAGCGCCATACGGCTTGGCGTAAGCTTAAGTGTTGCATCAACAAACCTTGAAAGCGCAAACGCGCCTTGCCGCGCATTGACCCCAAAACATAACTGACCGCCAAAGCATCTTGTCGTTCCTGCTCTAAATAGTTCATGCTTCAAGACACCTTTTGAGTTTTGCTAAACCGCGGCGGATCCAACTTTTAATCGAGCCTAGGGGGGCGCTAATATATTGGGTAATTTCTTGATGACTTAAGCCGTTTACAAACGCTAGATAAATCGACTGTCGATGGTCGGATTCAAGGCCTTCCATACAAAACTCTAAGCGAGCTTTGTCGGTGGCAGGATCGGTGAATTCACCGGTGTGTAAAGCTTCCATCCAGCTTTCGTCTAGCTCGATATGTTCGGCTTTCACTTTGCGGCTTTTTAATAAATCCAGGGCCCGATAGCGGGTGATGCTGATCATCCACGTCATCACTGTGCCTTTTTCGGTATGGTAGTCACCGGCGTTATGCCAGATTTTGATAAACGCGTCCTGAAGTACATCTTCAGCCCAGTCACGGCGGCGCATCAATTGCAAACTAACTGCAAAGAGCTTGGCTGAAGTGGCTTGATACAAATTTTCAAACGCTGTTTTGTCTCCCTGAGCGCTGGCGCGCAGCCATTCAAGCAGCTGTTGTTGTGGCGTCATAATGATCCTTTTTTGATGTTGATGACGAATAACTACGCCAAAACAACAATAATAGATGCAGAAAAATTACTTTTTGGCTGAACCAGCAGAAAATGGCGCACTATCAGTGCATCCAGCTTGAATCTTTGTGAAGTAAGAGTAAGCCATCGAATATATTTGTCGAAACGAACCCATTGTTAACTGCCCACTTATACAGTTCCGAGTAACAACCAAGCATGCTATTAATCGTCTTAATGGACATTAAATGAGATTCGGGGATATTTGTGTGTAAACGCTGATGGATTGACTTGTGCCGATATTCAGCCTTTTTATGAAGATTTAGCAGGAAGTTTCTGCAGCGATGCTTTGACGACGGGAGCATCCTTGGCTGTGATTGTTCTGATCTCACGGTCTTTCAGTAAGCTAATTAAGCTTTGGTAGACAACTTTATAGCCGATGTAGGTTTTTCTGCCCACGCTTTTGAGCGAAGTTGCACATGGCTAAACTTGTCGATAACCACAAAAAGCAACTCGCCCTCATCAATCCCCAGACGTATTCCCAAATATTGGCCAGCTCGAAGCTACCGTTGTTTTTTAAATACGGGTTGAAATTTGATCAGGGTGGCAGCAACGACGTATCTTAGTTCTTGGTGAGTATCGGGCAACGCTTGGTGTGTGATGGGATTGCTCTGTTCGACGATTCGAAGTGCTTCGAGTTTGTCGTGGCTAAGTAAAGAGCATCGAACTGACTTGCCGCTAAGATTGTGACAATAGGTGTAGCTACCCTGTTGGCTTAAGCTTTAACGAAAGATTTTGCATTGTGGTCAACCTAAGTGGTCAGCCTAAGTAGTCAACTTAAGTGGTCAACGTCTGCAGATATCCGGCGAGTAAATATTGGAATCAGTTGAAAGCTAAGAGTTTTTCTTGGTTTTCTTGGAATTGGTGCCTAGGGTCGGACTCGAACCGACACGGAGTTTCCCCCGGCGGATTTTGAATCCGCTGCGTCTACCGATTTCGCCACCCAGGCTTTGAGAGGACTTGGCTAAAGCGTTACATTTAAATGTTGCGGCTTTGGCTTTTTTACAAACTCTTAAACTGTAGACGTTTTAAGAGCCGTTGCTATGTTCATCTTTGGCTGCTTTGCATATGGATGCTGTGGCAGTTGTGGATGGCGCGACCTGATAATTTTGGTGCTGCGCTGAACTAAGCAGGTGGCATTATACAAAGCCTTTGCCGCTCTGCAAGTAAAATATCAACAACACCAATCAATTGCACAAATTTGCAGCAAGCGGCTGGCGTTACCTGATGGCTAAGGCGGGTTGAGTTGGCTGTTGGGCAATGAACTCTAGGCTGGAAGTAAAGAGCAGTGCCAGCCGCAATGCTGCGTGAACTGAGGTCTGGCACTTTTATCTCGTTTATCCTTTTGTCGGATGTCGGATGTCGGATGTCGGATGACGGGTTATGGTGTGCGATGACGGGTTATGGCGTTGGCGGAATACTTTGCGCTAGCACTTCCGCCACTCTAAAAACCTGCGCCAGTTGTGGGCTGACGCCTTTGCCCATGCGAAAATCTATGCGAACTTCGGTGTGACTGGTTGGCGTTGGTAGCCTTTGTTCTGCCAGCGGTGGATATGGCGTCGACACTTGGCGACTGCAGCTCAGTAAGCCGCACGACACCCACTGCGGTTCTGAACGCATGGCGCCTATGCTGACGATCTGGGTCGGCTGTTGGTCCAGTAAAGTGTGCTGATTAACAATTTCAAACCAGTCAAAGCCTTTTGCATTGCTCAGTTCTGCCGCACGGCGAATCGCATAGTCAAAGGCGCGCTGTTGGTCGCGACTACGCAGTTTAAACTGCACCCGATGATAGTTGTCGGCGAGCTGCTGGTCTTGATAGCCAAAGCCGTCACCGCTGGCTTGGCGGTAGGCCGGGGCTGAAC
>JBBKWN010000027.1:0-8468 GCA_037968955.1 Rheinheimera sp. | reverse complement strand
ACGGTGGATAGCTGTTGGTGATGCTGATTCCACGATTGCACGGCAGGAGCCCGTTTGATGTCAAAATTAACCAAAATCCGCTTTGGCATGATTGGCGGCGGTGAAGGCGCTTTTATTGGTGCTGTCCATCGACATGCCGCGGCGCTGGATGGTCAGTTTGAACTGGTCTGTGGCGCGTTTAGCCGTGATGCTGCTAATAATCAACACACCGGTGCTGCGCTGGGTGTTGCCGATGCGCGTATTTATGCCAGCTGGCAGGATTTACTGCATCTTGAAGCATTGTTACCTCTAAATGAGCGTTTGCAGCTGTTGGTGATTGTGACGCCAAACCAGTTGCATGTACCCATTAGCCGCGCCGCTATTGCTGCTGGGTTGCATGTGTTTTGTGAAAAACCGGCGGGCATTAGCCTCGCAGAAACTGAAATGTTAGCCGCCGAATTGGCCAATAGTGACCGATTGTATGGTTTGGCCCACACGTACCTGGGTTACCCAATGGTGTGGCAAGCGCGGCAGTTGGTGCAAAGTGGCGAACTTGGCACCTTGCGTAAGATTTTTGTCGAATATCCCCAAGGCTGGCTGACCGATAATCTGGAAGCCGCTTCAAACAAACAAGCCAGTTGGCGCACCGATCCAAGTCAGGCTGGTAGCAGCGGTTGTATGGCCGATATTGGCACGCATGCCTTTGGTTTAGCGGAATTTATCAGTCAGCAGCGCATCACTGAAATGTGCGCTGAGCTTAAAAGTCATGTCACTGGCCGGCGGTTGGATGATGACGGTGCGGCGTTATTTCGCACCAACGGTGGCGCCAGTGGGGTGCTACTGGCCAGCCAAGTGTGCGCCGGTGAAGAAAACGCCTTGAAAATTCGTTTATACGGCGACAGAGGTGGTTTGGAATGGCAGCAAATGGAGCCGAATACCCTGGTGCTGCGCCCGCATGGCGCGCCAGTGCAGCTGTTGCGAGCAGGTAAAGGCCAGCCAGGTCTTGGGATTGAAGCACTGCGTCGTTGCCGGTTGCCAGCTGGACACCCTGAAGGCTATTTAGAAGCAATGGCTAATTTGTATAGTGATTTTGCGGTCGCGATCCGCCGTGGCGAGCGCGGCACGGCCACTGGCGTGCCGGGGATCAGTGCTGCCGTGCGCGGCATGGCATTTATCGAAACGATGAGCCGCAGCGGACATTGTTCCGATAAATGGTTGTTCCTGCCAAATACAAACGATTAAAGCCAAGCTGCCGTCCGGTCGCGGGCGGCGGCGACTGACCTTTTTGACAAAGGGCGAAGCCCTGGAGCAAGCATGACGAACGCACTGAGCAGCATACAAGGCCCGGCTATTTTTCTGGCGCAATTTTGCGGCGAGTTTCCGCCTACAGCGCAGGATAATGAATTCAGTCGGCTAACGCGGATGGTGCAATGGGCGGCGAGTTTGGGTTATCGCGGCGTGCAAATACCAACCAACGATGCCAGCTTGTTTGACTTGCAAAAAGCTGCACAAAACCAAGCTTATTGTGCACAAGTCCTGGCGATCTGTGCCAAAGCGGGCGTGCAAATTACCGAACTATCGACCCATTTACAAGGCCAACTGGTCGCCGTGCATCCGGCTTACGATGAGCTGTTTGATAACTTTGCGCCAGTCGAATTGCGAGGTCAGCCCAAAGCACGAACCGAATGGGCGGTTGCGCAATTAAAGCTCGCTGCCCAAGCCAGTCGGAATTTAGGTTTAACCGCACATGCCACGTTTTCTGGCGCTTTGTTATGGCATTTGATGTACCCATGGCCGCAACGACCGGCCGGTTTGGTCGAGCAGGGTTTTGCCGAGTTAGCAAGGCGTTGGTTACCCATTCTCGATGCGTTTGACGATGCTGGGGTGGATGTTTGTTATGAAATTCATCCGGGTGAAGACTTACATGACGGTGTGTCGTTCGAGCGATTTTTAGCCGCCGTCAACCAGCATCCGCGTGCCAACATTTTGTTTGATCCAAGCCATTTTGTATTGCAGCAGCTGGATTATTTGGCCTTTATCGATTTGTACCATCCACGGATCAAAATGTTCCACGTTAAAGATGCAGAGTTTAAGCCGAGTGGCCGCGCCGGTGTGTATGGGGGTTATCAGGATTGGCAAGATCGCCCGGGTCGGTTTCGCTCGTTAGGGGATGGCCAGGTTGATTTTAAAGGTATTTTTAGCAAATTTACCCAATATGGTTTTGCTGGCTGGGCGGTGCTGGAATGGGAATGTTGTTTAAAAGATTCCGCGCAAGGTGCCGCCGAAGGCGCGCCTTTTATTGCCCGCCATTTGATTCACCATGCCAGCCGCGCTTTTGATGATTTTGCCGGCGGTGCTAGCGATGACGCCCGTAACCGGCGAATTTTAGGGCTGGAGTAATTAGCGGCGGCGTATTTTTAGGCGATAACAATGCGATTTGCCGTGCACGTGGCAGAAACGCTATTGGCAACAACGCCATCTACAACAACGCCATGAAAATAAAGTAAAAAAAGACTGATCACGCAAAAGACAAAATGCCACAGCCGTGGCGACACCACGGCACACAACGGGGATGATGATGAACAGTATAAAAATACGCCTGAGTAGTATGATGTTTTTGCAATTTTTTATCTGGGGAGGTTGGTTTGTCACGCTCGGTACTTTTCTGGCGCAAAACCTTCACGCCGATGGCCCACAAACCGGCATGGCGTTTTCTACCCAATCTTGGGGCGCTATTATTGCGCCTTTTATTATTGGCCTGATTGCCGATCGCTATATCAATGCCGAACGCTTATTGGGGGTGTTGCATCTGGTCGGTGCGGTGCTGATGTATATGATGTATCAGGCGACTGATTTCGCTACCTTTTATCCGTTGGTGCTGGGGTATATGTTGGCGTATATGCCAACATTGGCGTTGGTCAATTCAGTATCTTTTGGTCAGCTAAAACAACCAGAACTCGAATTTGGTCAAATTCGGGTTTGGGGCACGGTCGGCTGGATTGGTGCTGGGCTGGTGATTAGTTATTTATTTGGTTGGGATGCACAAAACGCGATCGCCGCCGGCTTGCTGCAAAATACCTTCTTGCTGTGTGCCGCTGCGTCGCTGTTGCTTGGCATCTACAGCTTTACGTTGCCAGCCACGCCACCGGCGGGCAAAGGCTCACCATTAAAACTAGGGCAATTGCTCGGGCTTGATGCGCTGTTGATGCTCAAAGATCGTAATTTTGCACTGTTTTTCCTCTCGTCTGTGCTGATTTGTATTCCGCTGGCGTTTTATTACCAAAATGCCAATCCATTCCTGACCGCCGTCGGGGTAGAAAATGCCACCGGCAAAATGACCTTAGGTCAGGTGTCGGAAGTATTGTTTATGTTGGCGTTGCCGGTCTTTCTAAATCGCTTTGGCATCCGCATCACCTTGTTATTAGGGATGGCGGCTTGGGTGCTACGTTATGTGTTGTTTGCTTACGGCGATGCTGGCTCAGGTATGTGGTTATTGCTGGTGGGTATTGCACTACATGGTATTTGTTACGACTTCTTTTTTGTTTCTGGCCAAATTTACACCAACAGTAAAGCCGGCAGCACTTACAAAAGTGCAGCGCAGGGCCTCATTACGCTGGCCACCTATGGCATCGGCATGTTGATAGGTTTTAGTGTGGCAGGGCAAGTCACCGCAGCATATACCTTGGGTGCAGAGCAGGATTGGCAGCAAATTTGGCTGTTTCCGGCGATGTTTGCAGCGGCGGTGTTAGTGCTGTTTGCGGTTATTTTTAAAAACGAAACCGTGTCAGTAGCAGCGCCTGACACTGCTGCAAAAACAGCAAACGGTGAGTGAGCATGAGCACCACATTACCCAGACGAACCATGTTAAAACAACTGGCTGCGGGTGGTCTAACCGCTGGCGTGTTTGGCAGCAGTCTGTGGCATAGTTCGGTATTTGCGACAGCAGCCGATACCGCTTTGAATACCGTTGCTGAGGCAACTGGCAGTGAAACCAACAACGTGTTGTCGGCAGCGCTTAAAGGCAATATCCATCACTCGGTCAGTCGTTGGACATACGGTGATTTATCGATGACTGAACTTTGTCAGTTGGTGAAAAAGCTTGGGTTTGGTGCCATTGATTTAGTCGGTCCGCAGGACTGGCCGGTGTTAAAGCAACATGGTATTTATTCGTCAATGTGTAACGGCGCTGAGCTTAATTTAGTCGACGGCTGGAGCAACCCACAGTTTCACAACGCGCTTATCCAGCGTTATCGTCGGCATATCGATTTAGTCGCCGACGCCGGTTATAAAAATCTGATTTGTTTTTCTGGCAATGCCAAAGGGCTCGACCGCGAAACCGCGCTGCAGCACGCGGTGACCGGTTTAGCGCAAATTCTGCCACAGGCACAAAAGCGCGGCGTGGTGCTACAGATGGAGCTATTTAACAGCAAGGTCGATCACCCTGATTATCTGGCTGATAGCTCGAAGTGGGGCATTGCGCTTTGCCAGCGACTGAATTCAGATAACTTCAAATTGTTGTATGACATCTACCATATGCAAATTATGGAAGGTGACATCATTCGCACCATCCGCGATCACCATCAATATTTTGGTCATTACCATACGGCCGGTGTACCTGGACGGCATGAAATTGATGACCGTCAAGAGCTCAATTACCCAGCAATAGCTCGCGCCATTTTGGCAACCGGCTTTACCGGTTATCTGGCGCAGGAATTTATGCCAACGGCGAACAGCAAGGCCGGCCGGGCGGCGTCTTTGGCGCAGGCCATCCAAATTTGTGACGTTTAACAAAGCAACCGAGCTCTAGGGTTAGATAACTCGCACAGGGTCAGCCGCTGAATGCGCATCGAAGGCCCGAGACAACAAGGTGAACACCGATGGCAATGGCACAAAATCATTACGACGCTATCGTCGTAGGCTCTGGCATCAGCGGCGGCTGGGCGGCCAAAGAACTGACCGAAAAAGGCTTAACGGTATTGCTGCTGGAACGTGGCCGCAATATTGAACACATCAAGGACTATCGCAACGCTTTCAAAGAAGCTTGGGATTACCCACACCGCGACCGACCAACCGAGCAAAAAAAACAGGATTATCCGGTGCTTCGGCGTGATTATCCGCTCAATGAAAGCACTTTTGGCATGTGGGCGAATGAGCAAGAAAACCCTTATGTGGAGAAAAAACGCTTTGACTGGTTTCGTGGTTATCACATGGGCGGCCGTTCATTGTTATGGGGGCGGCAAAGTTATCGGTTCAATGATGCTGATTTCCAAGCCAACGCCAAAGATGGCATTGCGGTGGATTGGCCCATTCGTTATGCCGACTTGGCTCCTTGGTACGATTACGTCGAACGTTTTGCCGGCATTTCCGGCAATCGAGATGGCTTAGAAGTCTTGCCCGATGGCCAATATTTGCCAGCGATGGACTTAAATATTGTTGAAAAAGATGTCGCGGCGCGGATCAAAAAAGCCTTTGGCGGCTCACGACACTTAATTATTGGCCGCACCGCCAATATCACCCAACCAATGCCGGAGCAAAACCGGGTTAATTGCCAATACCGCGCCAAATGTTGGTTAGGCTGCCCGTTTGGCGCCTATTTCAGTACCCAATCTTCGACGCTGCCGGTGGCGATGAAAACCGGCAATTTAACGGTGCGGCCGTATTCGATCGTGACCCAAGTGTTGTATGACAAAAGCACCAAGCGCGCCCGTGGCGTGGAGGTGCTGGACAGTGAAACCAATCAGACCATTGAATTTACGAGTAAAATAATTTTCTTAAATGCATCGTCGTTTAATTCAACCTGGATTTTAATGAATTCGGCCACTGATGTGTGGCAAGGCGGCCTGGGTAGCAGCAGCAATGCGCTGGGTCGTAACGTGATGGATCACCATCTTAATGTCGGCGCTTGGGGGGAAGTGGAGGGTTATTTAGATACTTATCATGCCGGTCGCCGCCCGACCGGTTTTTATGTGCCGCGTTTTCGAAACTGGGGTAGCGACAAGCGGGATTATTTGCGTGGTTTTGGTTATCAAGGCTCGGCCAGCCGTGAAAACTGGCGTCGTGATGTTGCCGAGCTAAGTATTGGCGCTGATTTAAAAGCAGCATTGACTGAGCCTGGCCGCTGGACCATTGGCATGGGTGGGTTTGGTGAAATGCTACCGCATCATGACAATCGCATTTTCCTTGACCCGAAGGTAAAAGATAAGTGGGGTTTACCGGTGCTGGCGATGGCTGTTGAGCTAAAAGACAATGAAATTCGGATGCGCAAAGACATGATGAATGATGCTGTTGAGTTTTTTAGCGCCGCTGGCATTAAAAATGTGCAGGGCTACAACGGTGATTATGCTCCTGGCATGGGCATTCATGAAATGGGCACTGCGCGGATGGGGCGCGACCCCAAAACTTCGGTATTAAACGCCAACAATCAGCTGTGGGATGCGCCGAACGTGTTTGTCACCGATGGTGCTTGTATGACGTCATCCTCTTGTGTCAATCCGTCGTTAACCTACATGGCGTTAACCGCGCGCGCCGCCAATTTTGCCGTCGCAGCGCTGAAAAAAGGGGAGCTTTAACATGGAGCGACGTGAGCTACTCAAAATGATCGCCGCTGCCACTGGCTGCGCTTTTGTCGGCGGTGAGGTTTGGGCGAGCGGTGTTACTGCTGCGGCAGCTCCCGCGTCGGCGCCCGAAGGGACGATACACAACACTATCTTTAGTGCCACCGATATTGCTTTATTGGATGAAATTGCCGAAACCATTTTGCCAACCACAACCACGCCAGGGGCGAAAGACGCCGCCTGTGGCACGCAAATGGCGGTGCAAATTCGCGATTGTTATAATACGACCGAGCAAGCTTGGTTTATGGATGGGTTAACGCAATTAGAACAGCGCTGCCAGCAAGATTATCAGCATAATTTTATGCAGCTTTCTCAGGTGCAGCGGCATCAATTGTTGGTTAGATTAGATGGTGAAGCCAAGCTTAAAAACGCACAGTTGCCAGCTGCTAACGACAACACAACTCAGAGCGCCAATAGTACACCGCATTATTTTACCTTGTTAAAACAGCTGACCTTGTTTGTATTTTTCACCTCGAAAGTGGCGGCAACCCAAGTGCTGCGTTATTCAGCTATTCCCGGCAAATATGACGGCAATTTACCTTATAAAAAAGGTGATCGTGCTTGGGCGACCTAACGCTTTGCTTACGGAACTGAGTTTTGAGCGAGCAATAAAATTTTGCCGGTAATGGTCATTACAACGAGATGGTTGCGCAGTATTAAAGCTGCAAGATGATGGTGATTTGGTTCGCTGGCGCCATAGTTGGTTGCGCCATAGTTCGCCGTTGCCGCCGTTGCCATAGTTGGCTGTGGCATAAAAAAGCGCTCAGAAGATGGCAAAATTTACTCTAAAATGGTGCGAAGGAACTTCGAGATGATAAAAACTGCGGTAATTGGTTATGGGCTATCGGCCCGCACCTTCCATTTGCCCTTTATTGCCATGCAAAGAGAATTGCAATTGGTCGCTATTAGCAGCAGTCAGCCAGCAGTGGCTATCGATTATCCGGCGCTACGCCATTATCAACAAGCCGAGCAGCTGCTTGCGGAGAGTGACGCTGAACTGGTGGTTATTACTTCGCCCAATCACAGCCATTTTCTACTGGCTAAAACCGCTTTAGAGCGCGGCAAGCATGTGGTATTGGAAAAACCGCTGGTGCTGAGCAGTAGCGAAGGGCAGCAACTAGCAGCTGTCGCCAAGCAAAGTGGCCGCAAGTTAGCGGTGTACCATAACCGCCGGTTTGACGGTGACTTTTTAACACTGCAGCAGCTTTTGCAAAGTGGCGAGCTTGGGTCTATTCACTATTTTGAGTCGCATTTTGACCGATTCCGACCACAATCCCGAGCGCGCTGGCGCGAACAAGCAGGCCCCGGTAGCGGAATTTTATGGGACTTAGGGCCGCATCTAATTGACCAAGCGTTGTGCCTATTCGGTATGCCTGACGCGCTTACCGCCACTTGCCGTATCTTGCGAGCGGGCGGTGAAAGTACCGACTACTTCCACTTGCAATTGCATTATGCCGACAAAGAAGTAGTGCTGCATACCAGCCCATTTTGTGCCAACACCACCCAACGTTTTATGCTGCAAGGCAGCCTTGGCAGCTACCAAAAATACGGCCTCGACCCACAAGAAGATGCGCTTCGCGCTGGTCAAATACCACAAGGCCCTGATTGGGGGCTTGAGCCAAGCACCTGCCATGGCGAGCTTGCTAGCACTAACGAGCGTCGTCGTTATCCAACCCAAGCGGGTAACTACGGGTTATTTTACAACCAGCTCGTTAAAGCGTTGCTGCGCGACGACGCACTACCTGTGCCGTTATCCGTAAGCGTAACTCAAACCCCACATTCCCCGTTTAGCTAAACCACCATACCCTGTTTGCATCGTTCACCAAGCAGGGTTTCATAGATGATCCGCAGAACTTCCGAGCAATGGCTGGCGCT
>JBBKWN010000026.1:0-20496 GCA_037968955.1 Rheinheimera sp. | reverse complement strand
TTCTGATACGGAGCGGTAGTTCAGTCGGTTAGAATACCGGCCTGTCACGCCGGGGGTCGCGGGTTCGAGTCCCGTCCGCTCCGCCACTTCAGAAAGTTTGCTGCGAAAGTTAAATTTTGCAGGGTTTAAGCCAAAGAGCGCAAGCTCACTCCAGCGCGGAGCGGTAGTTCAGTCGGTTAGAATACCGGCCTGTCACGCCGGGGGTCGCGGGTTCGAGTCCCGTCCGCTCCGCCAATTTTAATGTTTTTACGCAATAAAACAGTAAAACATCAACCAGCCTAGTGCTGGTTTTTTTGTGTCTGAAATTTACCCTTGGTTCATGAGCGGCAGCAAGCCATCCGTGGTTTTTCTCCGCCTCGCGACGGTCGTGTTGTAAGTCGCCCGTCATGACAGCATGGCTCTATCGTGATCTCGACGCTGCTAACTTGCGGGCGCCAAAACCGCCATTTTAAAAACAACAGCGTTATCCGGCAAAACCATGTCATCAGCACTAAATGTCACCCGGACTAAATATCACCTGCACTAAATATCACCAGCATTCGACATCACCAGCCTTAAGGGTTAAGTGGTTCTGTTAGCGCGTCATCTTTGGGTTGGAAAAACACGGTGCAATGCTGACAAAACGCCGCAACTAGTTTTGGCATTGGCGCGTGAGCCGAGTAAATAAAACCATAGTGATGATGAATGGCTGGCGCTAGCGGCACTAGTTTTAGTTGATTGTTGATATATTGCTGCGCTAACACCTGATTGAGAATGGCGATGCCTAATTGCCGTTGCACGTAAGCGCAGGCTGTTGCCACGCTATGTGTTTCTAGTTTTATTTTTGGCACCACACCATGTTGATGGAATAACTGCTCGAGCTTTTGCCGTGACGGGCGGCCTTGGCCGAGCATAATAAGTGGTTCATGAATGAGATCGGTTAAATTCAGCTGTGAGCGGTGACTGAGCGGATGTTCTGCTGGCAAAGCGCACACCAGTTGGCCGGTAAGGATGGGTTTTACAATCAACCCTGGATGATTCTCTGGCAGTTGAATAAAACCACAATCGATCGAGCGCTGCGCCACTAAATCACGCGCCGTTTGTGGGCTATGTGACTCAATACTGACGGATATTTTCGGGTAAAGCTGAATAAAACTGGCCACGGCATCGGCCAGCGGACCCGAACTGAAACTTTGTGGCGCCACGATGGTGATGGAACCCGATTCTGTTTTATGTAGATTGCGCGCCAGCGCTAAAAACCGATCGGCATTGTTAAGTAATAAGTCTATTTCTGAGGTCAGGTGTTTGGCCTCGTCGGTGGCAATTAATCGACTGTGTTCCCGATAAAATAATTGAAAACCCACCAAGTGTTCTAGGCTCGCCAGCAGCCGGCTAATTGCGGGTTGAGTGAGACCTAGTTGGCGGGCGGCGGCCGTGGCCGAACCGGTGTGCATAATTGCCCGAAAGGCTTCCAAACTTTTAAGGTTGATATTTTCCATAGTTCTTGAAAGTTACCTATAACAAAATGTTATTGATTGATGCTGGTTCATCATAATATTGCATAGGTATTTTCGCTTTGCTAGGGTGTTTTAGTCGATAACATCTATAAAGCACCCACGGGGAACATCCATGCCAAAGCTTAACTACCCATTATCTGCACTGGCGATTGCCACCAGCGCCGCGTTCGCCTTTGCGAGTCAGCCAGTTTTGGCGCAGCAAACGACCGAGCAAGCCGAGTCAAAACAAAAAGTCGAAGTGATTACCATCACCGGATCACGCATTATGCGACGAGATGAAGCAGAAGGAAGCCCGATCCAAAGTTTGGACCGTGATGATCTTGATATCAAAGGCGCGGTTTCAATCGGCGAATCGTTACAGGAATTACCTTCGGTCGGGGCCAGCCTAAACGACAACGGCTCAGCGGGCACCAGCCACGGCACCGCCAGTATCAATTTGCGCAATTTAGGTGAGAATCGCTCGTTAATTTTGGTCAACGGCAACCGTTGGGTGAATGGTGCTGGCAGTCGGGGTTTTCGAGATTTTGTCGATTTAAATACCATTCCTTTTGCCATTATTGATCGGGTGGAAGTGTTACAAGATGGCGCGACAGCAATTTATGGCGCCGATGCCATTGCCGGTGTGGTCAATATCCATACCCTGAAAAACTATGATGGCGCACAGCTGAAAACGTATTACGGTGCCTCGACTGAGAATGACCGGCAAACGAGCAACGTCGATTTGTTGTTAGGTCATGATATTGCCGATCATAATCTGATGTTTGCCGCCAGCTATTCGAAGCAGGACCCTATCTACACCCAAGATCGGGCCCTGACAGCCGTGCCATTAAATGGCTTATCCCTTGGCAGCGCCGAGGGTTTGTTTCGGGAAAGTAAACTTGCTGGGCTGTTTGGTTTTACGGTGCCGGCAAGCGGCATCACCCGCAATCCGGGTGCAGATGGTAATTTACTGAGTAGCTGGCGCGCCGCGACCAGCAATGATCGGTTTAACCGGTATGACAACAACTATGTGGTTGGTCCGAATGAGCGGTTAAGTGTATTTGGCCAAGCGACTTTTCAGCTGCCGGATACCGATATTTTTCAAGGCACCAGCATCCGGTTGGAGCTGCTGCACAATATTCGTGAATCGGATCAGCAATTTTCAGCGGCTATTCCGGTGGTGACGGGAACACGTGGTTTTGTCATTGCCAATGACAAGCAAGTGAATCCGTTTGGTGTTGAGTTTTCTGGTAGTGATTTTGTGCTGACCAACTTTTTTACTGACAACGGCCCACGGGTGAATCAGCAAAAAGTGGAAACCAGCCGCATTGGTTTGGGGATTGATGGCTTTTTACCCGCGGACTGGCGTTGGGATGCTTTTGCCTCTTGGGCGGAAAATAAAGGCACCTTTACCTCGAAAAATCAGCTGCATTTAGACAAGTTGGCGCTGGGTTTACGTGCTTGTAACAGCACCGGGATCACCGCCAATATCAGCGATATTGCCGCCCATTGTGTGCCGGTGAATATGTTCAACCCGTTGACGACACAAATGGTGAATTACATCAATTTTACGGGCGTTGATGAAAACAAAACCGAGCAGCAACATGTGCGTTTTAACTTGACCAATGCCATTGCTGAATTACCGGCTGGTGATGTGTTGCTGGCGACTGGCGCTGAATACCGCAAAGAAAACGGCGTTGATACGCCAGACAGTGTGATCAACTCAGCCCCGCGCGTGAATAAATATCAAACGACGTCATCGTCGCCGCGAACCGGCACCATCGGTGAGTACGATTTGTATGAAGCTTATGTGGAATTGAATATTCCACTGCTCGACGACAGTGCTTTGGGCGAATATTTGGAGTTAAACCTAGCCAGTCGCTTCTCGGACTACAGTACTTTTGGCAGCACCACCAATAGCAAAGCCGGTATTTTATATCGGCCAATAAAAGACTTAATGATTCGGGCGACTTGGTCCGAAGGGTTTCGTGCCCCGTCGATCCTGGAATTATATGAAGGTGAGCGCGCATCCTTTGCCCCAGTCATTGACCCTTGTTCGACGAACAAAACCCTCAAAGGTTGTGTCGGTGTGCCAACAAATTACAGCCAGCAAGACTCCAATGCGCCCATTATGTTGGGTGGCAATCATTTGCTAGAACCTGAAACGTCAGAAAATATTTCGACCGGTTTTGTATATACCCCAGCGGCATGGGATGGTTTTAGCATCACCACCGACTGGTACCAGATTACCATCGACAATACGATCAGTACCTTTGGTACACAAAACTTGTTGGATTTATGCGCCTTTACCGGACGTAACTGTAATGTGATTAGTCGGGGCGCCAATGGTGAGCTGCTCAATATCGTTGATGGACCGGTGAATTTAAATCGCACTGAGGTTTCCGGCGTCGATACCGTCGTGCGGTATGGTTTTAACACTGATTTTGGCAAGTGGGAACTCAGCAGCAGTATTGCTAAATTAAATCGATTTGCAGAGTCATCGACGTTAACGGATGGCAATAGTCTGAGCGTGAATAAAAAAGGTAGTGCGGGCGTGCGGGAGGCTTATCCTGAGTTGCGAGGAAGTGGCTCGGCGCAGTGGAGTCACGGTAATTGGTCGGCCGCTTACGCGTTACGTTATATCGGCGATACCACCGAGACTTACTTAAACGAGCCGCGGCATATTGGTTCGGTGTTTTACCATAATTTGTCGTCTGGTTATAAAATGGACAATGGTTTGTCGGTGCGGTTGGGGATCAACAATCTATTTGATAAACAACCGCCTATCTCGCGTGTGAACGTCAATATTAACTTTGACCAGCAAACTTACAATGCGGTTGGCCGCTTTGTTTATCTGCAACTCACTTACGACTTATAAGCTGGCCCGCACCGCAGCGAGCGGTGCCTCTTTTCGCGAGGAATACATGAAATCCATTTTGACTGATAGTTATCAGCTGTATCCGGTAGCTTTATCTTCGATGTTACCGCTGGTGATTGATTCGCCACATAGTGGTTTAGAGCGTCCGGACGACTTCGCCTGTCTGGCCAGTTTAGCGCAAATAAAAACCGGTTGGGATGCCTATGTTGATGAGCTTTGGTTACCCGCTCATGCGCTTGGTGCCACAGTATTGGCGGCGAGGGTGTCTCGTATGTACATCGATTTAAACCGCGCTCCGGATGATATTGATGCAGCGCTGCTGGCGGGGGTATGGCCAAGCCCGCTGCACCCATCGGTGTATAGTCAGCGCGGCATGGGCTTAATTCGGGCCTTGGCGGTGCCGGGCCAGCCGATGTACCAGCAGCCATTGACTGTGGCGGCGGTGCAGAACCGCATTGACCATTACTATCAACCCTACCATCAATGTCTGGCTGCCTTGTTGCAGCAATTCAGGCAGCAATTTGGTCAGGTGTGGCATATCGATTGTCACTCGATGAAATCCAAAGGCAATGCGATGAATATTGACCACAATCAAGCGCGTGCCGACATTGTAATTGGCGATTTAGACGGTCGGTCTGCCGATCCGGAATTTAGCCAATTAGTGGCACAGAGTTTCCAGAGCTTGGGTTATCAGGTGGCGGTGAATTACCCCTACAAAGGGGGTTATTTGACGGCGAGTTCCGGACAACCGAAGTTGCAACAACACAGCATTCAAATTGAAATTAATCGCTCTTTGTATATGCATGAGCAACAGTTTTGCCGCAACGATAATTTCCAACAATTGCAACGTGACTTACATCAGGTGTCCCAAACCGTGGTTGGTTATATTCAGCAAAAATTACAGCGCGACGGGAATAACGCATGAAAGCAATGCCACAGCACCAACCGCCCTCAAAGGCTACACCGTCAACCTATGCTGAAGGCGGCAGCCATCCGCTGGTTATTTTATTGTTTATCTTAGTGGTTGCTGGTGCTTTTACCTATCTGTTTGAGTCTGGTAGTTATCAGCGTGAAAACGGTTTAGTGATCCCCGGTAGCTACCAGACCATCGCCAAAGATGCCTCTTGGTTGCAGCTGTTCTCTTCGGTCGCCGATAACCCGCCAGGCACCGCAAGCCCAGTGGGGGTGGTCGATTTGCTCCTGGCTATCCCGCAAGGTTTACAACAGGGAGGCGGCCTGATTTTCATGGTGCTGGTGATAGGCGGCATGTTTGGCATTTTGAATAAATCCGGCGCCATCGATGCCGGATTGGAGCGTTTATTAACTGGCGTTCGCGGCAATGTGTATTGGTTGGTCAGTTGTTTAATGGTGATGTTTGCGCTGGGCAGTACTTTATTAGGTTTGGCGTCGGAATACTTGCTGATCATCCCGTTGATGGTTGAGCTGGCGCGACGTTTGGGGATGTCGAATTTAATTGGGCTGGCAATTGTAACTGTGGCGGTGAAAGTGGGTTATTTAAGCTCGATAACCAACCCGCTGCCGCTGACAATTGCACAGCCGCTTCTGGGGTTACCCATTTTTAGTGGCGCGGGCCTGCGGGCGGTCTTTTTTGTGATCTTTTTGCTGGTCGGCATTGGTTTTATGCTGTGGGTGATTAAGCGGGTGGGTTTCAGTGCTGGTGCTGATTTAGAGTTAACTGCCAAGCCGCTGAGCCATCGCCATTTGCTGATGTTATGCAGTCTGTTGCTAGGGATTGCTGGTTTAGTCTATGCGTCCAACCATTGGCAATGGGAAAAGCAGCAGTTGACCGCTTATTACATTGGTTTGAGTTTATTATTGGCGGCGCAAAGTGGTCTTGGCGCCAATGTTGCGGCCGAAGCATTTGTCGGCGGCATGAAAAAAATTCTGATGGCTAGTTTTCTCATCGGTGTCGCGTTTGCCATTGCCATCACGTTACAAAACGGCAAAGTATTGGATTCCGTGGTCTATTCGTTGGTGAGTATTATTGGTGAAGATAATCCTTATATTGCCGCACTTGGTATGTTTGCTTCGCAACTGGTGTTAGACGTCCTCATTCCATCAACGTCCGGCCAAGCCGCCATTACCATGCCGATTATGGGGCCACTCGGCCAATTGTCTGGGGTGGCGCCGCAAACCACAGTGTTGGCATTTTTATTTGGCAATGGCATCACCAATATGATTACGCCCACTTCAGGCACCTTATTGGCATATTTGGCGACCGCACAAGTGAGCTGGTCCCAATGGGCCAAATTTATTCTGCCGCTGGTCGCCATCTTTGTGTTGTTGGCGACCGCGATGTTGATGACGGCTGTTTATATCGGCTATTAATCTTCAACCGCGACGGTGGTATTTGGAGCAGCATCAGCCATGGCCGGATTGACAAAAAACAGTCCACCGCTGATGCCATCACCCGTTTAACTGGCATCCATTGATTCACCAAAGCGCGCAACAAAAGCAGCAATCTGCTGAATTTCATCAATACTGTGGTGGTCATGATGGCAAATTAACCGAATGTTGGAGGAATGATGATTAAAGCATATGCGGCGCTGGCGCCTCAGTCTGAGTTGACGCTGATCGAGTATGATCCTGGCCCGCTTGGCCGGCAAGATGTTGAAATTGATGTCGATTATTGTGGAATTTGTCACTCAGATCTCTCGATGATTAACAATGAGTGGGGCATGTCGAGTTACCCCTTGGTCGCTGGCCATGAAGTGGTTGGACGAATTGCAGCGCTCGGTGCCGATGTTGCGCATCTGCAATTAGGCCAGGTGGTTGGGCTTGGCTGGCATAGCGGTTATTGTCAGGTATGCGCCAGCTGTGGCAGTGGTGATCAGAATTTATGTGCCGCCGCGCAAGGCACTATTGTTGGTCGTCACGGTGGTTTTGCTGAAAAAGTCCGCGCCCATGCTACAAGCGTGGTGGCATTGCCGGCGGGGATGGATGCAAAAACGGCCGGGCCGCTGTTTTGTGCCGGCATCACCGTGTTTAACCCGATGGTGCAGTTTGATGTCAAACCGACCGACAAAGTGGCGGTGATTGGTATTGGCGGCCTTGGCCATATCGCGGTGCAGTTTTTGCGAGCTTGGGGCTGTGAAGTAACGGCATTTAGCTCCAGTGATAGTAAAGCCGCTCAAGCAAAAGCGTTAGGCGCCCATCATTGCCTGAATTCCAAAAATGCCGCTGAAATTACCGCTGCTGCTGGCCGCTTTGATTTCATGCTGAGCACGGTTAATGTCAAGTTGGACTGGAACCTGTATCTGTCGACATTAAAACCAAAAGGCCGGTTGCATTTTGTCGGCGCCACGCTGGAGCCACTTGATTTAAACGTATTTAGTTTGATTATGGCGCAGCGTTCAGTCTCTGGATCGCCGGTAGGAAGCCCAGCAACCATTAAAAAAATGCTCGATTTTGCCGTGCAACATGACATCAAACCGGTGGTGGAAACCTTCAAGTTTGATCAGGTCAATCAGGCGCTGGCCCATTTGGAAAGTGGCAAGGCGCGGTATCGAATCGTCTTAGAGCGTTGATCGATTACTAGCATCATCGGCATTGAGCCCACCACCTTATGCGGGTGGTGCGGCTAAGTTTGATCGCGACCGCATTTGTCGCAGGACAACAACCGTCTAGCGTGGCCTGAACAGCCTGACCAAGTTTTGGCAATCTTAGGTGCCACAAAAAGTCCGATAAGGCACATCAGTTGCTAGAGCGGGCTCTGCCCAGCGCTGATTGTCGGCGTTTTTGGTAAAAGGGGTCGTTAAATCGCTGGCAAATTGTTGAAATAAACTTACATCGCCATGCGTTGTCACCTGATGAATAATCTGCTCAATTTGATGATTTCGTGGAATAAAATACGGGTTGGCTGCATCCATTGCATGCTGGATCTGAGTTTTATCGGTGCCCAACTGTTGTTGCCATTGTGCCGCCCACACCAACCAGCCTTGTTGATCGGCAAATAAGGCTGCCGGACCTTGAGCGTCAGTGGCATCCGTCACTGCAAAAGCGAGGGTTCTAAAACAGAGTGTAAAATCAACTTTGTTGGCGGCCATCAGGTTCAGTAATTGTTCGGCCAGAATTTTGGCGGCGCGATTGGACGCTAAGCCTAGTTTGGCGCTCATTCGGTTTTGCCAAGCCTGATAGTAATGTGTTGGAAACTCATTTAACGCATCGGTGGCAAGTGCCACGGCTTCGGGTTCAGCATCAGCCAGCAGCGGTAACAGGGCTTCGGCTAGTCGGGCAAGGTTCCACTGCGCGATCATTGGTTGATTACGATAAGCGTAGCGACCTTGGTGATCAATCGAGCTAAAGACGGTGTCGGGATCAAACTGGTCGATAAACGCGCAAGGACCATAATCAATGGTTTCGCCACTGACCGACATATTGTCGGTATTCATCACGCCATGCACAAAACCGAGACTCATCCACTGCGCCACCAAAGCTGCTTGGGCCTTGATCACTGCATTGAGTAACGCTAAATAAGGCTTGGCCGACTCGGTGCAAGCGGGGTAATGCCGATTGATAGTGTAATCGGCGAGGCTTTGTAAGGCAGTTTTGTCCTGCTGCATGCTGGCAAATTGAAAAGTGCCAATACGAATATGGCTAGCGGCAACCCGGGTCAGAATACCGCCGGGTTTGGCTTGATCGCGGTACACCGTGTCACCTGTGATCACGGCAGCCAGCGCACGGCTTGTCGGCACGCCGAGCGCGTGCATGGCTTCGCTGACTAAGTATTCGCGGATCACCGGCCCCAGCGCTGAGCGGCCATCACCCCGCCGCGAATAGGGTGTGGGTCCCGCGCCTTTGAGTTGCAGATCACGTCGTTGCCCAGCGTGGTCGATGATTTCGGCCAGCAGCAATGCGCGGCCATCACCTAATCGTGGCGACAGCTGACCAAACTGGTGACCGCTATAAGCTTGTGCGAGCGGTTTTGTCCATTGCGGCAGCTGATTGCCAGACAACAATTGTAACCCTTCGGCAGTTTCAGCCAGCTGCGGCTCAAAACCAAGCTCGGCTGCCAACGGATGATTAAACGCCAGCCAACGTGGCGCCGCCACGGGCGTCGGGGTACAAAATTCAAACAAGGTGGTGGTTAAACGGGCATAACTGTGATCAATCTGCATCGGAGGGACGTTGGACATCAGGCATTTCTCAAAAGATGAAATTAAGCTGATTGTACCCTGACTGACCCCGCTTGCCGACTACGGCGTACATTTGATGGTGCAGCGCATTTTTTGCAGCGTCGATCGCCTGCAACGAGGTAGGGCAGCGGCTGAATCAATTTGGCGCAAATCGCGCCGGCTTGCTGCAATTTGTCGCAAATGGCAGATTTCTACGCCAGTTTGATGAAATTTTTTAATCTATAGTTATTCGATTAAAAACAGTTACTTAAACTGCTTTTGTGGTGTGATAGTCAATCTTTTCAAGCCACTTAGGGGCTGCTTTTTTTCGGTGCAAATGGAACTTTCCTAGGTTGGTGTATTGACGACAGAAAAAAAATCACCTAAGTTGTGTAAGCGCTTACAGTTTGGTGAAGTAGTATGTTAACAACCTAGTCGGCGCTTAAAAATACAACGCACTTATAAAAATAGTAGCCATAAAACAGTCGACAGGGATAACAGAATGAAACCACTAACGTTTAGAAAAACCAAATTAGCCACCAGTTTGTCGCTGGTGCTCGGTGTCGGGGTGATGTTGCCGGTTCATGCACAGGATGCGACCGCAGCTAACTCCGCAAAAAAAGCCGACAAAATTGAAGTCATCGCAGTCACCGGTATTCGTGGCAGCTTAATTAAAGCGATGGATATCAAACGTTCAGCTAACGGCGTGGTCGACGCAATCTCCGCTGAAGACATCGGTAAGTTTCCAGATACCAACCTTGCAGAATCACTGCAGCGAATTGCCGGTGTTTCTATTGACCGCGTCAACGGCGAAGGTAGTCGGGTTTCTGTGCGCGGTTTTGGCCCGGATTTTAACTTGGTCACCTTAAATGGCCGTCAGATGCCCGTCACGACGGGTTCACGCTCGTTCGATTTTGCCAACATCGCCTCAGATTCCATCAGCGGTGTCCAGGTACACAAAACTTCTTATGCCGCGAATCCGACCGGTGGCATCGGCTCTACTATTAATGTCGAAACGTTACGCCCACTAACTTCTCCTGGCATGAAAGCTATCGCGAACGTCGCGATGGTTGATGACAAATCTACCGATCGCGGCTCAGTGACGCCGGAGTTTTCTGGCTTATATTCCAACACTTTTGATGACAATAAATTTGGTGTGATGGTCTCGGGTAGCTATCAGGAGCGTGAAAGTGGTAACCAACAAGCAAACGTCGGCACAGGCTGGCGTAGCTTTTTAGGTTCTGTGGATGACAACTGGGGCGCCGGCACTGCCGAATGGGGTGGCGTGCAACAGGCCGGTCAAGTCAATCGACCAGGGCCTAGTGATATTTATTCAGTGCCACAAACCACTATTTACAAATTTGAAGAACAACAACGCGTCCGTACCAACGGTCAGTTGGTGTTGCAGTACAGTCCAAACGATACTATCAAAGCGACCCTTGACTACACCTATATGCGCAATGATGTCGATACCCAATATAACGACGTATCGGCTTGGTTTACCTTTGCTCCATCACAAAACGTCTGGACGAATGGCCCGGTTTCATCGCCGTTAATTTACTCGGAAACTTACACTACTCCACAAGATTTATCGATGGGGGCTGGTGATTTTGGCGTTCGGAACGAAAGTGGCTCTTTGGGCTTAAATTTAGAGTGGCAACCGACCGAGCGTTTAAAAGTTAATTTTGACGCGCATCAATCGGACGCTGAAATTAAACCAAATAATATTTTCGGTTCAAACAATACGTTAAGTACCGCTGGTTTTATCCGTACCTCTGCTGCGACCGATTTTAGCGGTGCATTACCGGCGCTGTCGGTCGGTGGCGGCAATGCCATCAAACCTTCTGATATGCGGGTGACTGGGAGTGTGTTTGGAAATTCTACCAACCGCTCTGAAATTGACCAATATCAGGTGAAAGCCAACTACGATTTAGCGGACGCGGGCTCAATCGATTTTGGTATTGCGCTGACCGATGTCGATAACCATTCAAAATCAGTCAATGTGCAACGCAACGATTGGGGTGGTGTTGGTAAAGCTGGCGACTTTGAAGAAAGTTGGTTCCCAGCGGGCACTATTCACGATAAATTTTCTGCCAACAAAGGTGATTTCTCGGCCGCCTCTGGCAAGACGTTTGACCTGTTAAATCGGATTTTCTTCTGGGATTTCCATGCGGTACGTGACCGTGCCGAAAAGCTGTATACCCCAGCCGGTTACAAAGGTTTAGGCGATTGTGGCACCGATTTCTGCCCAAGCACCGACTATGCCCGTGACACGGACCGTTATACCATCGAAGAGTCTTCCGCTTTTTACATGCAATACAATTTTGCGTCGGAAGCAAAAGGACGCCCGTATGATTTCCATGTTGGGGTTCGAATTGAAAGCACGGATGTGACGTCGACGTCGGCCGTTGCTGGTTACAATGGCGCGCAGTGGATTGCCGATACTGAAATT
Organism: Rheinheimera sp.; assembly: GCA_037968955.1. Lineage (GTDB taxonomy): Bacteria > Pseudomonadota > Gammaproteobacteria > Enterobacterales > Alteromonadaceae > Pararheinheimera. The sequence goes on along the minus strand of JBBKWN010000026.1, from coordinate 8,556 downwards.
GCCTTAGTGGCCAGTGGTCAGCGTGACTTCCAGACACAAACAGGTGAATACGACTATGTGTTGCCAAACCTGAACTTCAACATTGAAGCGATGGACGATGTGATGTTACGGGCCGCTTACAGCGAGACCATTGGTCGTCCAGACTACTCTTCAATTCAAGGCGGCACCGTGTTGGCGACACTGGCCAACCGTTCGGGTGGCGGCGGTTCGGCGGGTAATCCGAGTTTGTTACCGTTGGAGTCGAAAAATCTCGATTTCTCAGCTGAATGGTATTATTCACCAAGTAGCTACGCATCAGTGGGTTACTTCCGCAAGAACACGACTAACTTTATCAGCAACATCGTGGTGGACACCAAGATAGCCGGTATTGCTAACCCTGCGGACGGTAAAAAATACCGTGAAGCCGTGGCGGCGGTTGGGGCAGATGCTGCAGCTATTCGCAACTGGATCTTCGCCAATTATCCAAATGATTCAAGTGTGAACGTGGCGGGCAAGACCATCAGCGGTAAAGCCGGTGAAGACAATCCGATGAATTTCAAGATTGATACTCCTTCAAACAGCGACAAGTCTGAAGCGATTACCGGTTGGGAATTTGCGGTGCAACATGCCTTTGGTGAGACTGGTTTTGGGGTGATTGGTAACTATACCAAAGTAAATAGCGGTCAGACTTATGACAACTTTGTACTGAAAGACCAGCCGGCGCTGATTGGTTTGAGCGATACCGCCAACGCCATCGTGTTTTATGAAAACTTTGGCTTCCAGGCGCGGATTGCTTATAACTGGCGTGATGAGTTCTTAAATTCACGCGGCCAAGATACTGGTGCCAATCCAAAATATACCGAAGCTTATTCACAAATTGACGTGTCGGTCAGCTACGACTTGCCACAAGTGGAAGGTCTGACGGTGTACTTGGAAGGTCTGAACGTGACTGACGAGTATATCCGGGTGCACGGTCGTGCCACAGAGCAGGTATTAAGCTTGGTGGAAACGGGCGCTCGTTACAGTATTGGTGCGCGCTACAGCTTTTAAGGGGGAACCCCGCCTGCTGTAGCATGCGGGGCAACCGAGCCTGTTGCCTTTTTCTGGCGATGGGTTCGGCTTTGAATCGCACATTCGCACAACAATACCGTAAAATTTTCCGGCCAGCTGTTTGTTTCCTTTCTGCTGGCCGTTTTTTATCTGATAGCCAAGTGTTGCTTTGCGTTCAGATGCTGTAGATTAATTTGATGTGATTTATCAATGGCAACAGGTCATTCAATGGACAATCCGATCCGCAATATTGTGATAGTCGGCGGCGGCGCTGCAGGCTGGATCACCGCTGGTTTGTTGGCTGCGGAACATAATGCTGATCAAGGTGTACTTTCAACCGAGCCAAAACTCAATATCTGCCTGATTGAATCGCCCGAGGTGCCGATTATTGGTGTGGGTGAGGGCACTTGGCCTTCCATGCGCCTGACGTTGCAAAAAATAGGCATCAGTGAAACCGAATTTTTATTATGCTGCGATGCCAGCTTCAAACAAGGCTCAAAATTTATTAACTGGCGTGGCGCTGCTGCGACAGCGGTGCAGGGCTCTTCACAAGCCGTCACTGACAGCTATTTACATCCATTTAGCTTGCCCATCGGGCAGCAAGAACTAAATCTGTGTCCTTTTTGGTTGCCGCACCAGCAAGACGTGGCGTTTGCCGATGCCGTCTGTCAGCAATTTCAATTGGCCGAGCTTGGGTTAGCGCCTAAACAAATTGCCACCGTCGAATACAGTTTTATCAATAACTATGGCTATCACCTCAATGCCAGTAAATTCAGCCAGTTACTGCAGCGACATATCACCGAAAAACTGGGAGTGCGGTACATTGCCGATCATGTCACTACCATTTCGCAGCACTTAAATGGCGATATTGCCAGCCTGACGACTCGCGAACATGGTGTTATCGCCGGTGATTTATTTGTTGATTGTTCCGGTGTCCGTTCCATGCTGTTGGGTGAACAGCTGCAAGTGCCATTTATTAGCCAGCAACAGGTGCTATTTAACGACACTGCGCTGGCGGTGCAAATGCCCTATCCAATGCCTGATACACCGATTGCTTCTTGCACCCATTCCACGGCGCAGCCTTGTGGTTGGATTTGGGATATCGCGTTACCGACACGGCGCGGCATCGGCCATGTTTATTCATCGGCGCATAGTTCGGACAGTGCGGCCGAGCAACAACTACGCGACTACATCACCACCGACTTTGGCGCCGCGGCGGCCGATAGCGCTGAGTTTCGAAAACTAACTATTACGCCGGGTCACCGCGCCCGGTGTTGGCAGAATAACTGTATCGCCATTGGCATGGCCGCTGGTTTTATTGAACCACTTGAAGCATCCGCCCTCGCCATGGTGGAATGGACCGCTAAAGCGCTGAGCAGTCAATTGCCGGCCAATCGTGCGGTGATGGATATTGTTGCTAAGCGCTTGAATCAGACGTTTTTACAGCACTGGGCGCAAATTATCGAATTCTTAAAGCTGCATTATGTGCTTAGCCAGCGCAGTGACCATGACTATTGGCATGATCACCGCCAATCGTCATCTGTGCCGGCATCGCTGCTTGATGCTTTACAGTTGTGGCGATATCAGGTGCCTTCGGCGCAGGATATCCGCCATAACGATGTATTATTTCCAGCAGCAAGCTACCAGTATGTATTGTATGGTATGGGTTTTCAGACAGAGCTTACCGGCAGTCAGAAACCGTCGTTGCAGCGCAAAGCGCAGCAACTGTTTCATGAAAACAGGCAACGAATTCAGACGTTAACACCGCTGCTTGATGACAATCGGACGTTATTGCAAAAGATCCGCCGCCACGGATTGCCGACAATTTAGCAGCTTGAGATAGGCGGTAGCGCTAACGTCACTACCCACGAACCAGCATAATTAATAAAACAAAAAACAGGGATCCGACATGAGCAATATCGTTTTACTGAACAGTGTTGAACATCAGCCGCTTAAAGTAATCACCGAGCGCGGTGCCAGTTACGGCGACAATCTATGGTTCACGCCCACTTTTCCGCTAGAGTTTCGTAGTGTTCAAGCACAATACCCAATTTTTTTTCATAAAGATCAACAAACTGGAAAATTGTATCCGGTAGCCTTGTTTGGCTTTAGTCATCAGGAAAATTTGTTTTTACAGCACAACAATTGGCAGGATAGCTATATCCCATTGTCCGTGCTGCGGTTACCTTTTTTAATCGGCCAGCAAACTGTGCGTGAAGATGGCGTCGAGCACCAACAACGGGTGATCCATATCGATGTCACGCACCCGCGCGTCAATCAAGGACAAGGCGAAGCGCTGTTTTTACCCTTTGGTGGCAACAGTCCTTATCTGGAGCAAGTGGCCGGCATGTTGGAAACCCTGCATTTTGGTTTGCAGGACAGCCAACAATTTGTCGAACAATTGTTACAACTGAATTTGCTCGAAGGGGTGACCCTCGACATCCAGCTCGACGACGGCGCGAAACATCAAATGGTTGGTTTTTACACCATCAATGAAGACCGGGTAAAAGAGTTGTCAGCCGACACGCTGCAGGTATTACACCAAGCGGGTTATTTGCAAGCGATCTACATGGCAATGGCTTCACAGTCGAATATTCGGCACTTGGTACAGCTGAAAAATCAGTTGTCGCCCCAAGCGGTTGGTTAAATGATGCAAGGGCTGGCACTGTGGCAACAACAGCGACCCCAGGTTGAGAGCATCGATTGTACTGATGCCTCGGCGCCACGGTCGACACTGGCAACTTTGCTCAAAGATCGCACAACACCACTGATCCTAAAAGGTTTGTGCAACCAATGGCCACTCGTGCAAGCCGGTTTGCAATCTGCTGCTGCGGCTGGGGACTATCTACTGCAGTTTGATCAAGGCGAGCCGATTAGCGTCTGCCATTTGGCGCCAGAAACACAAGGTCGGGTATTTTATAACAGTGATTTTTCGGGCTTTAATTATCAGGCGGGCAAAATGGCCTTGCCGCAGTTGCTGCAGCAATTAACACTTGCGGCCCAGCAGCCCGACGCACCGACCTGGTATATGGGCTCCACTGAAGTCAATCGTTGGTTTCCAGGCCTTGCCAGCTGCAATAGTTTTGTTGATGAACTGCCACAGCCGCTCACTAGTTTATGGCTGGGTAATCGGGCACGTATTGCCGCCCATTTTGACTTTCCGAATAACTTGGCCTGCAACGTGGTCGGCCGGCGCACTTTTACCCTCTTACCGCCCGAGCAAATTGCAAATTTATACCCAGGGCCAATGGAGTTTGCTCCCGGTGGCCAAGATATCAGTCTGGTCGACTTTTTAGCGCCGGATTTAGCGCAATTTCCACGTTTTGCCAAAGCGCAGCAAGCCGCCATTATCGCCTCATTGCAACCGGGAGATGTGCTCTTTATTCCGAGCATGTGGTGGCATCACGTGCAAGGGCACGACGCGCTGAATATGCTGATCAGCCATTGGTGGCGTGACAGCCCCGCGTATTTAGGTCGACCGACCAATGCCCTATTACACAGTATGTTAAGTCTACGCAGCTTACCCAAGGCACAGCGGCAAGCTTGGCAGGCGCTGTTTAACTACTACATTTTTGAGCATGACGACAGCCCTGCACCTGCGCTACCAGAGCAGGCGATCGGCATGTTAACCAAGCCGTTGGACGAGCTTAATGCACGAAAACTGCGGGCGGAATTGCAAAATAAATTAAAGCGTTAACGCAAAAAAACAGCTTTAACAAAACCAAAGAACATAAGCGGCGCCAGCAAAGAGCGCCAGCAGCGACAAGGGGATATTGCATGCATCAGGGCTATCAGGCATTACACGGCATGGCGGGCACGCGCCGGCCCATTAAAAAAGTAGTGATTGCCGGTGGTGGCACCGCAGGCTGGATGGCCGGCGCGGCGCTGAGTAAATTACTGGGGAAAAATCTCGAAGTGGTGCTGGTCGAGTCCGACGACATCGGCACCGTCGGTGTGGGTGAAGCCACCATTCCCACGCTGCATATTTTCCACCGACTGCTGGGTATATCTGAACAAGAAGTGATGGCCGCCACCAATGCCACGTTTAAGCTTGGCATTATGTTTGAAAACTGGTTACAGCAGGATCAGCAGTATCTGCATTCGTTTGGCTTTCTGGGTAAAGACTGCTGGGCATGCGGTTTTCAGCATTTTTGGCGCAAGGGGCAGGAGCGCGGCATCGCCCGCGAGATGGGTGATTATTGCGTCGAGCACTTGGCGGCGCGTGAAGGCCGCTTTGCGGTGTTACCGAATCAGGACTTAAATCATGCCTACCATATGGATGCGACCTTATATGCAAAGTATCTGCGAAAACTTGCCGAGCAACATGGTATCAAGCGCATTGAAGGCAAAATTAATGAAGTGCTGCAACATGCTGATGGTCACATCAGCGGCTTAAAACTGATGTCGGGTGAGCTGATCGAAGGTGATTTGTTTATTGATTGTACCGGCTTTCGTGCCTTGTTAATCGAACAAACCCTGAACACCGGTTTTGAGGACTGGAGTCATTATTTACCTTGTGACAGCGCGATAGCCGTACAAACCAAAACCGTGACTCCGCCACTGGCTTACACCCGTTCGATTGCCCACGCCTCGGGATGGCAGTGGAAAATCCCACTGCAAAGCCGGGTTGGCAATGGTTTGGTGTTTTGCAGTAAATTTATGTCTGATGACGAAGCCAAAACCTTGTTGCTGAGCAATATTGAAGGCGAGCGGTTAGTCGAACCGCGGGTGATTAAGTTTCGCACCGGCACTCGTCATCAGCACTGGAATAAAAACTGTATTGCCATTGGTTTAGCCAGTGGGTTTTTAGAGCCTTTGGAATCAACCAGTATCCATCTTATTCAGCGTGGTATTGTGCGCTTGCTACAAATGTTTCCGTCCAATGGTATTGTGCAGCCTGAGGTGGACGAATTTAACCGACAAACGCAGATTGAAATGCATAACATTCGTGACTTCATTATTCTGCATTACAAAGCAACAATGCGCGATGACAGCAAGTTTTGGCGCTATTGCCGCGATATGGCGGTGCCCGAGTCACTGCGCCATCGCATGGCGTTATTTGCCGAGTCCGGCAAGGTGTATAAGTTTGCGCAAGAGCTGTTTGGCGAAAGCTCTTGGATCCAAGTGATGATGGGGCAGGGCATATTGCCAGCCCAATACCATCCGATAGTGGATGCGATGAGTGACACGGAGCTGGAGGACTTTCTGGCGACTATAGCTGGCAATGTGCAAAAAACCGTGCAGAACTTTCCAAGTCATCAAGACTTTTTGCAGTATTACTGCAAGTCGTCGATTGTCTAAAGCATGGCGGCCTTTACCATCAATACTGGTTTATCGTCGCAAGTTATTTACGTCGGTCAACAGCAAACGCCGGTCATTATCATTGATGATCTGATGGCCGATGTCCACGCTTTGCTGGCCGATGCTGCCACAGCAAATTTTGGTGCTGATCCGCATTCCTATTACCCTGGGCTGCGGGCATTTTTGCCGCGGCCTTATGTAATAGCGGTGTTGGACGCGGTGTATCAGCTGATCTATCAGGTCTATCAAATTCCGGCGGATTTGCGGTTAAAACCGCAAGATATCTATTATTCACTGATTACTACCAGCGAAGCGGCGCTCACACCGCTGCAATGTTTGCCGCATTTTGATAGCACGGCACCCTTTTATTTTGCCTTGCTACATTATTTAAGCCCAGCACCACATGGTGGTACCGGTTTGTTTCGCCATCAGCCGACCGGACTTGAGCGCATTACTGCGGCTAATCAGCAGGGGTATTTTCAGGCGGCAGAGCAGTATTTAGCGCACGCCGGAGCCCCTGTCGCGCGTTATTGTGTCACAAGTGATGATCACTACCAGTTATACCAAGTACTGGAATATCGCCAAAACCGGCTGGTTATTTACCCTGGCAACTTGCTGCATTCTAGTCTGGTCAATCCGCTGACCGATATTTCCGCGTCCATCAGCGACGGTCGATTGACCGCCAATATATTTATCAATTTTATCGCCTGAAGAGCGGCTACCTGGTATCGATCATTGATTGATCTTCCGCCACATCCGCGCTACTCTTTCGACTGAAATTGAAAGCGCTTACAGTTGTTTCTAAAATAACAAATTGGTGCTCTTTATCACCAGTTAAACTAGCCGAAGTGAACCTATGAAAATTGCATTACCAACAGATTCAAAGCTTAACTCCAAACAGTTTTTGTTTGGGGTGGCCACCGCATCTTTTCAGATTGAAGGTGGCGCTGATAGTCGTTTGCCTTGTATTTGGGATACCTTTTGTGCCACGCCGGGCAAGATCCGTGATGGCTCTGATGGCCTGACCGCCTGTGATCATGTCCGGTTATGGCGTGACGACGTGGCACTGATTAAATCGTTGGGTGTGGATGCCTATCGTCTATCGATTTCTTGGCCAAGGGTAATGCATCAGGATGGCAGTTTAAATACGCAAGGTGTTGATTTTTATATTCAATTATTAGATGAGCTAAAAGCAAACCAAATTAAAGCTTTTGTCACTTTGTACCATTGGGACTTACCCCAACATTTGGAAGATAACGGTGGCTGGTTAAATCGAGAAACGGCGTATTTATTCGCTGATTATGCCGACAAAATTAGCCGTGCTTTTGGCGATCGGGTGTATTCCTATGCCACGTTAAATGAGCCATTTTGCAGTTCTTATTTGGGCTATGAAGCGGGTATCCATGCGCCTGGCCTTAAAAGTAAAGCCTTTGGCCGGCAGTCGGCCCACCATTTGTTGTTAGCGCATGGTTTGGCACTACAAGTCCTAAAGAAAAATAGTCCGCACACGATGAACGGTTTAGTGCTGAATTTCACCCCTTGTTATCCACAAAGTGATGATCCGGCCGATATTGCGGCAGCACAGTTGGCGGATGATTATTTTAATCAGTGGTACATCAAACCGGTGATGGAAGGTTGTTATCCTGATAGTTTTTCGCTACTTGCCGAGCGCGACAAACCGGTGATTAAAGACGGTGATTTTGCCATTATCAGTACGCCGCTGGATTTTCTTGGCGTAAATTTTTATACCCGTACTGTCTATCAAGCCTGTGCTGAAAATGGTTATGCGCCGGTGGATATGGTCGATGCGCCGAAAACTGATATTGGCTGGGAAATTTACCCTCAAGCATTCACCGATTTACTGCTGTCGTTGCATCAGCTTTATCAACTGCCACCCATTTACATCACAGAAAATGGCGCGGCGATGGATGACCAGCTGGCACAAGGCCAGGTGCAGGATCTTGACCGGGTCAGTTATTACCAGCAACATCTGTTGGCATTGGATACGGCCATGCGCCAAGGCGTGCGGGTGGATGGTTATTTTGCCTGGAGTCTGATGGATAACTTTGAATGGGCAGAGGGTTATTTAAAAAGATTTGGTATTGTGTATGTCGATTATCAAAGCCAACAGCGCGTGATCAAACAAAGTGGTCTGGCGTATCGCGATTTGATTTTAGCCCGCAGCTAGACTCGAACACAGGCCCAGAACAACACCATGCTGGGCGC
>JBBKWN010000025.1:0-41479 GCA_037968955.1 Rheinheimera sp. | reverse complement strand
ATTTAGAGTCACAGAATACTTTTAGCAAAAGTTTAGTCGAATTGAATAGGCAAATTAATAAACAAAAAATGTTGATTAACCAACTAAATCTGACGAACTTGGAATTACAACGCAGTAATACCGACCTAGAAAGTTTCGCTTATATTGCCTCACATGATTTGCGATCGCCACTACGCGCAATCTTTCAATTAGCTTCATGGTTAAAAGAAGACTTAGAAGGAAAAATTGATACAAATGATTTATCACACCTTCATTTAATGCAAAGTCGGATTAATAGAATGGAGCGTTTACTCGACGATTTATTAGCTTTTTCGCGAGCGGGTGCCCGGGAAGATTTTTTGGAAATGACAGATATCAAGTTACTGATCTCAAATGTATTTGAAACGCTTAATGTGAATCAATTATTTTCACTCAATATTGAAAACCCTCTGCCAAGCATTGAAGTAAATCGAATTCCTTTAGAGCAGATATTTCTGAACCTGATGAGTAACGCCATAAAACATCATGATAAAGGCACGGGTCAAATCACGGTTCAGTATGCCGAATTGGAGCGATTTCACCAGTTTGAGATTGCAGATGATGGGCCAGGTATTCCTTCGGAATTTACAGATATTGTCTTTACAATGTTTAAAACACTTCGTCCACGTGATGAAGTCGAGGGAAGCGGCATGGGCTTAGCTATTGTCAAAAAAATTGTCGAGTCATGCGGGTGTTCTATCACGCTGCTGAAAAACAAGCCAAGAGGTGCTCGCTTTATTTTCACATGGCCGAAGTCATCGTAATTTTTTGACCTTGACTTAATGCGCTCGCAATAACTAAATACTGACCAGCGAACTATTTGAATCAGATCAATTCGCTAGAGGAGCCGTTATGCAATGCCGCAAACTAGGTTGGATGTTTTCTGAAAAACTTTATCAAGTTAAATTCAAAAAGGAAGCTTCGAAAGCTTCTGCCGTAATAGGTCTAGAAAAAAAATAACCTTGAAGTAAATCACAGCCATGCCGACTACAGAAGTTTGCTTGTTCCTGCGTTTCAACACCTTCTGCCACAACTTTCATTTCAAGGGCTTTGGCAAGTGCAATGATAGCGACCAGTAATTGCTCTGCTTTTTTGTCTTTACCGACGCCATCTACAAATCCTCGATCAACTTTTAAGACACTGATTGGAAAAATTTTCAGGTGTTCCAAAGAGGAGTAACCAGTCCCAAAATCGTCGAGCGACAGAAAAGCTCCTTTTTCGACTAACTCTGTGAGAACCGTCGTCATAGCATCTGGATCTTTAATTAATGCGCTCTCCGTAATCTCCATTTCTAAGCTACTTATATTTAGATCAAACATCTCTAACGCTTCATTTAATGCTTGCGGTAATGTTTTTGAAGAGGTCTGAACAACGGATAAATTGACGCCAAGCGATAGGTTTTGACATAGCGCCGGATATTTTGACTGCCATTCACCTAACTGCTTACACGCAGTTACAAGAACCCAATTTCCAATATCGACAATGGTTCCAACTTCTTCAGCAATTGCAATAAAGCTGGCAGGCGAAAGCAGGCCTAGTACCGGATGTTGCCAACGAACTAATGCCTCCATGCCGCCAAGGCTTCCATCTGAAACGCGAATTTGTGCTTGATAGAAAACGCGCATCTCGTTGTTCGCGACCGCATTTTGTAGCTCGAATTTGATGCGGTTGCGGTTTAAAGCCGCATCTCCCAATGAGGAAGAGTACACTCGACTCTGATTCCGCCCAGCTTGTTTTGCTTGATACATGGCCATGTCGGCAAAACGAAGCAGATCAGTGACTGCAGACATGGAACGATCGTAGATGGCGACACCGATACTTGCGGTTGCGATGTGGCTTTTATCGCCCCAAACATAAGGCTCCTGTAATACCTCGATTAATCGATCTGCCAATAACAGCACTTGGTCATCAGAATCAAATTGATCAATTAACAGAACAAATTCATCCCCTCCAAAGCGACACAAAAGATCGCTGTCTCGAACTGCTAAACTCAGTCTGCGGGTCACTTCAACCAGTAAGGAATCACCTACTTCATGTCCGTCAGTGTCGTTGACACTTTTAAAGTCATCCAAATCAAGCAAGAGCACAGCAAGCCTACAGCCCCCTCTTTTTACGCGTGACGCTGCTGCAGAAAGCGCCCGTTCAAAGCCTCGCCGATTCACAAGGCCGGTCAGAATGTCGTGTTCAACTAATTGCAGTAGCTCATTTCGGCTGGCAAGTAACGCTTCTTCCATCATGTTTCGATGTTGCGCTTGGCGCAATGCCCTGGTAAGCCTACGGTGATCAATTTCGTCTTTTAAAAGAAAGTCTTGCGCACCGGCATCTAAACATCGTTCTGCTAAGGCATCATCATCCTGGCGACTTAACATCAGCACCGCCACCCGTTTATTCGCTTCGGTCCGCAAAAATCGGAGCACTTCAAGGCCGTCCATTCCAGGCATATGGTAGTCGAGTAAGATTGCGTCAAAGTTCTGCTCTAGAGCAAGCTTTAAACCAGCAGAGGCTGTTGCCGCCTCAGTAATGTTGTAGCGTGCACCCCGCTTATTTAACGTTCGAATAGCGGCCATCCGATCCACTTGATCGTCATCGATGAGCAGAACGTTTAAAGTATTATCCATGAATACCTCATTAATTCTGGCTTGGAAGTTCGACTAGGCGCCAGTAGCTGTCCAGCATCTCCATTACGCGCACAAATCCTTCAGCAACCTGATTCTTGACGATATAACCAGCAATATGTTGGTTGTAAGCGTTTGTTTTATCTTCGTCTGCCTTGGAGGTTGTCAATACAAAAACGATAGAATTGGAAATTAGCGGGTCTTTGCGTACCTCAGATAACATTTCTAACCCATCCATTCTTGGCATATTAATATCGAGCAGAACGATATAAGGCTTACGGAGCGTTTTGGTTTCACGAATAATGGCTAGTCCTTCAATACCATCGTGCGCTCTTATTACTGGATTTAAGATTTTTAGCTTGTTGAGTGCTCTGTTTACACCCATCACATCAACATCATCGTCATCTATGAGTAAAATAGTGACTTCTTTATAGTTTTGTTGCTCGTAAGTCATAATCGGAATTCCTTGGTCTGAGGTGGTAGCCGACTCATTATTATCGTTCTAATTAGGGCGCACTAATTAATGTAAACTCATTGACCAGCAGTCAGTTTTAAAACATTCAATCAGCTCACAAGTTATCTTGCCACCCATGAAATGACAGTTATTGAAATCTCATCACGGTCTTTAGTATTGAGAACAGTTAATTGGCAACATTGCTTATTTTCAGACCACTGCGACCCAAATTAACTGAGTGGCTTGCAACATGCAAACCTGTGTTTAACCAATACGTGGAAGAAATTTGTATCGACCAAACTTAGATCAACAGTAAAGAAAACAATATCAAAACTGGCAAGGAAAAGGAAAAGGAAAAGGAAAAGGAAAATTAATATTAAACAGATATTTAACAGTGGAGCTCAATCTGCTGGGGTCGAGGCAGGAGGCTGCAAAGCGTTAATAGGGGCTTGCGGCAGGTGTCAAATCGGCGCTGGGCTTGATTGGTGCTGCTGGCATCCGGTATGATGCTGGGCGTTGTTATTGAGGGCGTTATGCCAAAATCATTGATCCGGTTTCTTTTTTTAATGTTTATCATGCTCAATCATGCCGTATCGGCCTGTGAGAGTTTGGTGATGCATTTGCCGGATGAAAACCACCCGCTTTCGGTGCTGGACGGCAGCTCACATCAACAATTGCCACAACATCTGCACCAACACCCAAACGACCACCCGAACGACCACCCAAACCAATACCTAAACGAATTTACTGCGGGTGCGCCAAGCCCCAGCGACAGTCAACATCATGATGATGAACATCATGCTTCCCATGCCCATGTGTCTTGCCATATTTCGCCAATGCCGTGGGTGAATGGTGATCCGGCCGTTCAAAGCCACTTGCCAAGTGGCCAATATGCCTTAATTACCACCAGCTATACGCCTGACGTGCCACCGCCAAACCTGCCATCTACAAATCTTTGAATTTTATCCCGTAAATTTTGGATAACCCAGCTCAGTGTGGCCATTTAGTGCCAGCATTGCTGCGGTTGCCGCTATTTTAATTTCAAACTTTGTGATGGAGCATGCATATGCTTTTTAAATTCGCTCACGCCGGACCTTCTATGCTGGCGGTCAGTGTACGCGCGGTCAATGTACTTGCGATCAATGTACTTGCGATCAGTGTACTGTCGGTCAGTCTACTGGCGATCACGCCCGTGCAAGCCAAAGAACTTAGTCTGCCCGAGGCGTTAAAACGCACCTTACTACAAAGCCCAACCTTGCAATTGTATCCGTATCAGCAGCGAGTCAACGATGCGGCGGCCATGCAAGCTGGTTTAACGCCAAATCCAGAGCTTTATGTCAGCTTGGAAAATGTGCTGGGTAATGGCAGCAGTAGTGGCATCAAAAGTGCCGAGTTGACGCTTAGTTTCAGTCAGTTGCTGGAATTGGGCGACAAACGGCAAAAACGCCTGGATGTCAGTCAATGGCAAAGTCAGCTTAGTGCGCAGCAATATCAGCTACATAAAGTTGATGCACTGGCGGCGACCATGCGCTCATTTTTGGATGTATTACATCAGCAGGCGCTGCAGCAATGGACGCTGGAAAAAATTCGCATTGAGCAGCAGGCACTTGAAGTAGCAAAGACGCGGGCACGTGCCGGTGCGGTTAGTGATGCCGACGTGGCACGGCTAGAACTGCGGGTGCTGCAAAGCCGTATCGACCATCAGGCGCTTCGCGCGCAGCAGCAGTTTTTATTGCAGTTGTTAGCTCAACATTGGCTACAAGACGCCGACTTTTCCGCCGTCAGCGGTGATTTGGCGCAGCTGCCCGCATTGCCTGCACAGGCCGATGTCATGCTGCAACTGCAACAAGCACCCCAGTTGCAATATTGGTTAACACAAAGCCGCTTGTTGCAAAGTCAGCAACAATTGGCGCAAGCGTTGGGGCAGGTCGACTTAACCGTCGGGGCGGGTATCAGGCGCAACGAGGCGCTGAATGAAAATGCGCTGGTGCTGCAATTGAGTATGCCGCTGGCGCTAAATAACCCCAATCAAGGCAACGCGCTATCGAGTGCGGTCGCGGTAGAGCAAAGCGAGTTGTTGCAACAGCAACAACAGCAACAGCTGCGCCTGCATGTGCTGCGCTCACATCAACAACTGACCGAACTTAGCCGCCAGTTGCATGATTATCGCAGCGCGCTGTTGCCTGCCGCTGAACGGGTGTTACAGCAAATACTTGCCGGTTATCAACAAGGGTTGTTTGATATGACTGATTTATTGGCGGCGCAGCAGGAAATTTTACAAGCAAAACGGATGGTGATTGATTTGCAATATCGGTGGCACCTGCAGCTGCTGGAGCAAGAGCGACTGACCGGTTTACCGATGATCGCCAATGGCCCCACCGGTTATGCGCCAGCCATGACGGGGCGCGCCAGCGGGCAAAACCAGCCCGCTTATCGCAGCGTGACCGCCTTGTTTGCCACCCCACAACAACCGAGCAATGTGTCATCGACCGCAACGCAGGATGAATCCCAATGACTTTATTTCCATTTTCTTACCCATTTTCGCCCCAGTTCTTCTACCAATTCTGTGTCCAACGCTGCGCCCAAGTGGCCGCTTTGGTGTGTCCGGGTCAGCTTCTGGTTACCCGTTTCTTGCGTGGACTGCTTTTTTGTAGTGCGGTGCTCGGGGCAGGCTGGCTAAATTTTGGCAGCGTCGCGATGGCCAGCGAAGATGATCATCACAATGAACATACCGCGGAGCCCGCCAAAGGGCCACATGGCGGGCGGTTATTGACCCAAGACCATTTTGCGGTTGAAGTGAGTATTTACGAAACCGGGGTTGAACCTGAGTTACGGCTGTACTTTTATCAGGATCATCAACCGCTGATCCCAACGAGCATCACGGCCAAGGTGCAGTTAAACCGCTTAGGTGAAGCCAGCGATACGATTAACTTCACGCCAGAGCTGGATTATTTACTGGGCGATCAAGTGATCCGTGAGCCACATTCTTTTGCGGTTGCAGTCAGTGCCAGCTATCAGGGCAAAACCTTTGCCTGGGACTATGAGTCGTTTGAAGGGCGCACCGTGTTGAGCGATCGGTCGGTGGCAAAGGCCGGTATTGTGCTGGAACAAGCGACGGCTGGTCACATTCGCACTCAATTACATTTATTTGGCGTGGTGGCGGCGATTGCTGAGCAGCAATTTCAGGTCGGCGCTGCTTATTCTGGCATTGTGCAAAGCTTGGCAGTGAAAGTGGGCGATAAAGTAACCAAGGGCCAATTAATTGCCAAGGTGCAAAATCCGGCAACGTTAAAGTCTTATCCCATTCATGCGCCTGCTGCGGGCGAAGTGACGGCTACTTTGGTGAATGTCGGCAGCAAAGTGACTGAACAAACGTTGGTGGAAATCAGTGATTTATCGTCGGTTTATGTCGAAATGTCGGCGTTTCCTGGTGATACCGAACAGCTAAAAATAAACAATCCTTTTGTTGTCAGCGATTTACACGGCCATCAGCTGGCCAATAGCAGCATTAGCTATATTGCACCGCAAATGACCGGTGGCCACATCGCCCGCGCCCGTGGCGTGATTGCCAACCCTGGCGGTCACTGGCGACCCGGTATGCATGTTAAAACGGATGTCACGGTCGCTACGGTGGACGCGCCCTTGGTCATTAAAAAATCGGCGTTGCAGCAATGGAACGATAAAACAGTGATTTTTATCCGGGTGGGAGACACCTTTGAAATTCGGATGCCGCAACTTGGCCGTGCCGATGATACCCAAGTCGAAGTGTTGTCTGGCGTACCACAAGGTGCCTCTTACGCCACGATCAATAGCTTTATTCTCAAAGCGGACGTGCTGAAGTCGGGAGCAAGTCATGACCATTAATTTGACGGCATATTCGATCGATCGATCCGCTACCACTGCATGCTCAGCAACAGCACTAGCGATGACAACATTTGCAACAACTGCACTAGCTACAACTGCACTAGCTTCAACAGCATTCACCATCTCGGCATTATTGCTATTGTCCGGGGCAACTTTGCACAGCTGGGGAGTGTCGCCATGATTGACGCTATATTACGGGCCGCGCTGGCAAGGCCGGTGCTGGTGATGTTGCTGACGTTGTTGCTGGCCGGTGGCGGCTTGTGGCAAGCCAGTCGGTTACCGGTTGATGCGGTGCCGGATATCACCAATGTGCAGGTGCAAATTAATACCTTAGCCGAAGGTTTTTCGCCGCAGGAAACCGAACAACGGATCACCTATCCAATAGAAACGGCGATGGCTGGTTTGCCAAAACTGGACTATACCCGCTCGTTATCACGGTATGGACTGTCGCAGGTGACGGTGATTTTTGCCGAAGGCACCGATATTTATTGGGCTCGGCAACAAGTCGCCGAGCGGCTGCAAGCGGTTAGAAATGAACTGCCAGCACAAGTCGATGCTGAAATGGGGCCGATTGTGTCGGGGCTTGGCGAGATTTTTTCGTATACCGTCAAAGCTGCAGCTGACGCCAAAAACGCCGAAGGTTTGGCTTATACACCGGAAGATTTACGCACCATTCAAGATTGGATCATTCGCCCACAGTTATTAAAAGTGCCGGGGGTGACTGAAATTAACACCATTGGCGGTTATGTACGTGAATACCAGGTGGCGCCGGATTTGGTGAAATTATTGGCGTTTAAGTTAACCTTGGATGATTTAGCCAGCGCCCTTGAGCGCAACAACAGCAATGTCGGCGCCGGTTATATTGAACGCAATGGCGAACAATGGCTGATCCGCTCGCCGGGGCAACTTACGAGTGTTGCTGATATTGCCAGGTTGGTAATTGCCAAACGTGATGACGGCCCGGTGCGGGTGCAAGATGTGGCGGAAGTGACTATTGGTAAACAGCTACGCACCGGCGCCGCGACCCAAGATGGTGGTGAGGTGGTGCTCGGCACCGTGATGATGCTGCTTGGGCAAAATAGCCGCATTGTGGCGCAGGATGTGTCGAGCCGGCTGGAGAGCATTAATTTGCGTCTGCCCAAAGGCGTGGTGGCGCAGGAGAACTACAACCGCACGGCTTTGGTCGATAAAACCATCCACACCGTGCAAACCAATCTGCTCGAAGGCGCGGTGTTGGTGGTGGTGATTTTGTTTTTATTTCTCGGTAATGTGCGCGCCGCGCTGCTGACGGCACTGGTTATTCCATTAAGTATGTTGTTTGCCATTACGGGCATGGCGGCCAATAAAATGAGCGGCAATTTGATGAGCCTTGGTGCCATCGATTTTGGCTTGATTGTCGATGGCTCGGTGATTGTGGTGGAGAACTGCTTGCGCCAACTTGGCCTTGCCCAGCACAAGCAAGGGCGTTTACTGAACTTGCGCGAACGCGCCGCGGTGGTGCTCTTGGCAACTAAAGAAGTGATGACGCCAGCGATGTTCGGTGTGCTGATCATTATGTTGGTGTATTTGCCAATTTTTGCCTTGAGTGGTGTCGAAGGCAAAATGTTCCAGCCAATGGCATTTACGGTGATCGCGGCGCTGCTTGGCGCATTAGTGCTCGCCATCACCTTTATTCCGGCGGCGATTGCGCTGTTTGTGCGTGGCAAAATTTCTGAGCAAGAAAACTATCTGATGCGAGCGCTGCGCCGTGGTTACCAGCCGCTCTTGCGCTTTGCCATCCGTGCGCCGGCCTTGTTGGCTACATCGGCATTATTGCTGCTGGGCGTGACCTTATGGCAAGCCAGTCAGATGGGATCTGAGTTTTTACCCAAACTCGATGAAGGTGATATTGCCATGCATGCGCTGCGTATTCCGGGCACCAGCTTAACGCAATCGGTGGCGATGCAAATGCAATTGGAAGCCGAGATTGCGACCTTGCCCGAAGTGTTGCGGGTGTTTTCGAAAATTGGCACGCCGGAAGTGGCCACCGATCCGATGCCACCGAATGTCGCCGACACCTTTATTATTATGAAACCGCAGTCACAATGGCCTGATCCAACAAAAAGCCGAGCGCAGTTTGATCAGCAGTTACGGTTGCTGGTCGAGCAAATTCCGGGCAATAAATATGAGTTTACCCAGCCGATTGAAATGCGTTTTAACGAGCTTATCGCCGGTGTACGCACCGATGTCGCGGTGCGGGTGTATGGTGATGATTTAGACACCTTGGCGGGTATCGGTGAACGGGTCGCGGCTTTGCTCAGTTCGGTGCCAGGGGCTGAAGATGCAAGGATGGAACAAGCCACCGGTTTGCCATTGCTGTCAATTGAGCCACAACGTGATCACTTAGCGTTAGTGGGGATGGACGTGGCAGCGATGCAGCAGTTGATCCAAACGGCGATTGGCGGGCGGCAAGTTGGGCTGATTTATGAAGGTGACCGTCGCTTTAAGCTGGTGCTGCGCCTGCCCGAAGCACTCCGGCAAGACCCTGCGGCACTGGCGCGTATTCCAATTGCGTTGCCGGTCGCTGACACTGCCGAACTGCGGTACGTGCCGCTGGGTGAAATTGCTACCATCGAAGAAATCAGTGGGCCAAATCAAATTAACCGCGAAAGTGGCAAGCGTAACGTGATTGTGACGGCGAACGTCGCCGATCGTGATTTAGGCAGCTTTATCCGTGACGTGCAGCAGCAAATGGACCAATTGCCGTTACCGGATGGTTATTGGCTGGATTACGGCGGTACCTTTAAGCAGCTACAGTCGGCGACTGAGCGATTGCTGATCGTAGTGCCGCTGACGCTATTGCTGATGATTGGCTTGTTATATGGCGCGCTGAATTCTGTGCGCGATACGTTGGTGGTGTTTAGTGGTGTACCACTGGCGCTGAGTGGTGGGGTATTTGCATTACTGCTGCGTGATATGCCGCTGTCCATTTCTGCGGCGGTCGGTTTTATTGCGTTATCTGGCATTGCGGTGCTAAACGGTATTGTGCTGATTAGTTTTATCCGCCAGTTACGCCAGCAAGGAGTTGTGTTGTTGGTGGCGCTGGAGCAGGGCGCGATGTCGCGGTTGCGACCGGTACTGATGACCGCATTGGTGGCGAGCCTTGGGTTTGTGCCGATGGCTTTTAATACCGGCACCGGTGCTGAAATTCAGCGGCCGTTAGCGACGGTGGTGATTGGCGGTATTGTCAGCTCTACGTTGCTGACTTTATTAGTGTTGCCCGCGTTATATCGCCTACTGCATCGCTGGAAAAATAGCGCCGCAGTCAGTCCAAAGTAAACTAAACATCAGGGTTGCTCAAGGTTCACGCCTACTTACACGGCGTGAACCTTGGGCTCGCTTGACGCTCACCTTCGAATACGGTACGTTTTTGCCTTATTTGGCTTGAGGTTAGCACCGTTGCAGTCACTTCAAGCTAGAATTCACTCGGTTTATTTTTCTTTTAGCGCAGCAATGGAATTGTCAGTTTGATACTTAGCGAAGCCCAAAAAATTGTCGCCGATGTGCTCGGTCCTTATCCATTTTCGCAGTTTTTTGATCAGATTTTTGGTCGAAAACCTTTGGCATTGTTAGGCCAGCCGGTCGAGCAGCGCAGCCTGATGCTGGGTGACGCGCCTAAAGCCACCATTTTAAATAGCTTTGCGCATTATGCTGCGAAGCTGACCTGTCATATCGAAACCCCCGTGGTCTCACCACCGACGCCGCATGCGGTGGACAGTGTATCGGCATTTGCGGCGTTAATTGCCAAGTACCATCAAACCGGCTACACGGTGCGCATTCCAGATGTCAGCAATATCTCACCACAACTGAGTTTATTCACCCGCGCCTTGGAGTTTTTAGTACAAAACCCGGTTGGCGTGGTGGTTTTCTGGAGTGAAAGTGGCGCCAGAGCGCCGGTGCATCATGATGAAGTGGACGTGATTGTGATCCAACTGCTGGGCAGCAAGCGCTGGTTTATTTCGGATGAACCGCCAAAACTGTCGAACAATTGGACTGGCCTTGGTGAGCAGCCGCCCACGCTAGGTAAACACAGTCAGCTTGAAGTGAAAGCCGGTGATTTATTGTATTTGCCACGAGGCACCGCCCATACCGTTGAATCGACCAGCGAGTCGGTGCATCTTTCAATTGGTTTTGTGCCGGTTACGGTACGCGAAGCAATGGTCGCCGCCTTGGATTTTTTGTCCGATCTCGACCAGCCATTACGACTCAATTTAGGACAACCGGCACAGCCGTTAGCGGTTTCGCAAACGGGGAGCGAACAAGTGGCACTAGCTGCCCTGCAAATTAGGCAGGGCATTGAAAAGCTTAAAAACATTTGTCAGTCGGAGCAGTTTTTGCGGGATGCACTGAGTCTGCGCACCGCTAAAATGATTCAAAAATTGCCAAAGTTAGCGGCGAAACCAGCTGCCATGGCCACCAACGCCAGCCAAAAGGTGCGCCATCACCCGCTGGCGATTGCCGAGCTGATGAGCGCGCCGAATATTCTCGATTTTCGCCAACCGGGCAAACAAAATTTGATTCACTTAGGCGTGGAGCCGGCCATGCGGTTTGTGGTCAGCCATTCGGAATTTACCATTCGTGAGCTTCCCGGCGACATCAGTGACGATGTGCGTTTGGCATTGATCAACAAACTGCTCAGCGACGGTTACTTGCAACTGCTCTAACCCGACTCGGCGGTTCCACGCGAGTGCGGCCGCCACACCTGCCTTTTTGACCCGTCATCGTGGTCTAACGCTATTTGGGGTCTGGTTTTCTGGGCGTACTTTTTTGCTGATAGTTGTTCCTGCCAGTTGTTTCTCATCGCGGCGCTGGCTTGTCCATGCTGTGTACGCTTGCTCGATGGCCTTTGCTGTTTTGCTTTTTACAGCCAGCTCGCCGTTAAATCAATGGTCAGAGTGGCATTTTTGCCAATGCCTTCCCATACTCAGTGCCCAAGTGATGAATTGGCATCGACAAAAAGAAGGAGCTTTTTATGTTGGTTGTGTTTGTTCACGGCTGGAGTGCTTCCAACACGAACACTTATGGCGGCTTGCCAGAAGCTCTGAGTCAGCAGGCGAAAGGGGTGACGGTCAGTCATTTATTCTTAGGCAAATATATCAGCTTTGCCGACGAAGTGACGGTCGACGATATCGCCAGAGGCATGCAACATGCGGTCAATAGCGATATTTTACCACTGTTAAAACGCAACGAAAAATTCGCCTGCGTCACCCATTCTACTGGTGGGCCAGTGGTCCGTTGCTGGCTGGATTTGTATTTTAAAGACCAGTTACAACTCTGTCCGCTGCAACATCTCATTATGTTGGCACCGGCGAATCACGGTTCGGCATTGGCGCAACTTGGTAAAGGGCGGTTATCGCGATTAGCGTCCTTGGCACAAGGGGTGGAACCCGGCACGGGTGTGCTGGAATGGCTCGAGCTTGGCAGTGAGCAAAGCTGGCAACTGAATCTTAGTTGGTTGAAGTACGCCTGCCTTTCGGAGCTGTTTTTTGTCACCGTCCTGACCGGGCAAAGTATTGATCGCGCTTTGTATGATCATCTGAACTCTTATACCGGCGAAGAGGGTTCTGACGGTGTAGTGCGAGCCGCTGCGGCCAATATGAACTATGCGCTGCTGCGGTTGGTACAACAAAAAAGTGGCACCTTTTTACTGCAACGCTTTGAACAGCCTGAAAATTTCGCCTTTGGTATTTTGCCAAGACTGGCGCATTCAGGTGAAGATATCGGCATTATGCGTAGTGTCAAAGCCAGTGATAAAGGCAGCCATCCAACGGTGCATTGGTTGGCGCAGTGCCTGCAAGTGACCGACGCTGCAGGCTACCGCCAACTGTGCCAAGATTTGCAACAACTGACCCGTGCCACGCAAAAAGATGAGCATAAAAAAGTTGAAAGTGCCGGCTTTTTGTTTGACCGAACCTTTATCACCAGTCGCTACAGCATGTTGGTATTTCGGGTCTGTGACGATCGCAATAATAACCTGAGCGACTACGACATCAAGTTCACCGCCGGGCCGGATTATAACGAAAATCATCTGCCTAGTGGTTTTTGTGTGGACCGCCAGCGTAATCAACGTAGCCCGGGCAAACTGACCTATTACGTTGATTTTGATTTACTTAAAAACTGGTTACGAAAACCGGCACTGGCCGACTGTTTTGGTTTTAAAGTACAGGCGCGCCCAAGCAGTGGTTTTGCCTATTATCAGGTTGCAGAATACCAAGGCAGTTTTAAAGAGCTCAGTCAGTTTATTGTCGCGAATCAGACGTTGATGATCGAAATTGAACTGAAACGGGTCGTGCATCAAGGGGTGTTTCAGCTCACTAACAAGTTAGCCGCTGAAGATTTCAGAAAACAAAAACCTGGTGATACCTTGCCTGATCTCTGACAACCGCTGCTTTGAAGCAAGAATTGGGCGTTGGCGGCTGCAGTTATCCTACGCCGTTCGCGCCACTGCCTTACGTCGCGTTTTCAAGGCACGTTTTCAAGGCACGTTCTCAAGGTACTTTTTCAAGGCACGTTCTCAAGGCACTTTTTCACGTCGCTTTTATTGTTGCGCAAAGGCAAACTTTGCGTATTTTTTGAACATAAATCAAAAAATCAACTAAGGTTGAGATGATTCGCTATCGGCTGTGGTATCAGCCTGTTGTTTCTGCCTGTTGTTTGGTCAGACTTGCCTGAATGGTCTGGTAAATCGTCCTTGGTATCGGTTGCTGCTGCACATTGCCAGTGCTGCCATTGATTAATATGGAGAAACCCAGATGACGTACCCAATTGTACTACCAGGCAGTAAAGGTAAAGATGTCAGCACCTTACAAAGTTTATTAAATAAAGTCGGCGCTATGCTGAATGTTGACGGTGATTATGGCCCCGGCACCAGTGCTGCTATTCGCTATGCGCAGGAGGTTGCCAAGCAAGCCGCGAGTGGCTTAGCCGATGCGGCATTATGGCGCTGGCTGGAAGCACAACCGCAACCTTTTGCGTTGCTCGATACCAATGGTGTGGCTTTTATTGCACTGGAGGAAACTGGCGGCTTGGCCTATTACCAAAAAATTACCCGCTGGCCGCATTATCCAGGTGGTGCCAGTGGTATCACCATCGGCGTCGGCTATGACTTACATTTTCACAGCCAGAGTGAATTGATGACCAGCTGGCGGGATTTTTTATCCGCCACGACGTTGCAGGAGCTGAGTAAAGACATTGGTAAAAGAGGCAGTGACGAACGCGCCAACGCGCTCAAAGCGATGGCGATTGAAGTGCCATTTTATGCGGCATGGCAAGTGTTTGTCGGGGAAACGTTACCGCAATTTTATAAAAAAACCTTACATGTATATCCATCGCTGGCCCATTTGCCGCCAAGCTGCCGTGCGGTGCTGGTAAGTTTGGTCTACAACCGCGGGCCAGCGCTAAGCGGCGAAAACAGGCAAGAAATGGCAAATATCCGCCAGTGGCTGGATAAAGCCGAAGTGGCACGCACGCAGGGCAAAACCAGCGCCGAGGTCTGTCAGTTATTGCTGCCGGTGGCCGATGAACTTTTGGAAATGAAAAAATACTGGCCGGTGACGTCCGGGTTGGTGAAAAGACGCCAGCTGGAAGCCAACCTCTGGCGCCAGAGCCTCAGTTAGAATATCTCTAGAAAATCAGGCGGTTGCTGCAGCGATGGCTTACGCTTTAGCAACTGCCTGTTGCAAGCCGAGATGACGGCGGCACTGTGACGTCATCGCTGGCCGTTTCGGTGTGGTTAGAACAAAAAGTCGGTGGCCAAAAAGTGCGAGTCTTGCTGCTTGATCATCTGCTTTAACAGTGCCAAATCGCGGTCTTGGTATTTTGTCGCCACCAATGTTGGGGTCGAAAATTGTCGCAGCGCATCAACCACCGACAAGGTGCCTTCGGCAGAGTCTTTGCGGCCATTAAACGGAAAACTATCGGGGCCGCGTTGACATTGGCTGTTGATATTGATCCGACCGACCTGATTGCTAAATACATCAACCAAAGCACCAACACGGGCCGAGTCTTGGCCAAAAATGCTCAATTGCTGGCCAAAGTTGGCATGGGTAACATAATCAATGACTTGTTGGATGTCATCAAACGGCACTACCGGCACTAACGGGCCGAACTGTTCTTCATGATACAGGCGCATACCGGCGTCCACCGGATACAGCACCGCAGGGCGCATCAGCGAGCCAGACACTTCGCCGCCTTGTTCATTGAGCACTGTGGCACCTTTTTCCAGCGCGTCTTGTAATAACTGCTGTAGAAATAACGGCTTACCCGGCTCTGGCAGCGGCGTAATCTGCACCCCCGCTTGCCAAGGCAGGCCAAGGGTTAACCCTTGCACCGCTTTGGTAAAAGCCGGTAAAAACTGCGGCAACAACGAACGTTCAACAAAAATCAGCTTTAGCGCAGTGCAACGTTGGCCATTAAATGCCAAAGTGCCGGCCAATGTTTCTTGTACTGTGCGTTCAAGGTTGGCGTCTTTGAGAATAATTGCTGGGTTTTTGGCGTCTAACCCGAGTACGGCACGTAAACGATGTGGTTTGGGGTGCATGCGCTTTAATTCGCTGGCG
This sequence comes from Rheinheimera sp., assembly GCA_037968955.1. Lineage (GTDB taxonomy): Bacteria > Pseudomonadota > Gammaproteobacteria > Enterobacterales > Alteromonadaceae > Pararheinheimera. Next base: position 25,931 of record JBBKWN010000025.1, on the reverse strand, counting down.
CCTTTATTGGTGCCGATAAAAGCAAATAAATCGATCTTGCCGCTGGCCATTAAGGCGCCGACGGTTTCACGGCCCCGACCATAAATAATGTTAATCACGCCGGCAGGGAAGCTTTGTAAAAAAGCATCTAACAAGGGCTGGATCAGCAACACGCCGTATTTTGCCGGTTTAAAAATCACTGTATTGCCCATGATCAACGCCGGAATTAACGTGGTAAAGGTTTCATTCAACGGATAGTTAAAAGGCCCCATACACAAGGCAACGCCCACCGGCACACGCCGAATTTTACCGACCACACCTTGTTCAATCACAAAATGGCTGGCGTCGCGGTCTTGTTGTTTTAATGCAGCAATGGTGTCGCGAATATAATCGCAGGTGCGATCAAACTCCTTGGCGGCATCGGCATAAGGTTTGGCAATTTCCCACATCAATAAGTGAATGACGGTGGTGCGTTGTTGCTGCATCAACTGCATAAACTTTTCGACATGGCCAATCCGCTGGACAACCGGCATGGTCGGCCAGGCGCCACGGCCCAGATCATAAGCTTTTACCGCTGAATCGAGCGCTTGTAAGGCACATTTTTCATCTAAAAGTGGTGTATAGCCAAGACAGCGATCGGCGAGGCTGCCATCAGCTAAGCGCTGCGCAATCGGGCTGTAGACCGGGCTTAATTCCCCCGGCCATTGCACTAAAGCACCGTCCAGTAAATACTCGCGCTGCACAATGTGTTGTGGCAGCCGATAGTCGGCGGGGATTTCGGCGTCGGTTGGAAATATCGTTTGCAGGTCCATCGATGGCTCCTAAAGTGTTGGTGGTTAAGGCTCAGACGGACCCTGGTTGTGATGTTGGGATCTACTCCCTTGTCTGGTTATCACCAGATCTAGGTTGTCGGCGGCATTGAGCCGCCGCTTTGTTGTTGCTGTGCTTGTTGGTTAGCCTTGATAGCGTGATCTGTGCCGCTCGCTTTGTGTTGCTCTTTGTTTTGCGCATGGGATTTGGGCGATAGCCATTGGCGCAGGCCCAAAACAGAGCGGTCGAGTCACCACCACATCAAGCAAAATGGGATGGCCGGTGTTGCGACCAAAAGCGCGTAAAATGCTCTTTGCTCACAATAGCGCCGGTATGCTCGACCACAAACCCGGCTAAACAAGCGGCGAATTTTACCGCCTGCGCTGGCGCGACACCGGCACAGCGGGCGGCCAAATAACCGCCATTAAACGAGTCGCCGGCGGCGGTGGTGTCTAGTACTCGTTTAACCGGTTGCGCCAGCGCTGAAAAGTCGCTGCCTTGATAGCGGCCGCTGATGCCTTGTTTGCCGTTTTTCACCACAATTTCCTTGACACCCAACGCACTTAATTGCGTTACAACTTGCTCGGTTGTTGTGGCATCAAACAATACCCGATGATCATCTAAGCCTGGCAGAGCAACATCGGCAATTTGATAAGCGGCAATAAAGGCCGCTTGGGCGGTGGCGGCATCTGGCCATAGCGTCGGTCGATAATTCGGGTCAAAAATAATCTGACTGCCTTCGGCGCGAGCGCGCGTGAGCCGTGCCAGCAACGCCGCGCGGTCGTTTGGGGACAAAATGGCCAAACTGATGCCTGACAAATAAATGCTGTCGGCGCCTTCGAGTAAATCGTGACGGGCGATAGCGCTGGCTGCGGTTGTGTCGGCAGCGGTCGTGGCGGCAGTCAAGGGGCACTGCTGGTTGTACAATTGCCAAGTCTGTTTGGCGGCTGAACTATCCCGCCAATAGACAAAACTACGTTCGCCAAAAGCGTCGGTATTAATCATGTACAAGCCTGGTCGCGCCCGTTTTGTGCGGTAAACGCCGTCAATGTTGATTTTTTCCCGTTCAAATTGGCGCAGCATTTTGTCGCTGATTAAATCGGTGCCAATTGCCGTCATAAACTGCACTTGCAGTGGACTTTCAACACAGCGGCGCAAATACACGGCCGTGTTATACACATCACCGGCGAAGGTTTGGTGGTATACACTTTCGACAGTTTGATAGAGCTCGACCATACATTCGCCGATTAGAACAATTCTTTTACTCATCAGGTGATCCCCAAGTTTAGGCGGCTCTAGTTTGTGAACGTGCCACTGTTGCAGCAATCGCGCAGGCTTGTGTAGCAAGTTGTTGGATTGCTTGCCAATCTTGTTGCTGCACTAAGGCGCTTGGCGTTAACCAACTGCCGCCGACAACAAACACATTGGAGAGGGCTAAAAATTCCGCCAAATTGTGTTGGCCAATCCCACCGGTAGGGCAAAATTGCACCGTCGAAAATACACTTTGCAAGGCTTGTAACATGGCACTGCCACCACTTAAATGCGCCGGGAAAAACTTAAGTTCGGTCAAGCCGAACTCTAACGCCATTAAAATAGCGGCTGGATTGGCGACCCCAGGTGCGAGCGGTAACCCGGTGTTGATCATGGCACTGAGTAATTTGTCGCTACAAGCTGGGCTGACTAAAAATTGGGCGCCGGCCGCCTTGGCATCTAGGGCATTCTCGGCGCTGAGAATAGTACCGGCGCCCACCTGAAGTGTCGGTAGTGCGTGGCGAATAGCGCTAATACTGTCCAGCGCACTGGCGGTGCGGAGCACCACTTCCACCGCGCTGACCCCGCCTTGCTGTAACGCCTTGGCAATATTTACCGCTTGCGCCGGTGTCTCTGCCTGAATAATAGGTAGCAAGGCTGAGCCTGCTAATAATGTCGATAAACTTGCCATACATCACTCCGAACCTGACTAAATTACGCGCGCTGAAACGTCGGTGTTCAGTGCGCTTTTTTTGCGGCGACAGGTTGAATGGTCCCACCCATAAACACCGACAATACTGATAACGGCACTAACACCGCACCTAACGCAAAACACCAAGCGTAATTACCTGACGCGGTGATGAGCGGGACTAATTGAATGGTTAAAATGACACTGATCACCGCCGCGGTGCCGCTAATACCCGACAGTGAACCGACACTTTTACCGGAGAAATAATCGCTTGGCAGGGTTTGGATATTGCCAATCATCACTTGAAAGCCGAATAAAATGAGGCCAATGAGCCCAACCGCGAGCTGCGGTGTATTGGCATACACGGTGGCAATCAGCGCAGGGAGCATCACTAATGCACCGGCAACAATCACGGTGCGCCGGGCTTTATTTACGCTATAACCCCGACCTAATAACTTACCGCACCACCAACCGCCAAAAATGGCACCAATGGCGGCGCCAACATAAGGCACCCAAGCAAAAGCGCCAATTTCTTGCACGTTAAAACCGAAGGTCTCGTTTAAATAAATTGGCAACCAAGCGACAAATAACCACCACACCGGATCGATGAAAAACCGGGCGCTGATTAAACTCCAGCTCTGACGGTGGCGTAATAATTGGCGCATACCCGGCACATATTCAGTCTCTGTGCCCGCAGTATCTGCAGTCTCTGCTGCTGATGTGGCGTTTGTGGCAACCGGCATCGGCGCGGTCGTGCTGGACTGAGTTGTGTTCTTTTGACTTGTGTTTTGTTGGGTTGTTGGCGGCGTCATGGTGGCCGGCACAATAGGGGCCACTTTTTGGCCGGTCAAAATATAATGCCGTTCTTCAGCGGTGATCCAAGGGTGCCGCTCTGGGCCGGCCTTATACAGCGCCAGCCACGGAATTAACCACAGTAGACCAAAGGCACCAATTAAAATAAACGTCGTTTGCCAGCCAACAAACACATACAAATAGGCAATAAGCGGTGGCGCAATTATCGACCCCACCGAAGCACCGGCATTAAAAATACCTTGTGCCAGCGCGCGCTCTTTCACCGGAAACCATTCGGCATTGGCTTTGGTAGCGCCAGGCCAGTTGCCGGCTTCACCCAAGCCGAGTAAAAAGCGGAATAATGCAAACGACAACACATGATGTGCCACGGCGTGCAGCGCTATCGACAACGACCAGACGCCAATCGACAGCACAAAGCCCATTCGGGTGCCAAGCCAGTCAAAAATTTTGCCAAATAATGACTGGCCAATGGCGTACGCAATCATAAAAACAGTGACGATATTGGCATAGTCGCTTTTATCCATGCCGAGCTCTTCGGCAATGCCTGGCCACATAATGGCCAATGCCGAACGGTCGATATAGTTGATCACGGTGGCGATGGCCACCAATGAAACCACCCACCATCTGAGTCCTTGTAATGTCATGTTTGGCTCTCCAGAAAATCTTGGCGTATTGGACTAAAAGTATCGAGCAACACGCCATCGACCACACAAACGGCACCATGCATTAAATGGGGTGCCACGAAAAAACAATCGCCAGCAACTAGACGTTGCACCACACCATCAATCGTCACATCAAACTCGCCACTTTCGACATAACTCACTTGTGAATGTGGATGTTGATGGGCATAGCCGATGGCACCGGCTTTGAACCAAACACGTACCACCATCAATTCTTGGTTGTAACCCAGAATTTGGCGGGTGATGCCGTCGGTCATGTGCTCTTTTAACGCAGTTTGACCTTGGATAAATGGGGCACTTTGTTTCATGGTTGAGCCTTCTGTGCTGGAAATTCAAACAAATGAGCGCGACCTTGAAAACTAAAGGTCTGGCCTTGAAATTGGAACGAATGGCTGGCTGCCGCGGCTGGCGGGTTGCTTTGCTGCGTGCTAGTGGCGGCTGCATCTTGCAGGTTAACCGCTAAGTCTGCTGCGGCCGGTTGATACGCCAAGACCAAGTGGGCGCCGCTGGTTAACTCAATCTCGAGCAGTGTCAGCGCCGCTGCTTTGGCGCTGGCAACTGGTGGCAACCAGCGCAGCGCTTTAATCTGACTTTGGGCGGCAGTGGTGTATTCCTGGTTGGCATTGTATTCACCGTGCGATTCCAGCACGTTGACAAACTGAAACTGCTGCGCTTTGGCTTGGCGCTGGATCAAGGCGGTTTGAGTTCTTAAATTGAAGTCGGGATCATTGGCACCCAGCTGGACAAATAACATTTGGCTGTCTTCACTGAGCAAGCTGCTGTAAGTGTAAAACCGATGGTTGTCATTTAAAAATGTCACCTGCGACAGCGGTTGTTTCGGGCTGGCAGTCGCTTGTTGCCAAAAATGTTGATAGCCATTTTTCTTGCCAAGCGCCGCCAGCGTTGCTGGCCGTTGATAGGCAAAGTTACTGCTAATAAATTGGCCGTTATAATGCAGCGGCAAGTCGTATTGGTGTGTTTTTTCGGCTGCTACCGCCAGTAAATCGACCGCCAAAGGTCGGGCGACTAATTTGCTATCAATCAGCGCCATGGTCCGTGTAAATTGGACGTCGGCATAAGCGCCTTGCATGGTCGCTGACACCAACTGCAACGCTGGCGTTAAACTAACAAATTGCAGTGTTGGGTGGTGTTGCTCGGCCGTTTTTAACTGCAAGTTAAAATGGCTTTGCTCGTCCACCACCAATGTATTGTGGGCGACGGTTTGTTTAGCGTAACTTTCGTTTTCCGGTAAATAACGGCCACCGGCTTTTGCTTCAACATTCAAAAACCGGGCGGCACCGTAATCACTGATAATTTCCGCACCGCCATCGTAAAACGACCAATGCAATTTATCAAAATGGCCATGTCCCATGCCTTGCGCGGTGGCTTTAAAGAGTAACGCCATGCCGGCATCGGTTGGCGAGGCAGTGGTGCTGTGGTCGGTCGCTGCTGCCGCTGCTGCCGCCAGAGTATTGTGCACAGTGGTGTGCATAGTACTGTGCAGAGTGGTTGGCTGTGGCAAGTTGTCGCTCACAAAAGGCCAGCGCAAAATCACTAACGCGCCTTCTTTGCCGCTTTGGCCGTCGCCATAAACTTTGGATGCAAAGGCATAAGGCTGGCTTAAACCGGCATCTAGCGCTTGCGCCACCGCTAACCCATCGGCGGTTAATAACGTTTGTTGCTGCTGCTGGGCAATATCCAACAGCCGCGGATCAGCGGTTAAGCGATAAGCCAGTGCCACGGCTTGGACCAGTTCACTGGTGGCGATGCTTTTGTCTTTGATGGCATCGTTGATTGGAAAAAATAATTGGTTGTAACTTAGCTGAATGGTAGTGTGAATGGCTTTGAGCAAGACCGCGTTGCGCCGTTCGAAGATGTGCCGCTTCGGTTCATTGAGGGCAATCGCTTGGGCAAAAGTCACAAAAGGCAATAAGGCATAACGCTGATAATACGGGCCTTCTGAATAATACCCTTCCGGTGAAAACAGCTCATCAACTTGGCGTAAAAAACCACCTTTGCCAGACTTATCTAACCCAAGTAGCGCTTGATCAACCATCGACTGATCCGCCAACACATAACCTGTCATCCCTACTGCCGCGGTGGACCAAGTGCCATGGTTATGAATTTTGTTAAAAGTCTCGCTCGAACCTTCGGCTAAAAACCGGGCGTAAGGCCGCAATAAGTTATTTTCAATATGTTGACGCTCGTCCGGGCTTAACGCGGCGCGGACTAAATCGTAGGCCTGAATGCTATAAACCAGCCATACCGCATCATTGAGACCCTGCCAGAATAATTTACCTTTATTACTGCTGGTGGCTTTTGGGTGGACCGGTAGTGTCGGGTATAACTTGCTATAACCCAGCAACAGCGTACGGACAAAATCGGCGTACCGAGTTTCGCCAGACAGTTGGTACATTAACCCGGCTTCGTACAACAACCGATAATTCAGTTTATGCTGCTCATGGCTTACGCCACCACCAGCATCCACCGGCAGCGGCAGCGCCATCGGTCGTAACATATCTTGGTCTAACCGTTGTTTTTGCTGTAAGTAACTTTGCTGATACCGCCCCGGCTGCAAGATAGCTTGGCGCATGTTTTGTACATCGGTTTGGGTGATGGTCAAATGTGGCGCCAGCGCGGTGGGTTGGTTGAGCGCCAGCGCCAATACCGGCGATGTGGTCAGCAGAGTAAAGCCGCAGCTGAGCATCATGGCGGCCAATGCGATGGGCCTGAACCGACGGGGCACTAACTGGCTCCGTGCCAGCTGGCGTGACGCGGCAGGGGCTGGCGCTTTGGCACTGTAACTTTGGGTAGACAATCCTAACTTGAATGTTTTCAAAAAAACCTCGACCTAAATTCCCAATCACGGTACGACATCACAATGCCGCTGCTGCCGATGACGACGAATGGTTTGTTGCCACAGCGGGCAGCATTTCAACAGCCGATAATAGCGGCGCGGGTGTGTCAGCAAATATATTCGCCGATAACGATATTTTTGGCACACCGACCGGGTTTTGGATCACAACGCCGGCCGCTTGTTGCCACTGATTGCCGGTGATTTGGATATCTTGTGCACCAAGCAAAAACACTGAAGCGTTGCTGCGATTGCGTTTACCCAGACCTACTTGCTGTAAGGTGTTGTGCGCCATATAAAAGTGGGGGCCAAAGGTACTTTCATCGGTGCCACCGCGATAAACGGTGGCCACCGCACCTTCAATGTTGGTAAATTGATTGTGCTGCAGCATCACGTATTCAGCGTTATAGACACCCAAGTCATCCGTTTCTTTATTCAGCCGCAGCACATCACCGGTAATTTGCTGAAACTTAGAATGGCGAATATCGATCAGGCTGGCAAAACTACGCGCACCGGCATCAAACACATGAAACGAATGATTGATGTTCAATTGTTGCACGCTAACCTGGTCCAGCAATAAACGATAATTCATATACATGCCCCATTTCTGGGTGCGGATCAGCGCGGAGCCTGCGGCATCAGGTGCGCGTGCACCTGACAAGACTAAGCCAACCAGTTGCAATGAACCGCCATTGGCAATTTCAAATAAGCTGGTGCGCGCCGGAAAAAGTGTCACAGTCCCGACCTTGGCAGCGCGGATAGTGAGTGTTTTATCAATACTTAAAATGGATTCAACCTGGTATTCACCGGCGGCTAATTGCAACACATCACCGTCGTTGGCTTGTTGTATCGCCTGGGCTAAAGCACCGGCGGAATGGTCAACGACGAGAGTTTTGCCAGAAGCAAAGGCAATATCAGGTGACTTTTTTTCGAACCAGCTCGGGCCCACTTGTGCTTTGCTGATTACGTTAAGGTGCGCTGGCACCCCGACAGTTTGCTGATCCGCTGGATAGGTTAAGCCGTTGGCGGCGCGGCTCAGCGTCAATCCTTTGCTGGCACTTTGTTGTAATGGTGAAGGATCGCCGGTCAATTGAAACGTCAGATTGTTTTCAAATTGAATACCGCTGATATCGTCCAGCACTTTTAACGCTGGGGTCGGCTGGGTATTGGCAATAAGGTTGTGGGCAAAGCGTGAGGCTGTCGGCGCTACTGAGCGTTCTTGATCTTTGCCAGCGGCAAATTCCAAATGCGCCACATTGATAAAGCTGTTGTGTTCAATCCGCGCATTAACGACCGGATGGTAGCGGTTGATTGGGGAATTTGGTACCCCGTTCATAATGGCAAAACCACTGCCAAAGCCACTGCCGGTGAGGTTTTCTAAATAATTGTTGGTAATGACTTGGTCGCGGTTGATCACGCGAATACCGCCGGTGTGGGGCACGTTGTTACCCAAAAATACATTTGAATCAACAATATTGCCATTGCCATGTCGCAAGGTGAGGGTGCCACGCGATTCTAAAAACAAGTTGCCACGAATACGGTTTTTGCCAGATTTTACCGAGATAATTTCGACTTCGCCGTCACAATGTTCAAACACGTTGTTGCTGATGTCGGTCAATGAGTCGCTCATTGAATATTGGCTGGTACCAATACGAATTGTTTCGCCGCCGTTTGAACCCAGCACGGGTCGGTAACCAAAATAATTGTGATCAATTTGATGATAATTTTGTTGGCTGCTTGGCGAGTTTAACCGCACCGCCAACGTCACGCCGACATTGCGTTTACCGGCTAAATAACTGTGATCAAAACGGTTATGTTGGCCATACAGCACCACCCAGTGATCAGATTCCAGCCGGTCAGGGTTACTATATTCATCCACGACCACTTCGGTGACCCGGCTGTGAAAAGCTAAATCTTCACTGCTGGTACGAAATGAAATCACTTCACCGGTCGGTGAGTAACCTTGCTGAAAGACCAACCCTTTGACTTCTAAATATTGGCCGGACAGGCGTAAGTTCGACTGGCCGATCAGGCGCACTTTGCCTGCTTCTTGTGCTTGCAACCGAATGGGCTTCGCTTTGGTGCCTTGGCCTTTAAAGGTCAATTTAAAGTCTGGCCAATCACCGTTCGCCAATACCACTAAGTCATCGGCTTGCAGCTTTTTCTCAATTTTTTTGTATTCGGCTTGGTTTTTTACCAAATAATCGGTGGCATGCACTGCGGCGCTGCTGAATAAAAGTGCACTGATGCTACCGATCATGAGCAGGCTATGGCGGCAGGTGCGCGGGCGTGGATGTGAAGTCGCCAGCGACAATAGCTGCGATGGGTACAAAGGTGTGTTTTGAATGATCGTGGTCATGGTCCAACCTATCTTTGCTGCATCTGACACACCCGCCCCGCACTGATGTTCCAATGCGGGCGGGTGATCCTGGCAGCTAACCAGAGTTAAGCTTGCAACATTAAAACTTTGCCATCACGCTGAAGAAAATCTTCGGCCCGAAGCTGGAATAATCCTGCACTGTGCTGTTGTTACCACGCGTCATTACTTGTTTTTCATCAAAAATATTCAATGCTTTTAAAGACATCGAGAATGTTTTGCTGAATTTGTATGACGAGCTAAAGTCCCAATATGTAGCACCTTGCACCCAACGGCTTGAGTTAATATCAAACAAACTGCTCGGTTGATAATAACGTGAACGGTATTTGGGCATGAGCTTGACCGAGAATTTGCCAAAGTCCCAATACATCGATGCCGAAGCCACATGCTTGGAAAAACCCCATAAACCGGCGGTTTCCAAGATTGCTGGATACCTTGGATCTGGGTTTTCAAAACTGGCGTCGGCATAGTTGTAAGATACTTTGATCCCGATCCCATTAAATGGCTCAGGCAGTTCGGCGAAGTGTTTTTGGCCGGTTAATTCTAAACCGCGAATATGAGCCGCTTGATCGGCGACCGCGTTGACCGACACCGGCACATTTAAATCAACGGTACTGCTGCCATTGCGAATTTTGTAACTTTCATTCACTTGCGCCGTAGTGAACTGAGTTTCAAATTGTTTCCAATACAATGCGGCCGACACCGCCATATCTTGGCTTGGGTAGTATTCCAGCGAGGTGTCCGCATTCCATGACATAAATGGCTTAATGTAGGGGCTGGCACCCGCCACGCTGTCGATTAAGTTATTTAAATTGCTGATATCGGTGATGTCGTTTTCATCATTTCGCAGTTTAAAAGTACGACCGGCGGACATGTCTTGCAGTGGGGTACGGGACAGCGCACGGTACGCCGAGACGCGGGTCATCCATTCGTCGTCTAAGTGGAAAACGACGTTGGCACTGGGTAACGCGCGGATGGTTTTACTAGTTAAGGTGACGGCTTCTAAATTGGAGTTATCCAATTTTAAGCCATAGACCGTTTGCCCATTGCCACCGACGCCGGTAGTGACTTCCAAACCGCTGCGATAGCCGCTCGACAGTTCTTTAGTTTCAACCACCCGCAAGCCAAAATTGCCGTCGGTCGCTTTGCCGGCGATTTCGGTTCGAAAGTTCGCCATTGCATATAAGGCGGTGATCGATTCTTCGACATTGACGTCGCCCGAACTGCGTAAATCGGGTAATTCGCCGATATCGGCAAATTCGCGCTGATCTATCGGCGTGCCTTGTTGGGTAATTTGGGTGATACCACAAGCTGCGTTGTATAACGCATAAGGGCTAGTGCCAAGCTGGCTGCCGAAGAAATTTCTATTATTAAATGAGCTAAAACAACGGCTTAATATATCATTTGCCAGTTGGTCGGCTTGAGCCGTGGTGGCGCGTTTGCCGCTGACTTCACTGTCGAGCTGAAACTCTGCGGTGGAACGTACACCTTGCAAGTTAATCGACGTGCGGCCATCGCGCTCGTCGAGCATGGTTTCTTTAGAGTAGCGTGCACCGACTTTCACCGTCTCAATAAAGCCATGGTCCAGCGTGTATTCGCCGTCAACACGCAGCGCAAAAATGCTGTCGTCGCGTTCATCGTTTTCGCGTTGATAACGAATGTTCGGCCTTTTGTTACTATTATTGGCAGCGCCCCAAGAGCTGGCATTGGCAGGATTAAACGCCGTTGCTGCGTTGTACCCTTGCTCCCAATAGGCTTTACGGGTGCTGTCTAAAAAAGTGATAGAAGGCAAATCGCCACTGCGGGCGTCAAATTCATAACCAAAGTAGTTGGCGGTATCAACACGGGTGCGTTGACGAGAGCGGTAGCGATAAGAGCTGTTATACGAAACATCCATTTCCAACTTTACATCGTCGGTGGGGGTATGGGTTACTTTAAAACCACCGCCTTGATAGGTGTTTTCTTCTTCACGCAATTCTGCCGATGACACCATTTTGGCATCACCCTTGGCGTACAATAAACTGTGATCATCGCCAATGATGTGATCCGATAAGTTGTAGCGGGCAGTCGACAACATCATTTCGTGGCGATCTTCTAAATAATGTGTGCGGGAATAGGCTAAATCTAAGTTGTAGTCCCACTGCGCATTTGGTTTCCACTGAAAAGTCGCCACCGAGCCAATGCGATCATCATCGTCTTCTATAGTGCGATAAAAGCGGTCATTCGGCAGAATAAAAATTGAGCTGGGATCAAATTTAGCAATTTCTGCGGCAGAGGCGGCGAAGTCGCTAAAATTTGCCACATTTTGGCTGGTGGCAGTGCAATCGCGGCCTTTAGTGGTTGGGATGGTGGCGCCAGCGGCGGTGCGCAGTGCACAAGCCGATAACGTTGAGCTTCCGCCATAATATTCTTCCGGGTTGGCCGAATCGGTATTGGTCACTCCAAATGAGAAACCAAAGTCGCCAAAATCACCGGTATAAGTTTGCACCGTCGACAACGTGAACTCACGCCCCAACGGCGATTCACCGTCAATCCGATTATATTGTTGGTTGTAAATGCCGGTCAGCTCGAGCGTGGTTTGGTCGCGACCATACGCCACTGGACGTAACGAGGTGATTTCGGTTAAACCCGACACGCCACCTTCGACTAAATCGGCTTGTTGTGATTTGTAAATCACCACTTTGTCGACCAATTCAGAGGGGAAAATTGATAAATTGACTGCGCGGTTTGGACCCGCGTTGGTTAACGTGCGACCGTTAAAGGTGCTGTAACCTAAAAATGAACCTAAACCTCGTAACGAGATTTCGTTCTGGCTGCCTTTTAAGCGATGACCAGCGGCGCCGGTGATATTTTCAATCACATCGGCCAAGGATAATCCTGGTAAATCACCAAAGTCGGCTGCGGCAATGGCATCAACAATGGCGGTGGTATTTTTCTTTTCGTTCAACGATCGCGTCATGGTCGCGCGGTTGCCGGTGACCGAGATCACTTCTATCGAGTCGCTGGCGGCTGTTTTGTCGGCGATGCCGACTTCTGCCGCAGCGTCAGCCATAGCACCAGGTGCAGCTAACGCAGTGAGGACTGCGGCCGACAGTGTTAATAGCTGCCAGGCGGTTTTGGGTGTTGTGGTCATGTCACTTGTCGGTCGGTCTATTTTTATTATTTTTGTGTTCATACATCTCCCCTGTTGAAGGATTTTGGTCGACAACCGAATATAACCAGTGTTGCAGTTCAGTGTCAAACAGATTGTCTGGAAGAAATGCATTTTTGTATAACCAATTTGGTTTACAATATTTCTGAGTCATTGCTTAAACTGGGCATGTGATGGTAGCAAGGATCAGACAATGACTGCTATTTTTTGCTAATTGTGTTAGACACAGATATGATTCAGCCTTAAAGATGCGTGATCAGAGGAGCTTGCATGACGACGCCGCAAAAAAATCGCCGTTTATTTTGGAGCATTGTCGACCAACTAGAAGCCGCCATTGACAATGGTACTTACCCGGTTGGTGTTCGGTTGCCTTCTGAACGTGAACTGTCCGAGCTTTACCACGTCAGTCGGCCGACCCTGCGTGAGGCCATTATTGCGTTAGAAGTTCGTGAACGAGTCGAAGTGCGCACCAGCGCTGGTGTTTATGTGCTACCGCTGCAGAAAAAAGCCAGCCAGCACAGTGCCCAAATTAGTGCGTTTGAACTGACCCAAGCGCGAGCTTTAATTGAAGGTGAAGCGGCAGCCCTGGCGGCCAATGCTATTACTGAAGCTGAATTGCAGCAACTCGAACATACTTTATTGCAGTTGCAATCGGAGTCGACTGCAGAAGCGGCCGACCGCGAGTTTCATTTAATTATTTCTAAAGCCACGAAAAATAACGCCATTTTGATGTCGGTGGAAAATTTGTGGGAAGTTCGTGCCACTAACCCTGACGTACAAGAAGCCTATCGCGGTATTTGCAGCCAAAGCGCCAGCAAAAGACAGCAAGAGCATTTAGCGATTTACCAGGCACTGAAAAATCGTGATCCAGCGGCGGCACGCAATGCGATGCATGGTCATTTTAATAGATTAATCAATGCGTTGTTTGAAGCTAGTGAAGCAAAAGCTTTGGAAGAAATTCGCAAGAAAACCACGGCAACCCGTGATTTATATTCGTTGGATTACATTGTTAGCAGTCGCTAAGAATTGGGTTAGCAGCCGCTAACAATTTAGCGTATAAAAAAGGGGCTTTCGCCCCTCAGCAATAACTGCAGCGTCCATGCTGACAGTTCACTTAACCAGTACCTTTAAGAAAAATTCAAACCGGCATTAATATCAATACAGTTACCCGTCATATATGACGAGGCGTCAGACGCTAAAAATAGCGCCAATTGTGCCACTTCCTCTGAAGTCCCTTCTCGTTTTAATGCCGTGGCGGCAGCCACTTTGCTGCGAACTTCGTCTTTGGTAAAGGTATCGTGAAAACCGGTACTGATCATGCCTGGGCAAATACTGTTAACCCGAATATCTGGCCCTAATTCTTTGGCTAAACCACGGCTAAACGACATAATCGCGCCTTTGGCTGTGGCGTAGGCGACAGCTCCAGGGCCACCGCCATCGCGGCCGGCGAGTGAAGAGAAGGTGACAATACTGCTTCCTGACGGCATGTGCGGGATACAAGCACGGGTCATCATAAATAACGAGGTCAGATTCACATCCAGCACACGTTGCCAATGCAGATCAGACATTTCGGCAATTTTTACCCGGTCAATGAGGCCGCCAGACACATGTAATAACATGTCCACTTTGCCAAATTCGGTCAGCGTCAGCGCCATGGTTTGATCCACCGCTGCTTGTTGAGTTAAATCGGCTTTAATCGCAAAACCGCGTACGCCTAAGGCTTCAATTTCTTTGACCACCGCAGCGGCCGATTCTTGGCTCGACAAATAAGTGATGACAACATCGGCGCCGCTGGCCGCAAGTGCTAATGCACAGGCTCTGCCTATGTCGCGGCCGCCGCCAGTTACAATTGCAGTTTTACCCGTTAAATGTGCCATGTGTTTGACTCTCCTTCACAACCATCAGATATTTTGAATGAACCTTAAACTGTTTCAGTTCAGGATTGGTATAGCTAAGATACTAACCAATAATTATTTATTGTCAAACAAATAATACTGGTATCGTAATACAAGTTTTAGGGTATTTTGGTTTGGACTGTAGATTCGAGTGCTTGTAGCATAGCGAATGCAATCGTCAACCAAGTGTTGGCGGTGGCGAGCCAAAAAGGTAGCGGGCATAGGTGATGAGCGGTAAACCGTCACGGGCGCAAATCAGGCTACAATCATCAGGCTACAATCATCAGGCTACAATAAGGGGCTGATGGTCACGACACTCAAGCAAGGCCATCAACAAAGAGGCCGCTTAACGTATCAGGTACTCAAGTAAGACCGTACCGCAGTGATCAATGTGTTTTTGCGATAAGTTTACTTGGGGTGGGGGAGTTGTCAGTGACAGCTATGTTGGTCTTGGGTCTTGGCGTCTGTGAGTTGCCCAAAGAAACAATGAGGGATGGCTTACTTTGCTGCAGCATGAATGTCATGCCGGCTGTTTAAAGCATATTTTTTTACGGGATCTGGGCATGTATCTTATCGTCACGGTATTACTTTTAAGTTGGGCTGCCGGTCTGGCGATGTGGTTCGGTGCCTTGCTGGGCCGTTATGAACACATCGCCTCCAACTGGCTGGAGCAAGAATTTCGACATAGCGTGATGGCATTGGGGGCAGGGGCATTGTTGTCCGCTGTGGCGTTAGTACTGGTGCCGGATGGGCTTGCCCATTTAACCTTGCTGCCTGCGGTGGGCTGTTTTGTTCTGGGCAGCTTGAGTTTTATGGCGCTCGATATTGTGCTGCAGCGCCGAGCCAGCACCGGCAGTCAACTCGTTGCCATGCTGTCTGATTTTGTGCCTGAGTCGATTGCGCTCGGTGCTGCTTTTGCCACAGGTAGTCCGCACGCTTTGCTGTTAGTGGTGTTGATTGCTCTGCAAAATCTTCCTGAAGGTTTTAATGCTTATCGTGAGTTAACCACCAGCCGTCACTTTGCCGCCGGCAAAACGCTGTGGCATTTTTTCTTGATGGCGTTATTGGGTCCGCTGGCCGGTGCTGCCGGCTTCTATTGGTTTGCGTCTGAACCGCAAATTTTGGCTGGGTTGATGCTGTATGCGTCAGGTGGGATTTTATAGTGTATTTTTCAAGATATTGCACCGCAGATTAAATTAGAAAAGCATTGGGGGCCGCCATTAGGAGCGATACTAGGTTTTTTAATTGGAATGATTGGCTTGCAGTTATCCCATGCCTAAATCGACCACGGGTCATTGTTTGGTCACTTGCAAAATGGCCATGTTAGGTATCGTGATAACGACTTGACGGGGTATTTGCTCTGGCAGCACAGTCGATAACAAAAAGGCGCCTAAGGCGCCTTTTTGAGATGAAACATGTTATGGGTATCTAGCCTAGTTAGCTCGTTTTCGGGTGGCAACTTGAGCCGCCGCCGATTGGTTACGACGGCTCTTTGACCAAGCACTGCCCAACTCGCTGCGGCAGCCATTTGCGTTTAAACGTCTGTCGTGCAATGCATTTTTGCGGCCTGCAATCACCTTAATTGGCCTTTGCAAGACGACGCCAACGAGCCGGCCATGCCAAGGATGCCACGCGGCGTTTGCGGTAAACCGCCAACAGCGTGAACAGCGCCAACGACCAACCTGAGAGGGTGCCGCCCGAAGATTTCTGCTCCACCGTAATCACCTCAATGGTGGTAACTGTGACTGTAACTTTGGCACTGGTGATACCGCCGCGAGCATCACTTACGCTGAAGTTAATCGTATCAGTTCCTTTAAATCCAACCGCAGGTGTGTACCTCAGACTTTGGCCTGTGATCACACTCACTGTGCCCGTTTGTGCCGTGGCGCTGACAATCTGCAGGCTATCCCCATCGGCATCGCTGGCGCCAACCAGCGCGGCAATCTCAATGGCTGTGCGATCGTTGGTGCTGGCAGCACTGTCTTTTACCACGGGCGCTCGATTGTAATACAGGGTAATGCTGGCGGTTCCTGTGGCACTGCCACCTTTGTTGTCGCGGATGTTGTAGTTCACAACGTCTGAGCCAATAAAATCGTTATTGGGGGTATACCACAAACTTTGGCCATCGGTGCTTACGGTCACTTTACCAAAGGCGGCGGATGCTTGATGGATAGTTAAAGCATCGCCATCCGCATCACTATCGTTGTCCAGCACCCGAAGTTGATGGGTTTGGTTCCACTGCAAGGAATAAGTGTCAGCGGTTGCTTTGGGTTGCTGATTTGTACTGCGCTGCACCATCACACCCCCCGGATCAGAGACCGCGCTATTCACCAAGCCGTCATCATCATTCGGTCCGCCATCTTCGATGGTTAACTGCACACAGTGATAACCTTCAATTAACCCTGGTTGCCATACAGCCGCGCCTGGTGGTGGGCAATAACCGGCACTGCCCTGAGCGGATGCGATGCTGTTATTGGCATTTTCGATGAAGCTCACCCAGCGGCCTTTTTGGAACTTGCGATAATTACCTTGATTAGGAATAGGCTGAATTTGTGGGATCACGATGCTGACCTTTTGACCCGGTGTGGGCAGGTCATTAACGGTAAAATCAAAAATACCACCGACTGGCGTGAATTTTTCGTCCTGTGGCACTTCGTTCGCACCACCTAATTCACTGTTGAGGATTTGTACGCCACCGGATTTGCCGCCCAGTGCAAACTGGCCCAAACCACAACGCACACCCGGATCACATTCCAATAAATACGCGTTCGATGTTGTGATCGTTTGCGGCAATATGTTGGTGCTAGGCATGTTATCCAGATAGTTCGGGATGCCATTGCCATTGTTATCACCGAAACCTTCGTCTTTGTCCGAGGTTAGATTGTTGTTACTGTCACCGCTGCCAAGCACCGGGAGCTCTTTTACAATCTTCACCAGCAACTCTTTGGTGGTGCTAAGCGGCTGGTTGGCATTATCGGTCGCTTTTAAGGCGACTCGGTACACCCCTGGCGTCACTGATGCAGGGTCAAACTCGAATTGAGCAGGATCCGAGGCCACATTGACTAACGCTGGATCCGCCTGCCATTGCAATGTCACGGTATCTGCAGTGTTCGCGTCAACGACTTGTGCATCCACGACAATTGAGCCTGCAGTGGTGCTAAATAGGCCGCCTCTGCTCGTTTGTTGCTTGGCAGTAAGAGCCACTGTCGGTGCCAGATTGCGATCGGTGATCAGCACGCGGCTGCTGCTGTCCGACCCAAGGTTGCCGCCGCCAGTTAAGGTCACGATCAGGTCTTTTTCGGCCGTGGTTGTTAAATCAGCAAACACATTGATGCTGAGTGTCGCGCTCATCCCAGAAGTGATTTGCACCACGCCATTGGTTAAATCATGATCGGCCAACGGGGTGGCACTGCCGCTGACGGTATAGGCAACTTCCACCGGATACACCGGTGAAGGGCCATTGAGCAGCACCTCGACGGTGACTTTGGTATTGTTGGCAGTGACTTTCGATTTGCTTAATGACAGTAACGGCTTAATTTCAAGCAGCTGACTTGCCACGCTGGTCAAACCTTTGGCGTCGGTTGCGCGCCAATATAGCTGGTGTTTACCCGGGCTAAAGATCGGCAGCCCGTTGTCTAGAGTAACCGCTAAACGATTGCCCGCAGCATCGACTGCGGTGGCAACACCGACATCTACTTTGGTTAGTAGGCCGCTGGCATTGCGGCGGATATCGGCCGGTACCGTAATCTTCGGCGCCGCTTCGTTGCTACCGGTAATTAATAAGCTCACCTTGGCTCGAGCAGTGAGCTCACCATCGGTCACACTGTAAGTTAAATTAATGGTGCCATTAAAGTTAGCCGGTGCCACCAGTAACAGTTGATTGTTGGCAATACTGACTTGACCCGTGCTGGTATTGGCAGCGCTAATGCGAAGTGCATCTTGGTCTGGATCGGTATCATTGGCGAGCACATTCAGCGGATAGCTGTTGGTTAAGCTAAACGGCAAGCTGATGTTATCGTCCGTGGCCAGTGGTGCCGAGTTTTTGGACTGCACTTCTAAATTAAAGGCGGCCAGACTGGCGCTTAGCGCACCATCCGAGACTGAAATCACAATCCCTTGTGTGATCCCGACATCGACACGTTTTGGCGTGCCGGTTAACGTGCCGGTTGCTGGATCAAATTGTGCCCAGGCCGGTTGGTTACTGATACTAAAAGTTAAGGTTGTGCCGGTATCAACATCATTGGCACTTGGAGTAAAGCGATAAGCTGCACCTTGCGCCACTGTGGTTGCGGGGGCGCCGCTAATGGTTGGCGCATCGTTGACATTGGTCACTTCAATGTTAAAAGCTGGTAGTGCGGCACTCAAACTGCCATCGGACACTGAAATAACAATGCCGGCATAACTCCCAACATCTTTTTGTACTGGCGTGCCAGATAATGCTCCGGTCGCGGTATTAAAGTTCGCCCAAGCCGGTTTATTGCTGATGCTAAAGGTCAGGGTGGTGCCAGTATCCAAATCATTGGCGGTGGGGACAAAGCTATAGGCTGAATCCTGTGCCACGCTGGTCGCTGGGGTACCGCTAATGGTGGGGGCATCGTTGACGTTGGTCACCTCAATGCTAAAGGCTGGTAGGGCTGCACCGAGGCTGCCATCGGTAACGGCAATCACAATCGATGGATAGTTGCCGACCGCGCTGTTGGTTGGCGTTCCCGCTAAGGTGCCGGTCGTGGAATCGAAACTTGCCCAAGCCGGTTGGTTGCTGATGCTAAACGTCAGGGTGGTGCCGGCATCGACATCATTGGCGGTTGGCGTGAAGCTATAAGCGGCATTTTGCACCACAGTGGTAGCCGGTGTACCGCTAATGGTCGGTGCTGAATTCGGCAGCTTCGGCGTGACACTGTTGGACGCTACAGAAGCACCACCGCTGCCGGCCGAGTTGGTGGCCGTGACGGTAAAGGTATAAGCCGTGCCATTGGTTAAGCCAGTGACGGTAAGCGGTGACGCTGCCCCTGATGCGGTGAAGCCACCAGGGTTTGACGTTGCGGTAAAACTACTAATCGTCGCACCACCGGTGAACGCGGGGGCGGCAAAAGTAACGGTCGCTTGTGTATCACCCGCAGTTGCACTAGGCGCCGCAGGTGCTCCGGGCGTAACCGCCTGCACATTAAAAGATTGGGTCACGGTCGCGGCCGCCAAGTAACTACTATTCCCCGCTTCGTCGGCATCAATGGTACAGCTACCGCTGCTGACGAAAGTTAATAGTCCGCCGCTCGTAATAGTACAAACGCCCGTCGTGGTTGAGCTAAAGGTCGGTGTCAGTGATGACGATGCCGATGCGCTTAAGGTCGGCGCCGTGCCGAAGTTTTGTGCACCTGGGTTATTAAAGCTGATGGTCTGCACTGCTTTTGGTGTGGTACTTGCTGATGCCGCAGATGCAGAGCCGGTGCCGGCCGAGTTGGTGGCGGTGACGGTAAATGTATAATTAACACCATTTGTTAAGCCGGTGACGACGATGGGCGAACTCGCACCCGCCGCGCTAAAGCCGCCAGGGCTTGATGTTACGGTATACCCAGTAATCGTCGCACCGCCGGTGAAGGCTGGCGCAGTGAAGCTGACGGTCGTTTGGCCATCGCCAGCAGCCGCGCTCGCCGAGGTTGGCGCACCCGGCACCACGGCGAGCACGCTAAATGATCGAGTGACTGTCGCAGCAGCCAAGTAACTACTATTACCCGCCTCGTCGGCATCGATGGTACAGGTACCGGCGCTGACAAAGCTTAATAGTCCGCCGCTCGTAATAGTACAAACGCCCGTCGTGGTTGAGCTAAAGGTTGGTGTCAGTGATGACGTTGCCGATGCGCTTAAGGTCGGCGTCGTGTCAAAGTTTTGTGCACCAGGGTTATTAAAGGTAATGGTTTGCGCAGCAGCCGGCGTAATCGCATTAGAAGCATCTGACGCAGCACTGACCCCAGCAGAGTTCGTCGCGGTGACGGTGAAAGTATAAGCTTGACCATTGGTCAGACCGGTGACGGTAATGGGCGAGCTAGCGCCGGAGCCCGTCAAACTACCTGGATTTGAGGTGATGGTATAACTGCTGATGGCTGCACCACCGTCGTCGCTAGGTGCATCAAAACTAACCGAGGCTTGGGTGTCGCCTGCCACAGCAGTGCCGATGGTGGGGGCGTTAGGCACGTTTACCACATTACTTGCGGTCAATCCATTACCGGTCAAATCCGCAATAGCCAAGGCTGGGTCGGCACCTGCTGCCCAATCTTCCGCGGCCGCCAGATTGTATGTGGTGTTGTCATTGGCGCTGGTGCCATTTTTGTTGATGATGGTATTGATTCCGGTTTTATCAGTGGCACTTAACACGAGGGTAAAACTGGTGCCGGACGTGATCTCGACATCGCTGGTATCGGTCAAGGTGTAGGTAGTGCCCGCTTCGCCGGTCAGGGTGAATTTATTGGCGACAATATCGTTAGTCGCGCCCGCTATGTTTAAAAAACCGCTGCCGTTGACGCTGATATGGCCGGTATTGGCATTATAAGAGGCAGAAGTAATGCTCGGCACGGGCACGTTGGATACCGTCAGCGGATTGCTGGCATCAGCAATATTGCCGCCGGTAATGTCACTATTCCAATCATCAGCTGCGGCGAGATTGTAGCTGGTGGCGTCAGTGGATGAGGTGCCATTTTTATTGAAGATGGTTTCAACAATCTGGTAATCAGTTGCATTCAAGGTGATGGAAAATGAGCTGTCATCGGTGATTTCAACACTGGGTGAAGTGAGGGTATAGGTCGCCCCGCCTTCACCGGTCAAGGTTAGCTGGCTGGCATCGATATCGTTTGTGGCACCCAAAACATTCACTAAGTTCGTGGCAGTGACGTTAAGCACATGGCTGTTGCTATTGTAAGTGGCCGAAGTCATGGTCGGCGCGCTGACATTGCTGACTGTCGTGCCATTGCCGGTTAAGTCGGCAGGGGCCGAGGCGGTTTGATTCCAGTTGGTCGCGCCCGCGAGGTTATAAGTTGTATTATCAGCGGAGGAGGTACCGTTTTTATTTAACAGGCCATTGATCGCGCGTTTATCGGTCGCATTTAATGTCACGGAAAATGAGGTGGAATTGATGGCGCTCACGTCTGGGCTGGTCAGGGTATAAGAGCCGCCATTGCGGCCGCTCAGCGTCAGTTTGGGCACATCAATGGTGTCGCTGGTGCTCATATCGGCCGCGGTCACCGCTAGCACACCGGTGCTGGCATCATAGGTGGCGCTGGTAATTGTCGGCGCGATCGCCGACGCACTGTCAAGTGCGACGGTTTCAAAAACATCCGCGCTTGGAATCGATGCCGCGTAACTGGGGGCACTTAGCCATGTCATGGCTGCTATCCAGACCACCGTCCAGAGCTGTCGCAACTGCTGCATAAACTTGCCCAGTGGGCGGTTACATGGGGTTGGTTGGCAATGATCGTTGTGTTTGTGCCGTGACATAACAATTCCTTATCTAAGTGACGGTGTTTAAATCTAAGCAACGCAGTTGCTCAAGTGTATAGCAGTAATTCGGTTTCTGCGAGGATGAAATTTAGGAACAAACTTGTCACCCCAAATACGCCAACGAGTACGCTGCAGACTTTCTTTACGCAAGCTTTACACCCACCCGCCATTTTGCTGACGCATATAAATCTATACTTTGCACTTTGCGGTAATGCTGAGGTGATGATGCGATATTTAAAAACGCGATATTTAATGCTGCGATATTTAATGGCGATGGTTTTAAGCTTAACCCTATTCGGATGTGGTGGCGGGGGCGATGACGGGCAGGTCGTGGCGCAGCCCACCCCCCCTGTGGTGAGTAATGCCGCGCCCACCGGCACCGTTACTATTGTCGGTACGCTACAGGCAGGCTCGGTGCTCAGTGTTAACTCTACGGTGGCTGATGCCGACGGTTTAGGCACTTTTTCGTACCAATGGTATCGCAACACTACGGTAATTACCGGTGCCAGCGGCGCCAGCTATACCCTGCAAGCGGCCGATGTTGGCGCCACTATCACGGTGAAAGTGAGTTACGTCGATGGCAAAAATAATGCCGAGCAAATAAGCAGCAGCGCCAGTGCAATGGTTATTGCGCTGCCCTTAGCACAAACAAAACCGAATATTTTGTTAATAATCGCCGACGACTTTGGTTTGGATGCGTTTAGTCAATCGCAGTTTGGCACAACTGCAAACAAAGCCTTGACCCCCAATCTTGATGCCTTGGCCAAAACCGGCATTGTGTTTGATAACCTGTGGGCCACACCGGCTTGTACCACCACGCGCGGCACACTGATGACCGGTCAGCATGGGGTGCACAGCGGGATTAGTTTTGTCCCTGCGGTGATGGATAGCAGTACCCTGACCTTGCAGCGTTATTTACGTCAGCAAACCAGCAGTGCTGGTTATCAGAATGCGGTGCTCGGCAAATGGCATTTAGGTGGCGCTGCGCCAAGCAACACTCATCCGAATGACAGTGGCGTCGATTATTATGCCGGTAATCTGGCTGGCGTGTTGCCAAGTTATGACAATTGGACATTGGTGACGCAGGGCATCACTAGTAACAGCAACCAATATCACACCAGTCAAGTGACCAATTTGGCGCTGGATTGGATTGCCAAGCAACAGGCTGAACCTTGGTTTTTATGGTTAGCCTTTGCCGCGCCACATACACCATTTCATTTACCACCGGCGCCGTTACACAGTCGAACGGACTTGTCTGGCAGCGCAGCCGACATTGCGGCGCGGCCACGTGATTATTATTTAGCGGCGGTCGAAGCGATGGACCGCGAAATTGGCCGTTTATTAAATTCCATGGACGCCAGCACCCGCGCTAACACGCTGATCATGTTTATTGGTGATAACGGCACCCCAGTGCAAGTGGTCGACAGCAGTGTGTTTAGTAGCAGTCATGCCAAAAACTCATTGTATGAAGGGGGCATCCGCGTGCCCATGATCGTATCTGGCAAAGGTGTCGCGCGCGCCAATGTGCATGAAACTGCGCTTGTGAATACCAGCGATTTTTTTGCCACTATTGCCGCCATCGCCGGCAATAATTTAACGCAAATTAATGACAGTTATAGCTTTGCTGCGCTTTTGAAAACCGGCGGTACTGCACCAAGAACGGTGAACTATGCTGAGTTTGAAAGTGCGAATGTACAAGGTTGGGTGGTAAGGGATGCGCAATATAAACTGCATCAGAATTTAAACGGCACCCAGCAATTATTTGATGTCAGCGTTGATATCAACGAGCAAACCGATTTACTGCGCACAGCACAAGATTACAGCGCTATTGTCAGTCGGTTAAAGGCCGCTGGTGACACCGTGCGGGCGGTGAAAACTGGGGCCTTGGATATTACCGATAAAACCTTTGTCAATCGCAGCAGCAACTGCGCCGATTACGCCGCCAGTTATCAATCGAGAGTCAAGGATGTGCGCAATAATACTGATTTTAATGGTGCTTTAACCGTCGCGGTGACGGGTAACAAATGTCAGTTCCATAGCAATGCAATTCCCAATCATCATTTTAATGATGGTGATCGCAGCTTCCCGAATAAAGTCAGTGCGCAGGATGATCACTATGAAGTGCCGCGCAGTCCACAACCGGCGACCACGACGACCGGGCTTAGTTTGCAAACCGACAATGCAATCTTGCTCAATGGTGTGAAAGTGGACTTGCTCGCCGCCGGTTGTTTTGGCGTAGGGAATGGCAAAATAGGTTGCAACGATATGGCAACGCCTTGGCGGTATGATCCGATGCACAAAGCCAATGGTTTTGATGTTGATAGCCACAATGCTCATGCACAGCCCGACGGTACTTATCATTATCATGGCACCCCCAATGCGTTTTACCCAGCTGTTGCTAGTGATCAGGCGTCGCCGGTGGTTGGTTTTGCGGCCGACGGTTACCCGATTTATGGCCCCTATATTCAACAAGGTGAAACGGTCAAAAAGGTGAGCACTAGTTATCGGTTAAAAGCTGGCGCCAGGCCGAGTGGCAGCGGGCAGCCTGGTGGCAACTATGACGGCCAATTTCGGGACGATTATGAATATGTCGTCGGGCACGGCGATTTGGACGAATGTAATGGCATGACGTACCAAGGCGTGTACGGTTATTACATCACCGACAGTTTCCCCTATGTGCTGAACTGTTTTAAAGGCACGGTGGATATCACTTTTCATAAATAAGGTAGTCCAGACCCAGCCAAGGTGATGGCTGGGTCTGGCTTTTATTTAATTTGCGATGTGTGAGGGGCGGCATTGCAATATTTTATCCACTCGGTAATCGACTCACAAAATACCCTGAGCCTGCCCAGAAAGGTCGTGTAAATTCTTTAGGTTAAGCGAGACACTTTTCGCTATCTATGCGTAAGTTTGCATAGTCTGTTTACACTCTCCAATGAGAACCTACTTTTAGAAGCTACTTTTATAACCTACTTTGGCTAGCATCGAATCTGCCCAGGAGAAGAGGGTACTATGGTCGATGTTAGGTTTACAATTTTGCCGCTGTTGCCAAAGCCAGTTACATGGCTAGCCTTGAGCTGCAATGGCCGTTCCTCATTTCATCGTAGTGAAGTTCTTAATAGATCAATCCGGCGTCAAGTTACGTCAGCACACTACGAACCATCGGTAATATTCTTCTGCTGACCGGCACTTGCTCACCGCTGGTCATCACTAAAAACCCGACACTGGCGGCGGTGTTTTGCTGCGCGCTGCCTGATTTCTCCAATGCGGCGATAAAGTCGGTGTTCACCACATAAGAGCGATGAACCCGTAAGAAGGTTGAGGGCAGTTGGCTTTCAAGCTCTTTTAAATTGCCGCTGTATAGAATGCTCTTTTGGTCGCTGAAAAATAGTTCGGTATAATCGCCAGCCGCTTTGCAATACACCAGTTTGTCGGTTGCGACCCATTCGACTTTGCCGGCGCTGCTAATTTTGATTTTATGTGGTGTGTGTTGTTGACTCAGCTGGTCCAGCTTCAGCTGCAGCAGTGCAACTTGCTGCTGCTCGGTTTTTCTACGGGCTTGTTCTTTACTGAATTCCAGCGCCTGTTGTACAAATAAAAAGCCCAAAACCGCGGCAATAATGTAATAAAACAAGCTGTCGTGAAAACGGCCAAAGGTCACAAGTATCGACACCGTCAGCAGTAAATAAACGCCCAAAAACAGCCATAAGCTTGTTGTCTGCGTTGTACTTTTCGCTATGACTTTCCCAGATGTTTGCCCTGTATTTTGCCCTATGTTTTGCGCTTTGGTTTGCTCTTTTGTCGGCCCTTCGATTTGCCATGTCGTTCGCCATTTAGCTAAGCGATAAACGATCAGCAAGATTGAAAGCAAAGTTGGCGTGAGCATCGCGCTGGCCGTTTTACTGTCAAACCCCGGCTGCAGCAGCGCCACAGCAATAATCAAAC
>JBBKWN010000024.1:0-8308 GCA_037968955.1 Rheinheimera sp. | reverse complement strand
GGGCTGGGGCGAATCGGTGATTATTGGCGTGGCGCCCAGTGGTGCAGAAATTTCGACGCGGCCATTTCAACTGGTGACCGGCCGAGTATGGCGTGGCACCGCTTTTGGTGGCGTGAAAGGGCGCAGCGAACTGCCAGAGTATGTTGAACGTTATTTAAACGGTGAGTTTGAACTCGATACCTTCATCACCCATACCATGCCACTGGAAAAAATCAACGAAGCTTTTGATTTAATGCATGAAGGGAAATCGATTCGCACCGTGATCCACTTTTAACTTTTAACTATAACGTTTAACTTTAGGCCTAAAATGCACTGTCGGAGGCTTGTTGATTACTGACCAGCCTTCGTTTAACAACCTTTATCGACGGTGCCCTCTTTTTCTCACTCCCGCCGAGGTACACATGTCCCTACAACAAATAGCTGCTCAACGATGTTTTGGTGGTTGGCAAAAACGGTTTTCCCACCCATCTACTGCCTTAAAATGTAGCATGCAGTTTTCGGTCTATTTACCCCCACAAGCCGAATTTCATTCGGTGCCCGCTTTATACTGGTTATCCGGTCTGACCTGCAGTGACGAAATTTTGCGGCAAAATCAGGCGCGCAGCGGATCGCAGCAGAGCTTGGCATCGCATTAATTATTCCAGATACCAGCCCAAGAGGCGATGGCGTGCCGGATGCGGCAGATGGCGCTTATGATTTAGGGCTTGGCGCCGGATTTTATGTCAATGCCACACAAGAGCCGTGGCAACAGCACTATCAAATGTACGATTATATTTCTCAGGAGCTACCAAAGTTATGCGAAGCTAATTTACCTTTGACGGCAGCCAAGTCAATTAGTGGTCACTCAATGGGTGGGCATGGCGCGCTCGTGATTGCGCTTCGCCAGCCAGAAATATTTTGCGCCGTTTCGGCTTTTGCGCCAATTGCCAATCCTGTGCAATGTGAATGGGGTAAAAAAGCCTTCACCGCTTATTTAGGTGATGATAGTCAACTTTGGGCCGACTATGACGCTAGCCTTCTGTTAGCAAAGTCGGGCAGCCAGTTGCCGATATTAGTATCACAAGGTGATGCCGACCAATTTTTAGCAACCCAGCTGCAACCTGAGCAATTACGCCTGGCCGCAGAGCTTAGTGGCACTCCGTTACAGCTGGAATATCAGGTCGGCTACGATCATAGCTATTATTTTATCGCGAGTTTTATTGAACAACATTTACGCTTTCACGCCGCCTATTTATTTGATAATCAATAATTTATTTAACAACCAATAACGATACCAAGACACAGACCACGACCAGCATCGCTATCATGGGTTGTTTCACTCCACTAAAGTCCATCGCCAGCCGTGATGGTTTTAGAGAATAAAAAAGCCGCAGCGAACTGTGGCTTTTTCAACAACATCAGCGTTTACTTGCTGGTTTGCTGTTTCATCCAACTAAATACTTCGTTATACCAACGCTCAGCATTGGCTGGTTTTAAAATCCAGTGATTTTCATCTGGAAAAATCACCAGCTTGGATTCAATTCCTTTGCGCTGCAATGTGGTAAAGGCCGCTAACCCCTGAGCATAAGGGACACGGTAGTCTTTTAAGCCGTGGATCACCAGCATGGGCGTCTGCCAATTATCGACAAAAGCAGCTGGGTTGAACTTGTGATAATCACCCTCTTTATTCCACACTGGGCCGCCCATATCGTGTTCCGCAAACCAAAGCTCTTCCGTTGTGCCGTAGAATGACGGCATATCAAACAAGCCCGCGTGATTGACCAAACATTTAAACCCTGTCGGCCAATTTCCGGCGATCCAGTTCATCATGTAACCGCCATACGAGGCACCCAGCGCGCAGGCATTGCTGCCATCCAACCATGGCTGTTTTTCCGTAATATAGGCAAAACCTTTTTTCAGATCTTCCAGCGGCTTGCCGCCCCAATCGCGGCTAATAGCATCAGTAAAGGCCTGGCCATAACCAGTCGAGCCATGAAAATCAATCATCACCACGCCATAACCTTGCGCGGCCCACAACTGTGCATTCCAACGGGCATTAAACATATTGCCAAAGCTACCTTGTGGGCCGCCGTGCACAATAAAGGCCATCGGATACTTTTTACCTTCCTGATAATTCCAAGGTTTCATCCAATAACCGTAAACGGTTTCTTCGTTGGCGCCTGGGAAACTGAATTGTTCAAATTCGGCAAATTGAATGTCTTTTAGGTTGTCAGCATTGATTTGCGTCAATTGATCCGCCATCCCAGACTGGCCTTTTAACTGATAAATTTCCGCCGGCTGATTGAGACGATGATTGGTGAAAACAACTTTGTCGCCCGCAACATTTAAGTTACCAGCACTACCGTCGGAATAAAGTTTCGAGACTTCGCCAAAGGCGCTGTTAATTGAAAATACACTCACCTGCCCCATATCTTGCGCTGTGACGTACAAAGTGCGGTTGTCCGGACCAAACACATAGTCATTCACCGAACGGTCCCAATCTGGTGCCAACTCTTTACGCTCGCCGGTGGCTAAATCCAGTAACACAAAACCAAAACGATCCGCTTCAAATTGCGGCTTTTTCATCGCCAAATACGCCATATAACGGCCATCTTTGGAAAACGACGGTTTAGCATCCCATGCCGGATTATCTTTGGTCAGGTTGATTTTCTCACCGCCGTTTAACGACACCTGAAAAATATCAAAATTGGTGTGCCACGCCTGATCTTTGGCGGGAATTTTTGCACTAAATACTAAATTTTGGCCGTCGGGGGTAAATGCTGCTTCACCAATACCTGCAACATCGGTATCCCATTCTGGCATTAAATCTTTGGCGGAAGTTACTTTAGTACCGGTGATTGAGGCGACAAAAAAGTGTGTTTTTAAACCATCTTCCCACGTATCCCAATGGCGCGTCATCAGCTGGTCGTACACCATGGCGCTATCTTTTTTTTCCGACTTCTTCTTAGCGGCTTCGACCGTACAGGCGATATCCGCACAACCTGGCACCACATCTAAAGCAACTACCAGCTTTTTACCATCATTGGACACCAAATAACCTTGCACATCCAGCGGGAGTGCTGTCACTTGGCGCGCCTCACCGCCGTTCAAAGGAAGCTGCCATAATTGCGCAGAACCATTGCGATCGGCAATAAAGAATAAGCTCGTATCATCACTGCTTAATTGTACAGAATGCTCGCGGCTGTCGCTATCGGTCAGGCGTTTTACCTTGTTGCCATCTTGCAAATCCATCAGGTACAAATCAGCACTGTTATCAGCCGGATTTAAGCCACCATTTTTCTGGCCATAAACCAAATAACGGCCATCATTGGATAACACCACATCATAAATTTTATTGAGTTTATTTAAGTGTTCAATGGTTAACGCGGTTTTGGCCTGAGCGGCAGTTGCGCAAACTGCCAGCCCCAATAATGCCCATGCTTTCATGCTGTTGGTCTCCCCCGAAGCACGCACCGGGTGTTGCCCTGAGTGCGTGATGATGGTTATTGTGGTTGGACTACTCGTTCAGTCTTTAGGATGTCACAGTGCGTGGCACAGCTATCCCCAATCAATGGCAGCTGTCGGCCATACCCAAGTCAGCTGCCTGCTGGTTACTTTTGTGCTTCTAGTTCGCCGATTTTGACTTTCCAGATTGCAGGCCCTTGTTTATGCACGTTATTGCCTTGGCTGTCAACGGCTACGGTCACGGGCATGTCCACCACATCAAACTCATAAATGGCTTCCATACCTAAGTCGGCAAAGGCCACCACTCGAGCCTGTTTAATAGCTTTGGAGACCAGATACGCTGCGCCACCCACCGCCATTAAATACACCGCTTTATGTTGCCGGATACTTTCAACGGTAGCATCACCACGCTCTGACTTGCCAATCATGCCCAGCAAGCCCGTTTGGCCGAGCATCATTTCAGTAAATTTGTCCATCCGGGTGGCGGTTGTCGGGCCTGCAGGACCCACCACTTCAGTGCCAACGGCATCAACCGGACCAACGTAATAGATAAACTTCCCTTTAAAATCAACACCATCTGGCAGCCCTTTACCTGCAGCCAGCATGTCAGCGATCCGTTTGTGGGCGGCATCACGACCGGTGAGCATTTTGCCGGACAGCAGCACTGTTTCGCCAGCCTGCCACTGCAGTACATCGGCTGGGGTCACAGTATTTAAATCAACCCGACGCACATTATTACCAAGCTCCCACGTCACTTCTGGCCAATCTTCTAATTTTGGCACCGGTAACTGCGCCGGACCTGAACCGTCTAAATGAAAATGCACATGGCGAGTTGCCGCACAGTTAGGGATCATCACCACCGGCATCGAAGCGGCGTGGGTCGGTGCTGACTTTATTTTGACATCGACCACCGTGGTTAAACCACCGAGCCCCTGCGCGCCAATCCCTAATTGATTGACTTTGTGATAAAGCTCAAGCCGCAGTTTTTCTTCGCCAGTTTCAGCACCTTTTTCAATTAACTCCTGAATATCCACCGGATCCATTAATGCTTCTTTGGCCAAAACGGCCGCTTTTTCTGCGGTGCCGCCAATACCAATGCCCAGCATCCCTGGAGGACACCAACCAGCACCCATCTTCGGCAAGGTTTCTAACACCCACTCCACCACAGAATCCGAAGGGTTGAGCATCACCATTTTGGTTTTATTTTCACTGCCACCGCCTTTAGCGGCAATGGCCACTTCAATATGGTGACCGGCCACCAGATTAATGTGCACCACCGCAGGGGTATTGTCTTTGGTGTTCTTACGGGAACCTGCAGGATCAGCAACAATGGATGCCCGCAGTGGATTAATTGGGTTCATATAAGCACGACGGGTGCCTTCATCAACCATTTGCTGAACCGTCAAGTCAGTTTTATCCCACTTCACATCCATGCCGATATTAACAAAACACGTGACGATGCCAGTATCCTGGCAAATTGGACGATGGCCTTCAGCTGACATGCGGGAGTTAATTAATATTTGCGCAATCGCATCTTTGGCGGCCTGATTTTGCTCTTTGTGATACGCCTTTTCTAAGGCTTGGATAAAATCGAGTGGATGATAAAAAGAGATGTATTGCAGTGCATCTTCAATGCTGTCGATAAAGTCTTGCTGACGGATCACGGTCATATGTTGCCCTTATGCGTGCTGTTTGGGGCACATTGCACCACTGTTGGCCAATGTCCCACCGGGAGTTAATCCGGGCGCCGCTTGCTTGCCAAACCGGCGCCACACTGTTCTTTTTAAGCAGGGCTGGTATCATAACCCGCATCAAATCCAGCGGCTAGTCGCTCACGGCAAGTTTTGTCGCTGGCTGTCGTTTACCTGAGAATTTGTTGTATGTCTGTAGCTTGTTTACTGCCGGAAACGCCGGAAAATCTGTTGAGTTATTTTGCATTGGTGGCCGATTTACCTTATGCGATGTTGCTTGACTCTGCCGCTAGCCATCATATTAATAGCCGCTTTGATATTTTGGTGTGTCAGCCCTTAGCGACGATCGAAGCTTTTGGCCGCCGCTGCGTGATACAAATAGGCGACGATATTTCACAAGTTGAACAAGACCCGTTTGTGCAACTGAACATCTTACAAACAGCTTTATTGCCCACCGTTGCAGCCGATGCCTGTCATTTGCCATTCACCGGTGGTGCACTGGGTTATATCGGTTATGACGCCGGTCGAGTGATTGAATCACTACCCAGTACTGCCGTTATCGATATTGAATTACCGGATTTAGCATTTGGTATTTACCCGGCGGCGTTGGTGCTGGATAAACAACAACAGCAGTTGTGGTACGTCGATTGTCGCGGTGAGGCAAAAAGTCGCTGGCAGCTGCAACAACAATGGTGGCATGCGCGTCAGACCGATCAGGGTCAAGCAACTGAGCAACCAACCATCCTACCAACCATCCTACCGACCATCCTACCGACCGCCACATCGCCTGCTGCTTTAGCGCAGGCAGCGACCAGTCGCGCATTTTCGCTGCAATCAGCATGGCAGCCGAATTTGACAAAAAACCAATATTTTGAAAAGTTCAACCAAATACAGCAGTACCTGCAAAGCGGCGATTGTTATCAAATTAACCTCGCCCAACGCTTTACTGCCAAATATGCAGGCGATGAATGGCAAGCGTATTTAGCGCTGCGTGAGGCCAATGCAGCACCTTTTTCAGCATTTATACGGCTCAAACAAGGTGTAGTGCTATCCATGTCGCCGGAGCGTTTTTTAGAATTAAAACAACGACAGGTCGAAACCAAACCAATTAAAGGCACCAAACCACGGTTTGCTGATCCACTTCGTGACCAACAAAGTGCAGCGGCTTTACAGCTATCTACAAAAGATCGCGCTGAAAATGTGATGATTGTCGATTTACTGCGTAATGATCTTGGCAAAGTCTGCAAAACCGGCACGGTCAAAGTCCCGGCGTTGTTTAGCATTGAATCGTTCCCGGCGGTACATCATCTGGTGTCAACAATTACTGGCGAGCTTGCCGACAAGTATCAGGCAACTGACTTGCTGCGGGCGGCTTTTCCAGGTGGTTCGATTACCGGCGCACCAAAAATCCGCGCTATGCAAATTATCGAAGAGTTAGAGCCGTGCCGGCGAGCCGTTTATTGCGGTGCTATCGGCTATATCAGTCAGCATGGGCATATGGATACAAACATCGCGATCCGAACGTTAATCTGTACCCAACAGCAAATATACTGTTGGGCCGGTGGTGGCATTGTGGCGGACTCCAATGCCCA
The DNA here is from genome assembly GCA_037968955.1 of Rheinheimera sp. Classification (GTDB taxonomy): domain Bacteria; phylum Pseudomonadota; class Gammaproteobacteria; order Enterobacterales; family Alteromonadaceae; genus Pararheinheimera. Next base: position 1,581 of record JBBKWN010000024.1, on the reverse strand, counting down.
GAGCGAGTACCAGGAAACCTTTGATAAGGTTGCCCGCATTTTGCCGGTATTGGCGAATTTGAATAGCGAGCATTGAGGTTGATGCAATGACTCTTGACGAGTGGCTCCCCCGCTTTTTACTCCAGCCGCAATCCGCAAATATCGCCCCTTCGGCCAATGCTGCGGTCATGTTGTTGTTATGGCCACAACAACAGCAATTACAGCTGCTATTGACCCGCCGCGCGTTCCATCTTCGTCATCATCCTGGGCAAATTAGTTTCCCTGGCGGCAAACTGGAAGCCGGCGAAACCGCTATTGACGCCGCGTTACGTGAAACTCATGAAGAAGTCGGCATCGCACCAACACAAATCCGTGTGCTGGGCTCGTTGCCAACAATTACAACCTCCACCGGTTTTGTCGTGTCCCCCTGGCTTGGTTTATTAAGCAAAGCGCCACAACTAACACTCCAGGCGGCTGAAGTAGCCGCGGCGTTTAGTTTGCCACTAGGCTTTGCACTGAGTAACGAGCATCGACCAAAACGCTGGTTTAGCCAGCCTTATCGCGAGCAGCAAGTACATTTTTTGCCTTTTCAAGGGCAACTGATCTGGGGCGCCACCGCGTCAATTTTGCATCAACTCGCCGAGCAAATTCAGGCGCCTTGAAATCTATGACTACATCTCAAAACCGATTGCATCTTTAAGTAGACATTCGCCAGAGCTAAAACGATATAGAATCTACACTGACCAGTTACAACCCGACTTACAGAACCAAGCCGGTTCCGCTACAATGAGGCCACACTTTTTACCACAGTAGTTAAATTTTATGATTATCAGCGCTTTTGATATGTTCAGTATTGGCATCGGTCCGTCCAGTTCTCACACCGTAGGTCCGATGCGTGCCGCCAAAAAATTTGCCGAAAATTTGTCACAAGCTGGGTTGATGGCTCAGGTGCACAGTGTCAAAGTTGAATTATTTGGCTCTTTAGGCCAAACAGGCATTGGCCATGGCACCGGCAAAGCAGTTATTTTGGGGCTGGCTGGCAATTTACCGGAACACTGCGATCCTGATCTCATTCCTGGCTTATTAAAACAAGTTGATGAAACACAACAAATTAATTTAGACGGTCAGCAACTGGTGAGTTTTCCACGCGAAGGCGCGATTATTTTTCACCGCCGTAAAACCTTAAAAGAACACAGCAACGGCATGGAACTGATTGCCTTAAATGCGCAAAAAGAAATCATCCACAGCGAAATTTACTTCTCGATTGGCGGTGGTTTTATCGTCCGCGCTGAAGATTTTGCGCAAGAAAAAGAAGCCGCCAGCCAATTTGCCGCCGACAACCCACCACCCTATCCGTTTGAAAGTGGCGCCGAGCTGTTGGCGCTTTGCAAAGAACATGGCCTTTCGATTGCCGGCTTAATGATGGAAAACGAAAAAGTCTTACGGACCGAGACTCAGATCAAATCCGAACTGGGTGCTATTTGGCAAACCATGGTGGACTGCGTACATCGCGGCATTCGTACCGAGGGCATTTTACCCGGCGGTTTAAAAGTAAAACGCAGAGCCCCCGCATTACATCGTCGGTTGTGCGCAGAAAAAACC
>JBBKWN010000023.1:0-9741 GCA_037968955.1 Rheinheimera sp. | reverse complement strand
TATATGCACGATGCGTGGGGTAACGCCAGTTTAGTATTTTTAATACTAACTGCTCCATTTGCAGTCAGCCAGTTCAAAAAAATTAGCAGACATAAATATTATGTTTTCGTTTTTTTCTGCATCATCGCACTACTTATGATGCTATCTAATTTACATAACGAATATACCACCGATAAATCCAGAACATTTTATACTGTTATGTACTTTATACTAAGCATACTGCCTGCAACACACTTATATGAAAAATTGAAAAACACTTCCTACATAAAAAATATTTTTCACCAATGGAAATTATGCATCAGCACAACCACAACAATATTATTTCTAATCTACATATCAATGATCCCTCTGAAGATATTTTTTATCTTTCACCCAGATAAATTAAATCCGCTCTATGAGGCACAGTCAGACCTGCTTTTTTCAATATTGGCGCAGATGATTGTGATATTGATCATCATAGATACTTTAAAATCAGAAAATTTGATCAATATAAATGAGCTGGGGTCAGAGTACGAATCTGGCCCCACAGGTCGCTAATCCCAAAGCTCGAAGTTGTGACGACTGAATCGAAGATAGTTCGGGGTCAGAGTGACTCTGACCCCGAACGCGATTAACTACCGTGTTTATCGGTATGACGCATATGCGGGAACAAGATCACATCGCGGATGCTCGGCGCATTGGCCAGTAACATTACCAGCCGGTCAATGCCAATGCCCTGACCTGCAGTAGGTGGTAAACCGTGTTCCAGTGCCGTAACGTAGTCTTCGTCGTAGAACATCGCTTCATCATCACCGGCAGCTTTTTGCGCCACTTGTTCATGGAAACGGGCAGCTTGATCTTCAGCATCGTTTAATTCACTAAAACCATTGCCTAATTCACGGCCGCCGATGAAAAATTCAAAGCGGTCAGTGATTTCCGGATTCTGGTCATTGCGACGCGCCAATGGAGAAATTTCTGCCGGATATTCGGTGATAAAAGTGGGTTGTAACAGCTTGGTTTCGACCAGCTCATCAAACACTTCCATCAGAATACGACCATGGCCGTAGTTCGCTTTCACTTCAATACCGAGCGATTTAGCAAATTCAGCCACCGCTTCGCGCGTCGTCAGCTGTTCAATTTTCACTTCTGGGTTGTAATGTAAAATTGATTCGGTAACCGACATCCGCGCAAAAGGCTGACCAAAATCAAAGATATGACCTTGGTAAGGCACTTCGGTACTGCCAAGCACAGACTGCGCCAGACCACGGAATAACTCTTCGGTAATATCCATTAAGTCGTTGAAGTCAGCATAAGCCCAGTAGAATTCCAGCATGGTAAATTCTGGGTTGTGTCGCGTTGACACACCTTCATTACGGAAGTTACGGTTCAGTTCGAATACTTTCTCAAAGCCACCCACCACCAAGCGTTTTAAATAAAGCTCTGGGGCAATACGTAAGAACATTTGCATGTCTAACGCATTGTGATGTGTCTCGAACGGTCGAGCTGAAGCACCACCTGGAATGCCTTGCAGCATTGGGGTTTCAACTTCTAAAAAACCTTTACTGTTAAAAAACTGACGAATATAAGCAACTGTTTTAGAACGGATTAAAAACGTTTTTCGCGAATCGTCATTGACAATTAAATCTAAATAACGCTGACGGTAACAAGCTTCTTGATCGGTTAAACCGTGGAATTTATCTGGCAATGGCCGTAGCGCTTTGGTCAACAGGCGGATTTCATCCAGCCATACCGTTAATTCGCCGGTTTGAGTTTTAAACAGTACACCGCTACCGCCGACAATGTCGCCTAAATCCCACTTTTTAAAACCTTCGTTGTAGACGTTTTCTGGCAAGCTATCGCGTGCGACATAAAGCTGAAGTTTGCCGCCAACATCCTGAATGGTAGTAAAGCTAGCTTTGCCCATAATGCGGCGTAACATCATCCGCCCAGCGACCTTGACCCGAATTTGCTTCTCTTCGAGCTCTTCTTTGCTCAGATGCTCATATTGCGCATGGATCTGATCAGAGGTGGCATCACGACGAAAATCATTTGGAAACGGATTGCCCTGTTCACGCAACGCCGCCAGCTTATGTTTACGCTCAGCGATCAGTTTATTGACGTCTTGATGTTCTTCCGGCGGCGTATTCTGTTCAGACATAGTAAGTTCCTGATAATAAGCGTTAATACCCATCGCCCTTGAAGCCGCAGCTTTGTTGCCGGCGCCCCTAGCACATCGAACTCGCTGTCCTTGGGGCTTTGCGCATTGGTCAACGCGCTGCAACGTCAATGGTTTTGAGTATATCTGTGTTTTACAAACCGGCCTTGAGGCTAGCTTCAATAAATTTATCTAAATCACCGTCCAACACTGATTGGGTGTTGCGGGTTTCAACACCGGTGCGCAAATCTTTGATCCGCGAGTCATCCAGCACATAAGAACGGATTTGACTGCCCCAGCCGATATCCGACTTGGTATCTTCCAGCGCTTGTTTTTCGGCGTTTTGTTTTTGTAATTCAAACTCGTACAGCTTGGCACGAAGTTGCTTATAAGCGTTGTCACGGTTTTTATGTTGCGAGCGGTCGTTCTGACACTGCACCACAATATTGGTCGGTAAGTGGGTGATCCGGACCGCTGAATCCGTTCTGTTGACGTGCTGACCACCAGCGCCTGACGCACGGTAGGTATCAATGCGTAAATCGGCCGGATTGATCTCTATTTCGATATCATCATCGACTTCTGGCGACACAAATACTGAAGCAAACGACGTATGGCGACGGTTGCCGGAATCGAATGGGCTTTTGCGCACCAACCGGTGCACACCAGTTTCGGTACGTAACCAGCCATACGCATATTCGCCGGTAAATTTGATGGTACAACCTTTAATGCCAGCCACATCACCGTCGGTGACTTCATACAGTTCAGGTTTAAAACCTTTGGCATCGCCCCAGCGCAAGTACATCCGCATCAGGATGCTGGCCCAGTCCTGCGCTTCCGTGCCGCCAGAACCGGATTGAATATCTAAATAACAATCGGCTGGGTCGCTTTGGCCAGAGAACATCCGGCGAAATTCAAGCTTCGCCAATTGTGCTTCTAAATCAGCGAGTTCTGTTTGTGCTTCGACGAAGGTATCTTCATCTTCGGCTTCGACCGCAAGTTCGACTAAACCTGCGACATCTTCCAAGCCTTGATCCAGTTTATCGATGGTATTGACGATTTGTTCCAGCGTCGAACGTTCCTTACCCAATGCCTGGGCTTTTTCCGGATTGTTCCAGACATTGGAGTCTTCCAGCTCGCGGGAAACTTCTTCTAGCTTTTCTTTTTTGGCATCGTAGTCAAAGATACCCCCGAAGCACATTGGTGCGTTCAGCTAAGTCTTTGATACTGTTATAAACTGGATTAACTTCAAACATGATTTTTAATGGCGCCTTAAAAATAAGGCGGCAATTGTAGCAAAATTTCAGCTTCAGGTGCAGCCTTTTCCTGCTGGCAACCGCCACTGTTTTTACTGCTTTTATCGCTCGCTAGCGCTGAAAATACTGGGCGTAAGCTGAAAGAACTTGCTTCTGTTACCGCATCTTCGATAACGCAGATTACGACAACAGCCCGAGGTGCGCAGCCATGTCTGCCAGGCGTTAGTAACTGGGCACTGCATGGTGCGCATCATCGTCAGATGGCAGTCATCTGCCGCACCAGCAACTGCAAGTTTTGCTGATCACGAAAATCATTAATATCCAGCTGATACGCCAATTGCACCTGCTGGACATTGGCATTCGGCCACGTTTTGTTATCGGCATTAAACCAAATCGCATCGACCAGCTGGCCATCACTTGTCTGCAACATCATCTTAAGATGTTTATCCGCCAACATCCGTTGTTGCACCAGCTTAAAACGACCTTCAAACACCGGCTCCGGAAAAGATTGGCCCCAAGGCCCGGCTTGTTGCAGGAGCTCGGCAAGTTCAATCGTCAACTCGCTGCTGGCAAGTTCACCGTCGGTAAAAATGATGGCGGTTAGTAATTCCGGCGTCAGATATTTTTTAGCGATAAAGTTCAGCGCCAACTGGAAAGTGTCCAGTCGATCTTCTGCAATAGTTAGCCCTGCCGCCATCGCATGCCCGCCAAATTTTTTAATCACACCCGGGTATTGGCTGGAAATTTCTTCGAGTAAATCACGAATATGCACGCCGTGGATCGAACGCGCCGAACCTTTTAATTCACCATCGTCGCCTTTGGCAAACGCAATCACCGGTCGGTGATATAACTCTTTGACCCGACCGGCTAAAATGCCAATCACCCCTTGATGCCAATCGGCTTGATACAAGCACAAACATTCAGGCAGTTGGTCATCGGCAATGGATAAGCGCTGCAACAAAGCCAGCGCTTCGGTTTGCATGCCTTGCTCAATTTCGCGCCGATCGACATTTAAACTATCTAATTCAGCAGCTAACCGGCGAGCAATATTGATATCCGGCGCCAGTAAACAGGAAATACCAATCGACATATCATCCAACCGGCCTGCCGCATTCAGCCGCGGCGCCAACGCAAAACCAAAATCACTTGCGGTTAGCTTTTCAGCTTTACGGTTGGCGACATCAATCAGCGCCTGAATGCCGGGGCGCACTTTGCCAGCGCGAATACGCTGCAAGCCCTGATGCACCAAAATACGATTATTACTATCAAGCGGCACCACATCGGCCACAGTCCCCAGCGCGACTAAATCCAATAACTCAGCCACATTGGGTTCGGTTTGGTTGGCAAAATCTCCCCGCTCGCGCAGTGCCGCCCGCAGCGCAAGCAGCAAATAAAACGCCACGCCCACCCCTGCCAGCGCTTTACTTGGAAATTCGCAGCCGGGTTGATTTGGATTGACAATCGCATCGGCGGCAGGTAATTCATTGCCCGCTAGATGGTGATCGGTGATTAATACTTTGACGCCGGCTTTTTTCGCCAGTGCAACACCTTCAACTGCAGAAATACCGTTATCGACGGTGATAATCAGCTCGGCACCTTGGGCGACCGCCAGCTCAGCCATTTGTGGCGACAAGCCATAACCAAAGGCAAAACGATTGGGTACCAAATACTCCAAGTGTTTAAAACCAAAAGGTTTTAAACCCGCAAGTAACACCGCGGTACTGGTCGCGCCATCGGCATCGAAATCACCGACAATCACAATTTGCTGCTGTTGATCCAGCGCCTGTACTAACAACTCGACAGCTGCAGCAATGCCTTTTAAACCGTTAAAAGGTAATAAGTTTGCTGCAGAGCGTTGTAGCTCTGCCGGCAGACCAATACCACGATGGGCATAAATGCGTTGCAAAATGGGATGTACCGGCAATGAAAAAGCGCTACTGGCCTGAACCGCTCGTTGTTGAAGCTTTTTTAGTCGAAACGTCATATCAGCATGCCATTAACGAGCATTCAGGGTGCCGGCCAACGCCGCTGCGGGCTGGTAACCAGGAATTAACGTGCCATCGGCCAGAACAATAGCCGGAGTGCCGCTAATGCCAAAACTCTGTCCCATCGAATATTGTGCGGCGACGTTGTTCGCACATTGTTTCGCGGGAATTTTGTCACCATTTTTGGCTTGGTCCATCGCGTGCTGCGGGTTTTTCGCACACCAGATTGACTGCAATTCATTGTAAGAGTCACTGCTGACGCCGCCGCGTGGGAACGCCAAATAACGCACCGTAATACCTTGATCTAAATAGCTTTGCATTTCACTGTGCAATTTACGGCAGTACCCACAGCTGGTATCGGTAAATATGGTAATGACATGTTTTTCATCTTTAGCCTTGTATTCAATCACTGAGCTTTTCAGCGATTCAACACCCGACTTGCGCACATTTTGCAGAATTTTATCGTTGACCAACTGCTTGTTGGTTAAATCGTAAATATTGCCTTCAATTAAAAACTGCCCCTTATTGGCGCTGAAAAACAATCCTTTGTCAGTTAATACCTGCTGCACGCCCGGCACGACAGAATCTGCCACTGAGTTGACCGTTAAACCCACTTGGCTTAACGCTGCTTTTAATTGGGTATGGTCATCTGATACTGCGGCAACCAGTGAGCCGGTTGTAAATGTCAACATCAGACCTAACACCATTTTTTTCATCATTAATTTCCTGTATGTCGTCTTTTAGCATTCAGCCACGAGGATGATGCTGTTGATGGATTTGTTGCAAGCGCAATTGCGCTACATGGGTGTAAATTTGCGTTGTCGACAAGTCACTATGTCCAAGCAACATTTGTACGACCCGCAAATCCGCCCCATGATTCAATAAATGGGTGGCAAATGCATGTCGTAGCGTATGGGGTGACAACGGTGTTGCTATCGCGGCCACCTGCGCATAAATTTTGATCCGATGCCAAAAGGTCTGCCGCGTCATCTGACTGCCGCGCAAGCTTGGAAATAACACATCACTTTGGTGTTGCAGTAACAAACTGCGGCCTTGCGCCAGATATCGTTGCAGCCATTCTACCGCGACTTCGCCAATGGGCACCAGTCGCTCTTTACTGCCTTTACCGGTGACGCGGATCACGCCTTGGCGCAAATTGAGCTGCGACATCGTCAGCGTGACTAACTCACTGACCCGCAAACCGGTGGCGTACAATAGCTCCAACATCACTTTGTCGCGCAACTGAATTAACTCCGCCACATCTGGTGCGGACAATAACGCATCCACATCTGCTTCTGATAGTGATTTGGGCAGCGATAAACCAATTTTTGGATTTAATAACGACGCCATTGGATTGTCGTTGATAAGCTGCTGTTGATGTAGCCACTGATAAAAAGTCCGCAAACTACTCAGCGCTCTAGCAGTGCTTCGCGCCTGCAGCCCTAAATCATGCCGATGCGCCAAATAATGGTTCAGAAGATCGGACGTTGCCTGACATAACGTGTGATCACTTTTTTGCGCGAAGGCGGCAAACTTACGTAAATCAGTGCCATAAGCTGCCAAAGTGTGGCTGCTGACGCCTTTTTCCAACCACAGTTGGTCGAGATACTGCTGGATCAAGGCACTTTCTGCCGTTGATAAGGTAGCTGCCACAGCACTGTGTTTTTGCCGACCAGTTGTTGTCAAACGCGCCATTGTTACTTCCCGTTACCTGCCTGATCAAAGGTCATTATTGCGCCAGCCTCAGGTCGACTGAATTTTTGCAGCGCTTTGTGCCACAAAGCGCTTCTGTTAAACTGCCGGCAATCCCATCACTGACTGCTTCTGCTGAGTTTGTTATGTCGTTAAAAATCGCTGTGTTTTATGGCTCCACCACTTGCTACACCGAAATGACTGCTGAAAAAATCCAGGCTTTATTAACGGTCGATCCTTTGTTACCTGCGGGCTGCAGTGTAACACTTCACAATCTGAAACAGCAGCCGCTGTCGGCAATGGTCGAGTACGATGTGTTGATCCTTGGCATTTCCACTTGGGATTTTGGTGAACTACAAGAAGATTGGGAAGCGCATTGGGATGAGATTGCCGGCGTCAATCTGACGGGAAAAATAGTCGCGATTTACGGCATGGGCGATCAATTGGGTTACGCCGAATGGTTTGTCGATGCGATTGGCATGTTGCATCAGGCGATTAGCGATCAGCCGTGTCAACGTGTTGGTTTTTGGTCGACCGAAGGTTATGACTTTATTCGCTCAAAAGCAGTCACTGACGACGGTGAATGGTTTTATGGCTTGGCATTAGATGAAGAAAATCAATATGATCAAACTGACGCAAGGTTATCACTTTGGTTAGATCAGCTGGTTGAAGAGATTAACGAGCTGCAATAAATAACAAATAAAAATGCAACGTTACGACCAACAGCAGCCTTTACACGACCAGCGCCATGCTGTGCAGAAAAAGACCACAATTGTTAAAAATGGCTTGCGCTTGATTTAAGCTTTGCATAGAATGCCGGCCATTGAAGGGCAAGTCAGCTGAAAAGCTGAACACGCAAAGCTTCAGGTCTAACGGTAAATCAATAATTTACCTACGACGGCTGAGCTACCATCGGTTAACATCGATGTAAAACATATCCTATAGATATGCCCGCGTGCACTGCTATGACCTGCCTTTCCAAACTAACATTTTGTTCAAGTAACAAATAACTTAAAGTTCTGGAGCTGGCTATGAAATTCAAATTTTTACCTCTGATCGCAGTATTAGCAACCCCTTTATTCACTACTTCAGCGGTTGCTGCTAACGAGCAGATTGCTGATTCAATTTGCTCATACATCGCTGCGAACGATAAAAATAGCCTGCGTAAAACTTTGTCAGACAGCCGCATCCGCATTAAAAACGTTTACGACGGCGTCAGCTGTGATGGTTTACCCATGATCCGTTTTGCCATCAAAAATAATGCCGCGGATGCCGCAGAATTTATCATCAAGCAGTTACCAGGCAGCTTCGTTGCCAAAATGGGCGACTCTGAGTGGGCAACGAGCAATGGTTTTGCTACGTCACCGATCTTAGAAGCCATTAAAGCGCGTAGCGCCAGCTAATTAAATATCTGCTTGAGAAAAGGCGCTGCGGCGCCTTTTTTTATCTGAATGACCCGTCACCTGTGATTGACCGCGTTGTCGCAGCCGTCAAAGTGGGCTGTCGAGTACTGATACCCTGCACAATCCCCGTCTGTCGAATTGCATTTCATGCCCTCCCCCATTTGCAAGTTGCCTTACCACGGGTTGCAAATTGACAGCACCACTGATGCCCTTGAAACTACCACTGGCCGCGGCGAGTCGCTTTGTACCAATTGCTGATATTGAAACTTTGCTTTTGCAGCGGTAAAAAATGACCTGAACGCAAACCATGAGTGCTTTTTCTGCATCTCGCGGGCACCAAACCTTCTTTCTCGTTCCCTGAAGCGCAACTAATGTTTATAGCTTGTTGCAGTGAGACAAAAAAGCAGATAGCTTAAAACACCCATTGTCATAAAAGATGGCAGCGACTTGCGGGTTCTATGCCGCTTAAAACACACTGCTAGGGTAATACATGAAGAATACGGTATTAATTTTGGCAATTTTTCTGTTAGGTTGCGAAGACAATTTTGGCGGATCTGGCAACTCTCTAAATTCGTTTCCTATTCCTGATGGATATTTCGCGGAAATGGACCGATGTAATCGGTTGGTGTCAGAATCGCCTAGTAAGAATGCATTTGATGTTGGAATTGGCTTACATGAACATGGCCGCCCTGCTAAATGGAATTCCCAACGCACCTATCTGGGGGATACGTGCCTTATAGCTTCGATAGGGCCAGGAATCTATCAAGATGAGAATGATGAGACTCCAGATTATTATTCTATAGATGTTGAACTAAGACAGATTGGAATAAATAAAGATGGAGTAGCTAGTGAAAGCTGGCTCGTTCTTTATCAAAGAGACTTCAGAATAGAAGATCTACCGAGTGATTTTTTAAAGAGAGAAATTACAGAAGTTGTTAGCTATGACCCCACTGTAAGAAAGGCCATATTTAATATGGGAAATGGAATCTATGAATACAAACTACCCTAACAAATGGCTTAAAACGACGTCGGCGCTATCACGCCTCCGCGTTTTAGTCAGACGTTAGGTTGTAAGGATGCTTCGTGATTAATGAATAAATATTTGTTGGTCGTTTTATTTTTCTTTTTTGGATATGGTCTTGCGAGTTATCAATTTTCTAGAAATCAGTTAGCTGATGAAATTGATGATTACCAACGGGAGATATTGGTGGCAATTAGGTTGCTTGATGAATACTCTCAAAATTGCACGAGTAATAATTTTTCTGCTTACGTTG
>JBBKWN010000022.1:0-26123 GCA_037968955.1 Rheinheimera sp. | reverse complement strand
GGATCCATTGTCCGGTTAAGGCAATTTCCGCTTGTAGTTGCAAAGGCATGGCTGTCAATGCCAGTAATAATAACCAGAAACGACTTGTCGCTTTCATGAATGTCTCATCAGGGTCTGCGTAAAGTGATACGAGGGTCAACGGCAACGCTGCCGACAGAAGTTGCTAATCTACCAGAAAAACAAAATTCGGCATACCAGGCACGTTAAATTAGCGCTTTAGAACGACAAAAAACTGGCTGATTGAGCAGGTATAACGCGGACATGCTGTGCTTATCGAAGGTGTTAAAACCGACCACGGTAAATAGTAACGAGCGAGCAAAAGGCAGCAGCGCCTGCCGCATACAAAGCATAGAAATATTGCCGGCAACGCTATGACGAGGCTGCCGGCGGCATATATGAATAACAACGACCCTGTTTAGTAGGCTAGTAGGTTAGTAGGCTTGTTCGTGTACGTCCCGTACTGCGCGACCAGAAGGATCGGTCATCTGGGCCATTTTTGCATCCCAAGCTAACGCTTCAGGAGTCGAGCAAGCAACCGACTTGCCTCCGGGTACACAAGCAATTGCACCACTGTGTGGGAAATGCTCTTCAAAAATAACTCGGTAGTAATAAGCTTCTTTGCTGTCAGGTGTATTCACCGGAAAGCGGAAGCTGGCCGTGGTTAGTTGTTGATCAGTGACTTCTTTTTCGGCAAAGGCTTTTAAACTGTCAATCCAGCTATAACCGACACCGTCCGAGAACTGCTCTTTTTGCCGCCAAAGAATTTCATTTGGCAATAAACCATCAAATGCCTGACGCAAAATGTGTTTTTCCATTTTGCCATTGCCACACATTTTTGCTTGCGGGTTTAAGCGCATCGCCACGTCCATAAAGTGTTTATCTAAGAACGGCACACGAGCCTCAATTCCCCAAGCTGACATCGCTTTGTTGGCCCGGTTACAATCGAACATGTGTAAACGGTCGAGTTTTCGCAGTGTTTCTTCGTGGAACTCTTTGGCGTTGGGCGCTTTATGAAAATACAGATAGCCACCAAACAGTTCGTCCGAGCCTTCACCCGACAACACCATCTTAATCCCCATCGCTTTAATTTTTCGCGCCATTAAGTACATCGGTGTTGAGGCCCGAATGGTGGTGACATCATAAGTTTCTAGGAAATAGATCACATCACGTAATGCATCAATACCTTCTTGCACGGTAAATAGCACTTCGTGGTGCACAGTGCCGATAGTATCGGCGACTTTACGCGCCGCAATTAAATCTGGCGAACCGGGTAGGCCAACAGCGAACGAATGCAAGCGTGGCCACCAAGCCTCCGTTTGATCGTCATCTTCCACCCGACTACGCGCAAATTGTTGGGTAATGGCAGAAATTAACGAAGAATCTAACCCGCCTGATAACAACACGCCATAAGGCACGTCTGACATCAAATGGCTTTTTACCGATTGTTCCAGCGCCGCGCGCAGCTCAGCTAAATCAGCCGGATTGTCTTTCACCGCATCATAACTTTGCCAGTCGCGAGCATAATAAGGTTGCAGTTGACCGACTTTGCTGTCGAAGTAATGGCCTGGCGGGAATTCCTGCATTTGTTTGCAGACCGGAACCAATGCTTTTAATTCTGACGCAACATAGAGCTGGCCGTGTTCGTCGTAGCCGTAATACAGCGGAATAATACCAATATGGTCGCGGGCAATTAAATATCGTTGCTGCTCTGCGTCATACAGAATAAAGGCAAACATGCCCTGTAGCTGGTCAATAAAATCAGCGCCATGCTCTAAATACAACGGCAGGATCACTTCACAGTCTGACTTGGTTTGAAACTGATAGTCGACGGTTAAATTTTTCTCTAAATTCTTGTGATTATAAATCTCACCATTCACTGCCAGAATGTGATTTCGATGTGGATTAATTAAAGGTTGCGCGCCATGTTCAGTATCTACAATGGCCAGACGCTCATGCACGAGGATGGCATTATTGTCATTCCATACTCCAGACCAATCTGGACCACGATGACGTAACAACTTAGATAACTGTAGCGCCTGTTGGCGCAAGGCTTTAACATCAGTTTTGATGTCTAGCACCCCGAATATCGAACACATGATAAAAACTCCGTTAGATTTAATCCGAAAAAACAATTCATTTGGCAGTATGTACGTTCAGACGTACCCTTCTGAATGTGCCATTTACCGGCGAAATTGCAAGTGGTTTTTTTGGATTTACACAAGTATGTGCTGCTGAATACTTTCAGGTGAATTTTCAATATGGCTAAAAAAAATAAACCGCCAACCGCGTTAATCAACGATCAACCGGCAACAAAACCTGCACGATTTCTGGCGCCTGCAGCATGGGAACCACACATTTGGTCGGATAATCCAATATTTAGCGAGCTCACCGCCATGTTTCCATTGGCAAGTTGGCGAGACTTTCCAACGGTGGCCGAACTCGAACAATGGCGGCAGGAATTGCGGCCAGAGTTGGCGATGCGGTTTGTCGACAACGATTTATTAGCAGCAGATGGCCGCTATTACGAAGCCTTTATTTATCATAGCCAGCAGATCCCGACCCGCTATCCAAACTGGCACGATTTATTTGGCGCGCTGATCTGGTGTTTATTCCCAAATAGCAAAAACCTACTCAATCGACTGCATATCGAAGAAATTAGCCAGTTTGGCGCCCATAGCCGGACGCTGCTTCGCAATAAACTGACGTTATTAGACGAATGCGGGGTGCTGATTTTGTATCGTGCTGGATATGAGCACGTGGTGGAGGCGTTACGCCAACATCAGTGGCAGCAAGCATTTGTCGAGCACCGCGCTTGTTGGCAGGGGCAACATCAAGCGACGGCCATCGGCGCAATGATGTTTGGTCATGCCAACTATGAAATGGCGACGCGGCCTTTTATCGGTTGCACCGGAAAAATGTTGGCACTTGAGGTATCTGAGCAGTTTTTTAAGCAGCCATTGCGTCAACGTATTGATTTCATAGATACTGCATTAAGTGAACAAATTGCTAACCGTGGCATCTTGTTAAACCCTGAGCAGTTAAGCCCGTTACCATTGCTCGGGGTTCCAGGTTGGTTTTTTGCAAATGAACAGCCGGAGTTTTATCAAGATAGTAGCTATTTTCGGCCAAAACGTTTGCCCAAAGTGCAGCCTTAACCGCATTCAAAGCCCTGTCGGCAATAACACTCTGTAAAAAGGAGCGATGATGATTCAAATTCAACAACTGGCAAAATCCTTTGCTATTGGCAAACAAAACAAACTTTCTGACAGCGAGAAAAATGACGTTCGCTTTGGCGGTGATCGGTTCCATTCGGTTCGAGATGTCAGCTTCGATTGCGCTGCCGGCCAGGTTCTGGGTCTGTTAGGCCCAAATGGCGCAGGTAAAACAACCACCTTAAGAATGTTGTCGACCGCGCTCCAACCGGATAGCGGCGCCGTGATCATTGATGGTCAGGACGTGATTAAAGACCCATTACAAGCCCGCAAACGAATAGGTTTTTTATCAAGCAGCACCGGCTTGTATGGACGGTTAACTGCGCGCGAAAACATTGCTTATTTCGGGCGACTCCACGGCATGAACGAATTGAGCCTCAACCAGCGGATAGAAGAGTTGTTAACGCTGTTATCGATGCATGAGTTCGCCAATCGGCGTGCCGATAATATGTCGACCGGCATGAAGCAAAAAACTGCGATTGCCCGTGCCGTGGTTCATTCGCCAAAAGTGGTGATCTTGGATGAGCCAACTACAGGGTTGGATATTATGACGGTGCAGACGGTCTTGGATTTTATTCAGTCGCTCAAAGAGCAGGGGACACCCGTTATTTTTTCGACCCATCATTTAGATGAGGTAGCGACTTTGTGTGATCGGGTGGTGGTTATTAATCAGGGTGTCAGTGCCTTTAATGGCAGTTTGAGTGAGTTTCGACAGTTAGCTGACAATGGCGATTTACGGCAATCATTTTTACAAGTGATCCAGCAGGAGGCAGTGTAGATGTGGCAGGTGTATTTAAAAGAACTGACTGAATTGTTGCGCGACAGAAAAACATTAATGTTTGTTATTTTGTTGCCGATCCTGGTGTTCCCGGTGCTATTTGGCATTATGGGCTTGGTCATGTCCAATGTCAGCCGCCAAGCCGAAGCCGAAGAGCATCGGTATGTGCTGATTAATGCTGACCGCGCACCAGAGTTTCGTGACGCGCTGTTTTACCACAAGAACTTTAAACAATTGACGACCCATTTGAGCAGTGTCGATGATTTAAAGCAGGCAATCCGTGCCGGAACCTTTGATGTTGCGATTGTCATTCCAGCCGATTTTGACTTGTCAGCGCAAAATCTACAACAAAGCAAATGGCAGCTTATTCATAATAGTTCGTCACAGTTAGATATGATTTCCAAACATTTTAATGAACTTCTGAAAAATTATAGTCAGCAGTTGCAACAAGCAAAACTCATTGGGCTTGGGGTAACGATGGCGCAAATGCCGGCGGTGTTAGAGCCGGTAAAAATAGAGCGGGTGAATACTGCCGAAAGCCGCGAAAATATTGGGGAGCTGATCGGCGGTTGGATAGCCTACTTACTAGTGCCGCTCTGCCTGGCGGGCGCTTCTTATCCGGCAATGGATATTGGCGCTGGTGAAAAAGAACGCGGTACGCTAGAAACGCTGCTGATTTGTCCAATTTCGCGCTCCGCTATTGTCATGGGCAAGTTTATGACGGTTTTGACCACTGGTTTGGTGGCCGCCCTCATCACGGTCGTCAGTTTTGGAAGTTGGGGTTATGTCATTGGTTCGATGATGGGGGTTGATATTGTTGCTAAAGCGATGTCGACACTTGGGCTGATGGATCTGACACTTATTTTGGCGCTGCTCATTCCACTAACTGCAATTTTTGCCGCGATGTTGTTAAGTTTATCCATCTATGCGCGCAGTTATAAAGAAGCTCAGAACTATATTGGTCCATTGACGATGGTCATTTTTATGCCGTTGGTGGTCTCGATTTTACCCGGCATCGAACTGAACTGGAAACTGGCGATGGTTCCGGTGTTAAATGTTGCTTTGTGTATTAAAGAGCTTGTTAAAGGCACCATAGACTATTCGTTACTCGCTGTTGTTTTACTGTCAACGTTGGTATTGGCGGGGGCGATGATTGCTTTTTGTGTGTCTTGGTTTCAAAAAGAAAAAGTATTGTTTCGCTGATACCACCGCTCCTGGAATAAGTAAATCTGTTGCCTGGAACGGCAACTTCCGGTTGCATGCGTTTTTTTTGCTGGCCGCTTTGGCCGATAAAAAAGCAAAGACCAAAGCATTGTTTGATGTTTAGTCATGGTTATTCATAGCAAGGTCGTAAAACCACGTATTTGAGAAAGTGTAGATGTTTGTTGATGATGTGTTCAAAGCAGTGGTAAATCCGTATCAGGCTTGTTATATCGGCTTGGCACAGCTACCAACCACCCTGACGGTGGCGAATATCGCGTTGTTTCGCGAAAAATTAGCCAAAAGTATCGACGTTTGGCAGACGGACTATCGACTGATTTGGCTTGAATTGCCGGCGAGCCATGCCGCGTTAATTCCTGGGGCGCTAGACGTGGGGTTTATTTTTCATCATTGTCAGACTGAAGTGCTGATGTTGGTGAAAAAGCTACAGTCTGATAGTTACCTGCCGCTTGCCGCCACACATAGTATTGGTGTTGGCGCATTGGTTTGGTCACCTGACAGGCAGGTGTTGATGGTTAAAGAATTACCGTTGCCCGGTGAAAAACCGGGTTATTTTAAGTTGCCAGGGGGCATGGTTGAGCCGAAGGAACATCTGGCAAGCGCGGTCGAGCGGGAGGTTTTGGAAGAAACCGCTGTACATGCCACTTTTCAAGGTTTACTTGGTTTACGCCATCATCATCGGGGTCAGTTTGGCTCGTCAAATCTTTACATTGTTTGTCAGTTACAGGCGCAAACGACCGCATTATGTGCTGCTGAACATGAAATAGCCGAGGTGCGTTGGTTTGCGCCAGATGATTACTTAAAAGACGTAAATGCAAGCAAATACAATAAGTTGCTTCTAGAGTCAGCGCTGAAGCATTCAGGGATGGTTCGACATCAAATTGTCGGTTTTCAAGGTGGCGACCCCAACTACGAAATATTTTTGCCGCAGCTCTAAAAATATAAAATAGATCTTACACAAAAACATCAGCTTGAGTCATTTGCGACCAATAATGCTTGAAAGTCACTTTAAATTGCTGGACTCTGCTGTTTGCATGTTCATTAGCTAACCGAGCGAGGAACCGTTATGACGTCTGATTTTGTAAAACAAGTCCATCTTGAAACAGCACGCCGTTATCAGCAACAAGGCCACGATATTGATTATTTGGTGTCACATTTTCAAAAAGTCGCTCTAGAGCAAGATGACATTACCGAACTATTAACGGCAATCGCCGGTGAAGCGCCCAGCGCTTCGCGTAACTACCGAGATCCGACATAAAAAAACCACCGTTTGGGGACGGTGGTTTTTATGGCTGCGCAATTGCGATAATTTAATACGGCATGATGATTAGACGAGGCGTGTCGCCCATAAATCATACTCGTCTGCTGCATCAACTTGCGCTGTGATCACATCGCCTGGTTTTACATTCATGAGGCCATTTAAATAAACTGCGCCATCAATTTCTGGTGCGTCAGCAAAACTGCGGCCAATAGCGCCTTCATCATCTACTTCATCAATCAGCACTTGGATGGTGCGACCAATTTTCGCTTGCAGCCTAGCGGCGCTGATCCGCTGTTGGGTTTCCATAAACCGGTGATACCGTGTTTCTTTAATTTCTTCCGGCACTGGATCGGGCAATTCGTTGGCTTTTGCTCCAACCACCGGACTGTATTTAAAACAGCCAACGCGGTCTAATTGTGCTTCTTCGAGAAAATTCAGCAGCTCTTGAAACTCTTCTTCAGTTTCACCTGGGAAACCAACGATAAAAGTGGAGCGGATAGTTAAATCCGGGCAAATTTCTCGCCATTTTTTGATCCGCTCTAAAGTGCGTTCCGCTTGGCCTGGTCGTTTCATTAATTTCAGAATGCGTGGACTGGCGTGCTGGAATGGAATATCTAAATAAGGCAATAACTTACCTGCAGCCATCAGCGGGATCACATCGTCAACATGCGGGTAAGGATAGACGTAGTGCAAGCGAACCCAGATGCCAAGTTCAGCCAAGGCTTCACACATTGCTTGCATCGAGGTTTTCACGGGCTGGCCATTCCAGAAGCCTGTGCGGTGTTTGACATCAACACCATAAGCGCTGGTGTCTTGTGAAATCACTAATAATTCTTTTACGCCGGCTTTTTGTAAGCGAGCCGCTTCATCCAGCACTTCACCTATTGGGCGGCTGACTAAATCGCCACGCATTGATGGAATGATGCAGAAAGTACAACGATGGTTGCAGCCTTCAGATATTTTTAAATACGCATAATGTTTTGGCGTTAATTTCACGCCGGTATCTGGCACTAGTTGTAAAAATGGGTCATAGGCTGGTTTGGGTACAAATTGATGCACTTGATCTAACACGTTTTCATAAGCATGTGGGCCGGTGATCCCAAGGACATTTGGATGGACCTGACGAATTTCATCTTCGCGCGCCCCCAGACAGCCGGTGACAATCACTTTACCGTTTTCTGCCAAAGCTTCACCGATAGTATCCAGTGATTCTTGCACTGCGCTGTCGATAAAACCGCACGTGTTGACGATAACGAGTTCAGCGTCTTCGTACGATGACACAATGTTATACCCTTCAACTTTCAGTTGCGTCAGGATGCGCTCAGAATCGACGAGGTTTTTTGGACAGCCGAGGCTTACAAAACCAACTTTAGGTTGTGACATAACAAATTAAGACCTTTGGGAAAACGGGCGCGTATTTTATACGAAAGTGCCAACACTCACCAGAGGGGATGGGAAAAAGACTACCGGGAAGTGTTTCGAGGCCATTTGAATTTTTTTAAGTGGTTCAAAACGAAATTGTTACAGCAAGTGACATCTGCGTTTCAAGTTAACATAAATACCCGATACGGGACATCATGTTGCATCGCGTCGGGATAGTTTACAACTTGTTTTCGTTAATTTTTGGCTAACATTTTATGGTTTTTTGTGCACTTTTACCCAGTGGCTTAGCAGATGGTAAATGCTAACCAATTGCTATGTATGGCTATTTTTTATTCGTAAAATGAAGGCTATTCGGTCGATGTCGCTTACTAAATGTCATAAGTTGTTAGGCTTGGTGTCAGTAAATTTTACACGTACCTTTTGGTGATTTAATTTTACAACTGTTGTTTTCAATGTTTGCGGTGTAATTGTTTGTAAAAACTTGTTGGCAAGTATATTGCACTTCAAATTTTTGAATGCCGCTGCGGCAAATCACAAAAGCAATTCATGCTACTTATAATTCACAACATCCGGGTAACTTATGACTCATAAAACAAATCAAAATAGTCGGCCAAATCGCCACAAACTACCGTTCGTTAAAACTTTAACCACGCTTGCTGCCGTCGCAGTACTGGCCATGAGTCAGGCGCATGCCACAGTAGTGAACATTGACTTTGAAGATTCCGTTTTTACTGATCCGCTGCTGTTCAATTCAGGCGACACTGTAGAATATAAAAATGTGTTGTTTAAACCTCAAAGCCTTGATGGCGGTTTAGTCGGTGCGTCGATTGACGGCAGCGACCCCTTCACATTTTTCAACCTAGGTTACCCAGGCAACAATATCTCGTCTTATTACGCAGCGTTAAATAATGGCTGGTTCTCAATGCAGCATACATTCGCTGGCGCTGGTCTTCGTCTGTTAGGCTTGGACTTTAGCTACATCGCACCATTGCCTGGTTTTTTAAACTTCACCGTTGGCCAATTGATTGTTGCAGGACAAAAATCGGATGGTACATTTAACTTCGCCGCACGCGATTTTGCCGGTCAAGACAATCTGGGTAACTGGCAGTTTGATACTTGGAGCACCATTAACGCTGAGCTAGGTGGTGGTAAGTTCACCAGCATTTCTGTGCAGGCGTGTTTATATACCAATGCTGGTACTTGCGCTTTTGTGAACAATAATCAGGCACAATTTGCAGTCGATAATCTGGTTGTTGATGTCGCTGAACCCGCTACGGTCGGTCTATTTGCATTATCACTGGCAGGCCTATTTGCTGCCAACCGTCGTCGTCAACAAGCCAAATAATAATAATTAAAAAGGATCTGTGATGAAATTATCTCAAATGTCGCTGGCTGTCGCTGCCGTATTCGCTGCATCTTTTGCAGCGCAGGCTTCTGAAATCCGCCGCCCTTATGTGGTACAAATGGTCGCTGCACCAGCTGCTTCTTACACGGGTGGGGTTGCTGGCCTTACGGCAACAAAACCGGCCGCTGGCCAAAAGTTAAATGTTGATGCTGCAGATGTTCAAAACTACCTCGACTACCTTGAACAAGCGCAAACCTCTGCACTCGCTTCGGTGCCAGAAGTGGAAGCCATTCACCAGTTTAATGTTGTTTTTAATGGTTTTACCGCATTACTGACTGATGCCGAAGTTCGTGCCTTAAAGAAAAATAGCAATGTGGCGCAAATCCAAATCGACGAGGCACATGAATTAACCACAAATTATACGCCAGCCTTTTTAGGTTTGGATGATGCTGCGGGTATTTGGGCAAGGGCCGGTGGTAAAGGTGCAGCCGGTGAAGATATCATCATTGGTATTATCGATAGTGGTGTGTCGCCGGAAAACCCAGCATTTGCAGATCGTGTTAATGCGCAAGGTGTTCCAACGTTTGATCTTTCTGCAAGCCAAGTCTACGGACCTGCGCCAGCAAAATGGAAAGGCGAGTGTACGCCAGGTGAAGGTTTTAGCTTCGAAAATTGTAATAACAAGCTGATTGGTGCGCAGTTCTTTGATGCAACTTACCGCTCTCTGGTTGCGCAAAATTTGTACACTCCACATTGGTCTGACTTCCAATCGCCGCGTGACAATGGTGGTCATGGTACACATACCGCAACGACTGCTGCGGGCAACAACAGTGTTCAGGCAAATGTGAATGGTGTAGCAATGGGGAATGCTTCTGGCATTGCACCACGCGCACGTATTGCGGCCTATAAAGTGTGTTGGAGCTATCAAGACCCTGCCAACGTGTTACTGCCAAAAAACTCATGTTTTACCGGTGATAACGTAGCAGCTATTGAAAAAGCCGTTAAAGATGGTGTCGACGTCCTGAACTATTCTATTAGCGGTAGCCAAACGTCAGTAAATGATGCTGTTGAATTAGCCTTCTTAGGCGCAGCAAATGCTGGTGTATTTGTGTCTGCTTCAGCGGGCAATAGCGGCCCTGGTAATGCGGTTGCGCACTTAGGTCCATGGTTAACCACAGTTGGTGCTTCTACCCACGATCGTTTTAATGCGGGTAACGTTATTTTGGGCAATGGCGCTTCATATGAAGGCGGTTCATTAAACGGTGTGGCACTGGCGGCTTCAAGCTTTATTTTAGCGCGTGATGCGGCTAAAGCTGGCGCAAATTTGACCAATGCCGCTTTATGTTTTGGCAGTGCTGACGGCGTAAGCTTGTTAGACCCGTTAAAAGTTACTGGCAAAGTGGTTGTCTGTGACCGGGGGACTAACGCCCTTGTGAATAAATCGCTGGCAGTCAGAGAAACCGGTGGTGTCGGGGTGGTGATTGGCAACGTCTCGTTGACCAACAATGCGATTACTTCGATTGACCATGGCATGCCTGCGGTACATATCGATAAAGTCAGTACTGATGCTGTAAAAGCTTATTTAGCTGCAACGCCTGCTGGTACTTTGGCGATAAGTAAATTTGTGACCAAAAAAGGAAGTACACCGGCGCCAGTGATGGCATCGTTTTCTTCACGCGGGCCAAACCGTGGTTATCCTAACCTGCTAAAACCTGATTTAACCGCACCAGGTGTGGATATTTTGGCAGGCTACACACCAACCCTGACGGAGACACAACGTAATGCGGTAGCGAATGGTGGCGCTGCGCCAGCAGCTTGGAATTTCCTGCAAGGAACTTCAATGTCTAGCCCACACATCGCCGGTTTAGGTGCGTTGTTAAAGCAGCAATATCCAAACTGGACACCAGCGATGATCAAATCAGCGCTGATGACCACCGGTAGTATGACATTTGCAGATACACAAACGGGTCAGGCTGCGGGTCAATTACCTTGGGCACAAGGTGCTGGCCATGTGGTGCCAAATAAAGCAATGGCGCCTGGCTTAGTGTATGACATCCAACCGATTGATTATACTCGCTATCTGTGTAGCATCAGCGCTCCAAGCATTCCGCAGGCTACTTGTAATACTGCCGGTAAAACGTTTGATGTGAACCTGAACTTACCATCAATCACTTTGGCTAATGTGTTAGGAAAAACCACGGTCACTCGGACTGTAACGAACGTCGGTACGAGCACTGCGACTTACACTGCGTCGTCAAGTATGGTTGGTTTTACCATTGATGTTGTGCCAGCAAGCCTGACATTAGCGCCAGGTCAATCTGCTAGCTTTACTGCGACAGTGACACGGTCAACGGCAGCGTTAAATACTTGGGCTTTTGGTTCGTTAAGATGGACGAACGGCTCTACGGTGGTCAGTATTCCGGTTTCGGCGAAGGGGACTGGCTTATCGGCTGCAACAGCGCTGTATAGTGAAAGTGTGAAAGGTAACCTTTTATATACTATCGGTACTGGTTTCTCAGGAGCGATGACGTCTGTTGTTGGTGGTTTAAAAGCAGCAACAGTTCAAAACTTGACCATTGGTCAAGCGACGGCAGGCACTATCGAGTCCTCAACGCAATTAGCAGCGGCTTGTTTAAGTGGCGCTAAAGGCACTGTGTTACAGACGTTGGTTGCACCTGCGAATACCATGGTATTAAAAGCCGCAACGTACAATGAAGAAACGAGCGGCCACAATACGCCTGCTGGTGATGACATTGATATCGTATTGATGAATTCAGCCAACACTGTAGTCGCAACTAGTTTACGAGCGGGTTCAGACGAAGAAGTTCAGCTGTTAGCGCCGACAGCCGGCACTTACAAAGTGTGCTTGGGTGGTTATGGCCTAGCGAACGGCACTCAGTCTGACTTCAAACTGTCAACTTGGGCTGTAACTACTACCGACAAAGGTGGTAATTTCAGGTTGATGCTACCTGGTTCTGCAACTGTTGGTGGCACTGCAACCGCGGCTGTTATGTGGTCGGGTTTGGACGCAGGTAAACGCTACATGGCGGCGATGCGTTATTTGGTCGGTGGTGTGGTTCAAGGCACTACCGTGCTAAGAGTAGAAACCAATGATCCATTACCAGAAGTCACCAAAATAAAACCTGAAGTTGTTGCTGCAAACTAAGCAACATTTGTCGCAAAACAGCAGCTTCGGCTGCTGTTTTTATTTGGACTACACAAGTTTCTCTTCCGTCATGTCTGCTACCACTGCTTTTCCCGCCGAAGAGGCAATCAATAGCTCGTTGCAGCAATGCTGAACAAGAGTTATGCAACAGAAAAACTTCACTTATTCTTGATGTCTGTACTGCATATTAACGCCCAGCTTAGCCCTGGACATAAACGAACTTTACCTCATTCATTCACGAGCGCAACCAGATCCTCGGATCATGGCGGATAGATTTTCACTCGACTATATTGACTTGAGGCAGTTTCAAACGTACATTTCAAACACTTGTTTAAATATGCCGACTGATATGACCAGTAAACAAAACACCCAACAAAAAATTCTTGATGCCGCCGAGCGACTATTCGCCGAAACCGGTTTTTCTGCCACGTCATTACGGCAAATTACCGGTATGGCAGAAGTGAATTTGGCGTCGGTGAATTATCATTTTGGCTCCAAAAAAGAACTGATCCAAGCGGTGTTACAACGGTATTTATCGTTGTTGATGCCACGACTTGATCAGGAGTTTACGCAGCTGCTGGCAGCACAACAGCACAATGATTTAAACAAAGTGTTGTCCGTGTTTGTGATCCCGTTATTGGAATTGAATAAAGTCCAGAATCGGGGGACTACGTTGTTTTTACAGTTGTTAGGTCGCGGTTATACCGACGTACAGGGGCATTTGCGCTGGTTTTTTAACCATCATTATGGCCGGACACTGGATAAATTTGTGTTGCTGGTACAGCAAAGTTGTCCGGCGTTACCGGCCAGTGAAATCTTCTGGCGGTTACATTTTTCACTTGGCACTATTGTGTTTACGATGGCCTCCAATGAAGCGCTGAAAGATATTGCGGCTGCAGATTTTAATGAAATTGTGGAAATTGATGGAGTGATCAAAAGATTGATCCCTTATCTGGCGGCCGGGATTGCTGCACCGATGTAAACGGCGGTAGCAACCGCTGTTTTGATAAAGATGTTATCGTTTGTTTGACTCCAACCTCTGAAAAAGGACCCACCTTATGTTTATTTTATTATTACTGGTCATTGCTGTGGTGGTCATTCTGGCGGTGCCGGATATCCGGCGCAGCTTGGTGACCAAACCTATTTTTGCTGTGTTTAAGAAAATTCTACCACCCCTGTCTGACACCGAGCGTGAAGCAATGGAAGCCGGTGACGTGTGGTGGGATGGCGACTTATTTAAAGGCAATCCGGACTGGGCAAAATTACATGCTATTCCAAAGCCGCAATTGTCTGTTGAAGAGCAAGCCTTTTTAGACAATGAAGTTGAAACGCTGCTACAGATGTTGGACGACTATAAAATAGTCAACGAAACCAGAGATTTGCCAAAGCCGGTATGGGATTACATCAAAGGCAATGGTTTTTTCGCGATGATCATTCCAAAGTCATTTGGTGGCCGTGAGTTTTCCGCCATTGCCAACTCGACGATTGTTTCGCGCATTGCGACCCGAAGCTTAACGGCTGCGGTGACTGTGATGGTGCCAAACTCGTTAGGCCCGGGCGAATTGCTGATGCATTACGGTACCCAAGAGCAAAAAGACCGCTGGTTGCCAGGATTGGCGGCTGGCACTGAAGTACCATGTTTCGCCTTAACTGGTCCAGAAGCTGGTTCTGATGCCGGTGGCATTCCAGATACTGGCGTGGTGTGTAAAGGCATGCATGAAGGCGCTGAAGTGCTGGGTATCCGTTTGAACTGGGATAAGCGTTACATCACGCTGGCACCGGTGGCGACGGTATTAGGTTTGGCCTTTAAGTTGTCAGATCCTGACAAGCTGATGGGTGACAAAGAAGAGCTGGGTATTACCTGTGCGCTGATCCCAGTTTCGCACCCTGGGGTGCAAATTGGCGACCGTCATTTCCCGATGAATATGGCGTTTATGAACGGAACGACCTTCGGTCAGGATGTCTTCATTCCACTGGATTGGATCATTGGTGGACCTTCATTTGCGGGTCGTGGCTGGCGGATGCTGGTTGAATGTTTGTCAGCAGGTCGCGGTATTTCATTGCCGGCGCTTGGCACCGCAACCGGGCATTTGGCCACCCGAATGACCGGTGCTTATGCTTACGTGCGTCAGCAGTTTGGGATGTCGATTGGTAAATTTGAAGGTGTGCAAGAATCATTGGGCCGCATCGGTGGTTTAACCTATAGCTTAGAAGCAATGCGGGTAATGACCGCCGGCGCTATCGATTTAAAATTAAGCCCGTCGGTCGTGACCGCGATTGCTAAATACCATATGACAGAAATGTCGCGCACCTTATTAAACGACTCGTTTGATATTCATGCTGGACGTGCTATCCAATGTGGGCCAAAGAACTATCTGGCGCACGGTTATATGGGCGTACCAATTTCCATTACCGTGGAAGGCGCGAACATTTTAACCCGTAACCTGATGATTTTTGGTCAAGGTGCCACCCGTTGCCATCCCTACGTGTTAAAAGAGTTAGAAGCAGCTGCGAATCCAGATGCACAAGCTGGCTTATTGCAGTTTGACGGACTGCTGTTAAAACACGTTGGTTTTGCCCTGGGTAATACCTTTGGTGCGTTATTTCAGGGCCTGACTGTTGGCGCCTTTAATAGCTCACCTGTGGGTGGTGATACGGCAAAATACTATAAACAACTGAGTCGGATGAGCAAAGCTTTAGCGTTAAGCGCTGATTTTTCGATGCTGATGTTAGGCGGCGATTTAAAACGCAAAGAAATGTTGTCAGCACGGTTAGGTGATGTGCTGAGCCATTTGTATATGGCCTCAGCGGTGCTGAAGTTTTACGAAGATAACGGCCGCCAAGTGGCAGACTTACCGTTTGTCCATTACAGCGTACAGCGTAATTTGTATGAGATTGGTCGAGCTTTTGCCGGTTTCTTTAGCAACTTCCCGCATGGATTTGTGGGTGGATTACTAAAAACGTTGATCTTCCCGTTTGGCATTAGCTATCAGATGGCCGATGATGATATATCCATGCAAATTTCTGAGGCGTTGCTGAAACCAAGTGTGATCCGCGACCGGTTAACGCACTTATGTTACTTAGGCGCCAGCAAAGATGACCCAACCGGCTCGATGGAGCAGGCATTTGTCGCAGTACACAATGCGCAGCCGTTGATGAAGAAAATTTATGCCGCGCAAAAAGAAGGTAAAATTGCGCGGAAGTTGCCATTAGATCAAACCATCGCAAAAGCATTAGAGCTACAAGTATTGACCGATGCCGAGGCAAAACAGCTCGATGAGATGAACGCATTGCGCTTTGACGCCATTAGCGTTGATAGCTTCAAACCTGGTGAACTGGAAGGGATGGCGCTCAAAGCATAACTTTTATGCTGTAGCTCGCCTCATTAAAAAACAAAACCGGCTGTGGCCGGTTTCGTTTTTTAACTGGTTTTTAGCCAAATTGCGGTTTTTTTGTGGCAGCGCTTACGGTAAAGTAAAGCCCTGATTTGTCATCGCTTATCTGCGTTACCCTTCTTCCTTGAAAATGTAGAATGGTTGGCTGCGAGTTATTTTCCAGTTGCATAGGACACCTATGCTCCTTGGGCTTCGCTCACTCGCCACCAACCAGCATCTTCAATGATGTTGGGTTATCACCTAATTGATTTATTAGGTGCAGTACTTTAACCACAAGAGAACTTTATTCCATGATCGGCTCCGTTATGTTGGATCTTGCAGGTCCAGAAATTAGTGCAGAAGAAAAAGAACTATTAGCGCATCCTGCCGTGGGTGGAGTGATCTATTTCACTCGAAATTACCATGATAAAGCTCAGTTAAAAGAATTAGTTCGGCAAACCCGCGCCGCGAGTAAACAACCGTTATTGCTGGCAGTTGATCACGAAGGTGGCAGGGTACAACGCTTTCGACCTGAATTTACCTTGATCCCGGCCATGGGGCAGATTTGGCCTGGCGCACAGCAAGACTTAGCCACTGCCGAAACTTTTGCCACTGAAATGGCTTGGTTGATGGCCGTTGAAGTATTGGCGCAAGATATTGATCTTTCCTTTGCACCGGTTGCTGATATTTGGGGCGCCTGTGATGTGATTCGCAACCGCGCTTTTCATGCCGAGCCAGCCAAGGTGGTGGCACTGGTGCACGCTTTTGCCAAAGGCATGCACGAAGCGGGCATGAAAACGACCGGCAAACATTTCCCAGGGCACGGCAGTGTCAAAGAAGACTCGCATTTAGTATTGCCTGTGGATGGGCGCAGCAAAGCTGAAATTGAACAATTAGATTTAGCGGTGTTTCGCCAGTTGCAACAATTACAGGCGTTGGATGCGGTAATGCCAGCACATGTGGTTTATCCAGCGTTTTGTGATAAAGCGGCCGGGTTTTCCAGCTATTGGTTGCAAACTGTGCTTCGAGGTGAAATGCAGTTTGATGGCGTGATCTTCTCAGACGACCTCGGGATGAAAGGTGCCCATCAGGCCGGGACTTATCAGCAACGCGCGGCGGCGGCTTTTACTGCCGGTTGTGATATGGTGCTGGTTTGTAACGACCGCGCTGGCGCCATTGAAGTGCTGGATACGTTGCCAACCTCGAACTGGCAGCATAGTAGTGCGCGGCTGAGTCGATTAAAACATAACACCAATATCACCCAAGCTATGTTGGCGCAAAGCCCAAGGTATCGCGCCGCGGTCGAACTTGCTGCTAGATTAAAAGCGGTTGAGGTGGTAGGCGGTGTAAGTGCGGCGGGTATTGTTGAGCGCTCGTAGTGAGTGTTGGAAACTCATGCTCTAAACTCATGCTCTGAACTCATGCTCTGAACTCATGCTCGTCATTAGCGCGGGTAAGCGGCGCTCGTCACTGCACTAGTCAGCATCGGTTTATTGTGACGCACAAAACGCTCGCTATTGATGTTGGTAAGCGGGCACTGCTCGATAGCCGCCCGCAGCAAGATGTGCGCATTTTCATTCACTTGTTATTACAGAAGCGAAAATCATGATTGAAACAACAATTGCAGGGCTAAGCTTGCGTTTAGCCACCGTCAACGATGTACCGCAAATTCTGCAGTTCATTCAACAGTTAGCCGACTACGAAAAAATGTCAGATCAAGTGGTGGCTACCGAACAAAAGCTAGTCGCCACCTTATTTGCTGACAAGGCATTTGCGGAAGTGGTGATGGCTGATTATCAAGGGCAAGCTGCTGGCTTTGCCTTGTTTTTCCACAACTATTCGACCTTTTTAGCCAAACCAGGCATGTATTTGGAAGACTTATTTGTGGTGCCTGAGCTTCGTGGCAAAGGTATAGGTAAGGCGCTGATTACGTTTTTGGCAAAACTGGCCATCACACGTGACTGTGGCCGTTTAGAATGGTCGGTGCTGGACTGGAATCAGCCGGCGATTGATTTTTATCAATCGCTTGGCGCAGAAATGTTGCATGACTGGCGGATCAATCGTGTGACCGGTGATACCTTGAGCAAGATGGCGGCGATGTTTCCGGGATAACGACCGCTGTTGCGCGCGCAGAGGGTCGGTTAGTGTCAAGCCAGTTGCAGCGCAAAGCCCGGCCGCTCTATTAAAATAGTGGGTAGTTTTTTGCTGTGTTTTGCTGAAAATAGATGAAAATGGGGCCCAAGTTCACCAACAACCCCATTTTTTATTTAAATATTATTTTGACAAAGCGTCAATCAGTTGTTTGACGGCCGCCATTTGCGGGCCTTGTTTTGTCGCATAGTTTTCACCACTGTAACCCCACCAATCCCAACAGCCATTTGGGTTAAATGGCGCCATTGCGCTTTTATCGGTTTGTGGATACAGCACCACCAGCTGATTGCTATCAGCATATTCATTCAGACCCGTGCCTCGGGCATAAGCGTCACCCACGGCGCCAGCATATTGTTTACAGCCGTGAAAGCTGACATGCAACCGACATTGTTGGCCTTCATCGCAACTTTTTGGCACATATAAATAGCCATTTTCAGCTAGCTGCCCTTGAGCGCCAGCAGCCAATTCAAATTGATTGATCTGATACAATTGACCGCTGGCGGTGTCGGCTTTGGGGGTTAATTTTGGCAGCAGATGCCCGAGCAATAACCCGGCCGCGTCATACCCACAGTTGCCTAAAAATGGTGCGTCTGAGGTAGAGCAGTCGGTGCCGGCCGTGCTGTTTGTTGGAAAATGATGGGCAAATTTTTGGTCATTCACATAACGAATGTTGGCAGGGGGCAGCAGTGTTTGGTACTGCGCCGCCAGCGCATCACTGACCGGGCTGGCAACAGTTGCATCGGCGGTGCCATGAAACAACCAAACTTTGTCATCTTTGAGATTTTGTAAGTCGTCGATGTGACCGGCTTGCTGTTGCGCCTGTAAATAACGGGTTGCACCTGCTAAGTCCGGTTTACTACTTGCTTTACTGAGGCAATTCTCAAACGCAACTGCCAAACTATTTGCTGCACAATAAACCGGGCCCGCAGCGATAATGGCGGCGCCTTGCACTTGTTTAGAAAACGCCAAATGGAACTGCGCAGCCATATAACCACCAGAAGACAGACCCGAGACCGTGATGTCCGGCGCGAGTTGGAGTTTTGGTAAGGCAGTGGCACTGGCAGCTACTGAAGTTGCTGAAAACAACGTCGCAGCGAGACAGAATAAGGACAATGCCCGTAAGGAAAAAGCAGGGCGCACTTCAAGCGACGGGGCGCGAAAATTCGTTTGATGCATATAGACTCCGGTCAATAATCAGATAAAAGCGAATAGCTATAAAGCCTTATCCTACACTGCACGAACCAAGCACCACAGGCAATAATGCTTTAGTACTGTTATTGGTTACTATTGGTTACTATTGGTTGCTATTGGTTGCTATTGGTTGCGATTGGTTGCGGCATCTGCGACTGCAGTCGGTCGCCGTTGGTCCTGTTGTTCGTCTATCGAAGCTTGCCACTGCGCAGTAGACCGAGGAGCACCCAGCGCATCACTTCCAGCCACACGCCAATCGCCAACAATACCGCGCCAGCCACCCACATCTCAGGAGCGTTCGGTAGTGTTAGCCCTAACAATTGGCGTAACCAGGGAATGGCTAAAAACAGCAGTAGCAATAGCGCTATCGCGCCAGACATCCGCAGTACCCATGGGTTTTTGCTAAAAAGCCCGAGGATGGCGGTGTGATGTAGATCACGATTTGCGAGGATCAATAGATAGACGCTCATGATCAGCAGCAGCACAATCAGACTACTGCTGTGCGCTGGGTCCCAGGCTTGTGACGCCATCCAACCATATGCTGCCAGTAAAATAGCTGCCACCCCCAAACCTTGCAGCATACCGCTCATTAAGTGACGCAGGTTAAACGGCGAGTCGGTTGCTTGGCGCGGCGGCTGATCCATCAGTTGTGCCGATTCTGGCTCAGCTTCAAACACAATGGAGCAGGCGGGGTTAATGATCAGTTCCAATAACACAATGTGCACTGGCAGTAATAACGCCGGCCAATGCAGCAACATCGGCACCAGCGCCAGGGCAATCACTGGCATATGCACGGCAAAGGTAAAACGGGTGGCTTTGCGGATATTGTCGTAAATGCGCCGACCTTGTCGGATAGCGGTGACAATATGAGTAAAACTATCATCCAACAGCACGATTGCCGCAGCTTCACGGGCAACGTCGGTGCCACGTTCACCCATCGCGATACCGATATCCGCCGCTTTTAATGCCGGCGCATCATTGACGCCATCGCCGGTCATCGCGACGACTTCACCTTGCGCGCGCAAGATATTCACCAGCCGTAGCTTATGCTCTGGTCGCAGCCGAGCACAGATATTGACCTTCGTCAGCCGCTGACTCAGGCTTGCATCATCAAGTGCGGCAATTTCAGTGCCGCTGATCACCGCTGCATGTTCAGCTGCACTTACATCACAAAGCCCAACTTGCTCGGCAATCGCCCGTGCCGTATCTGCATGATCGCCGGTCATCATGATCACGCGAACTCCAGCCCGGCGGCATTCTGCAAGCGCCGCCCGCGCTTCTGGACGCGGCGGATCGGCAAGTGCAACCAAGCCTAAAAATGTAAATTCGAAATCATGTTGCGTGGTTGGCCAATTGGGTTCACTACCAGCAGGTGCATTCCAGTGCCCACGTGCGACACCAAGTACGCGTAGGCCGCGTTCTGCCATCGCGGATATTTGTTGCTGCAGTAAATCTTGTTGCGCTTTGTTTAAATGGCATAAATCGGCCACCGCTTCAGGCGCTCCTTTGCAGGCCAATACATATTGGTTGGGCTTGGCGCTCGCAAACACTTTGGTCATCGCTAAAATGTCAGGTGTGAGTGGATACTCAAGTTCTGGCGTACGGCCATCACGTAGATGTTCTGTGCCCGCTAGCCAACGCTGATTGAACTCATTAATCGCTTTTTCCATGGGGTCAAAAGGGTCGCCCGGGGTTGCTAACATCGCAAACTCGGCCAGTTCATGAAAGACTTCAGGCAATTGCGTGGCATTGATCGGGTTAAAAATATCTCCACTTCCGGTCTGCGATTGGGTAGCAAGTTCAGCGACTTGCATGCGATTGAGCGTCAAGGTGCCGGTTTTATCCACCGCGAGCACTGTCATGGCGCCCAGCGATTCAACGGCTGAAACCTGGCGGGTTAACACCTTGTGCTGCGCAATACGCCAAGCGCCCATCGCTAAAAATACCGTCAGGATCACCGGAATTTCTTCCGGTAAAATAGCCATTGCCAATGCGACACCGGACAGCAGGCTGGCGAGCAGCGGTTGATCATTCCACCACCACGCTAAAAAGACTTGGCAGACCGCGATCAGGAGCGCCAGTGAGCCGACCCAGCGCACCAGTTTGCCTGACGCCAGTTGCAACGCCGATGGCGGCTGTTCGGTAGCGGCCAAATCTTTGCCAATCTGACCGACCGCGGTATTGCTGCCAATAGCACAAACTTGTGCCTGGCCAAGGCCACTGGTGACCACAGTACTGGCAAACAGTGTGTGACTATCGGCAATAGCTTTGCTGGCCGCGGTTTGGGCAATGTTTGGTGTGACTGCAGTTGGCTCAGCTGCAGTGCTAGCTGCTGCTATTTTCTGCACCGGCACCGCTTCGCCGGTTAATAACGACTCGTCGACCGCAACATTGCCCTGGATCAACAGCGCATCTGCGGCAATCCGGTCACCTTCGCGCAGGATCAATAAATCACCGCGTACTAAATCGCGTGCAGCAATCCGCTGCTGTTGCTGATCGCGAATAACCAGTGCTCTTGGTGCGGATAAATCACGTAGCGACTCAAGAGCACGTTGGGTTTTACGCGCTTCGAGCAGCGTGATCCCGATGACGACAAACACAAAACCCAGTAACAGCAATGCTTCGGTGCGATTGCCCAGCGCCAGATAAATGGCCCCAGCGGCAAGCAACATCAAAAACATGGGTTCGGTCAATACTTTGCGAATGAGTGCCAGATTGGAGACTGGTTTTGTGCCGGGCAATAAATTGGCTCCTTCGGCGGCGCGACGCGCGGTCACTTCAGCCATGGTCAAGCCATGCCCCGTGCTACTGCTCTGTAATGGGCTTTGGCCGTCACTTGGCTTTGCGCTCGGAGATTTTTTTTCGGGAGGCATTGGAGTGTCCTTTGACAGGCCGGTTTGGAAGGTTGTATTGCCACAACGAATAAGTGTATTCACCGCGAAAATGCATTTGATGAAATATAGTTGTCTTTTTCAGCATTAGCTTGCGCGTTATACCAAAGCGCATCTGTACGACAGCACACACTCACGACACCGCGACCGGAGCTCACACACTTGGCATTCGGACATGCTGCGAAAGCGTGCGGCACCCATATCGACAAAACAAGCTCGCTTGGTCTGCTACCGAACATAACTTTTTCAGTGCCGGTGCTAGTCTGCAGCTATGGATAATTTGCAGGCTGCTGCGCTTTCAAGCTACTGCGCTTTCAGGCTGTTACGCTTTCAGGCCGCAGCGCTATACAGTCAAGCTATCTCACTGATATGTGACGCGTGGCAACTGGTTGACACAACTTTTACGTCACAGACCCAGCCCATGTTCCAGCAGAGAAAAAGTGCTCAAGTTGCCCGCACCATGCCTGCGCCAATAATAGGGGATCCGTGATGAAAGACCAAAGCAAGCCACTGAATGTAGGTGCCGTGGTGGCAGTGCGTGGCAGTGTGGTCGATATCAAATTCAGTCAACGGTTGCCGGCAATTTTTTCGCTATTACATGCCGCCAACGGCAGCATTGCGATTGAAGTACTGACCCATCTTGATACACAAAATGTGCGGGGCATTGCGCTCACGCCGACGCAGGGGCTGGCGCGTGGTGCAAAAGTTGAAGATAGCGGCAAGCCGATTATGGCACCGGTCGGTTCGAGCATTCTGTCACGTATGTTTGATGTGTTTGGCAACGTCATTGATGGTGGGCCAGCACTTACGGATGTGCAGTGGCAATCGGTGCATGCCTTGCCACCGGCCTTAACCAGCCGTTCGACCGACTCAGAGATTTTCCTCACCGGAATTAAAGTTATTGATGTATTGATCCCACTAGAGCGCGGTGGCAAAGCTGGTTTATTTGGTGGCGCTGGTGTCGGTAAAACCGTGTTGCTGGCAGAGATGATCCATAACATGGTCGGGCATCACGATGGTGTCAGTTTGTTTTGCGGTATTGGTGAGCGCTCACGGGAGGGCGAGGAACTATACCGTGAGATGAAAGACGCCGGCGTGCTGCCGAAAATGACGATGGTGTTCGGCCAAATGAACGAACCACCGGGCAGTCGATTTCGGGTGGGTCACGTGGCGCTCACTATGGCTGAATACTTTCGGGATCAAGAGCAGCGGGACGTCTTGCTATTGATTGATAACATCTTTCGCTTTATTCAAGCGGGTGCTGAGGTTTCCGGTTTGATGGGGCAAATGCCTTCTCGCTTGGGCTATCAGCCAACTTTAGCAACGGAGCTTGCGAGTCTTGAAGAGCGCATTGCTAACACGGATGCAGGCGCTATTACCTCAATTCAGGCGGTTTATGTGCCGGCAGATGATTTTACCGATCCAGCGGCAGTCCATACCTTTGCCCATCTATCAGCCTCGTTGGTGTTATCGCGTAAACGAGCCAGCGAAGGTCTATATCCGGCGATCGACCCGTTGGCATCAAGCTCTAAAATGGCGACACCGGGTATTATTGGTGAGCGGCATTATCAACTGGCGCAACGTATTCGCAGTACTTTGGCGCAGTACGGCGAACTTAAAGACATTATTTCCATGTTGGGGCTAGAGCAATTGTCGGTGGACGATCGCAAGGTGGTCGGTAGGGCGCGGCGGCTTGAACGCTTTTTCACCCAACCTTTTTTTACCACGGAACAATTTACGGGTATGAGCGGCGTGTTGGTGTCATTAGAAGATGCGTTGTCCGGTTGCGAACGCATTTTAGCGGATGAATTTAATGAATTCCCAGAGCAAGCGCTGTACATGATTGGCAGTATTGACCAAGCCAATACGGGCGCTGCGCCAGCGCCGGTCGAAAACGAAAACCGGCGATGAACATTACCCCGCTGATGCAGCTAAAACTATTGTTGCCATCCGGCGTCTTTGTCGATGTCAGTGCGGTCGAGCGGATCGTGCTGGAAACTGCGCAGGGTAGTTTTGGCTTGTGGCCACAACGGCTCGATTGTGTGGCGGCGCTGGTACCCGGAATTTTGTTGTATCAATGTCAAGGTGCGGCAGAAAGCTATGTCGCGGTAGATGCGGGTGTGCTGGTCAAGGCTGGCGCACAAGTGTCGGTATCGGTGCGCCATGCCATCGCGGGCAATGATTTAAAGCAACTTAGGGACACGGTAGCGGAGGATTTTATGCAGCAAAACAGCCAGCAACAACAAGTCCATGCCGTAGTGCAAAAAATGGAAACGGATTTTATCCGGCGGCTGGTGGCTTTTCATCATGACGACTGAGCCCAAACCCGCTGCGAAAAGTCCGGCCGATCCGTTAACTGACATTGTCGGCAAAAAAGCCGCGCGTAAACTTAAGGCCAAAACCGTTGATAACGGCGAAATCTGGTTTGGGCTGGGCATGATGGGACTTATTGGTTGGTCGGTGGTCGTGCCAACGTTATTAGGCGCTGCTTTGGGGATTTGGCTTGATGACACCTATCCGGGCGGGCGCTCTTACACCTTAGCATTATTGATGGCCGGGTTATGTCTTGGCAGCTTTAATGCGTGGCGCTGGCTGAGTAAGGAGCATCAGGCGATGCAACAGCAAGAGGATGACACGCCATGACGTTATTGGGTTTATTTTTAGGAGCGCTGGCGGGCAGCGGTTTGGGGTTGTTTTTTTATGTCGGTTTGCTGTTCACGTTGCAGTTTGCTTTACCCTCGGTTTACGCCGCAGCATGGATTGGCGCTAGTTTTTTACTGCGGATGATCATGACGATGGCGGGCTTTTATTGGCTGGCAGATCATCACTGGCTGAGTTTTATTGCGGCGCTGATTGGGTTTAGCTTGGTGGGTATCGCCATGCGAATGCGAATGCAAAAACCGGCTAAGCAGACTGATCATTCACACAAACCACAGCAGTCGCGTTATGGATCTTAGCCCAGATCAGATTATCTATTGGCAACTGGGCTGGTTCAAACTCAATGCCACGCTTGTTTTTACCTGGCTCATCATGGCTGGCCTGACATTCGGTGCCATGCTAGTTACGCGACGGTTGTCCGGCTCGCATCATCGCTCGCGCTGGCAAAACCTGCTGGAAATTATTGTCACGACGATGGCTGAGCAAATTGAAGAAGTGGGTCTGCATCAGATCAAACAGCGGCCTTTACAATATTTAGCATTCTTGGGCACCTTGTTTATCTTCATCGCCACCTCGGCGCTCTGCACTGTTTTCCCCGGTTTTGAGCCGCCGACCGGTTCGTTGTCGACCACCACGGCGCTGGCTTTGGCGGTTTTTGTGGTGGTGCCTTATTTTGGAATTCAGCAACAAGGTTTTGTCGCCTATCTGCTGTCATATGCAAAACCTACTGTGCTTATGTTGCCGTTTAACCTGATTAGTGAAATATCACGCACTTTGGCGCTGGCGGTGCGGCTATTTGGCAACATGATGAGTGGTGCGATGATTTTGGCCATTTTACTCAGTATTACCCCGTTGATATTTCCAATCGTGATGACGTTGCTGGGATTATTAACCGGCATGGTCCAAGCCTACATTTTTAGTATTTTGGCTGCCGTTTATATCGCTGCGGCCACGCACGGCAGAAGCAAAGTCGCAGCAAAACCTGTCGGATCCGCAACATCAACCTGAGGACATTGTATGGATAGTTTGACTCTAATCGCTTTGGTGTCGATTGTGATGGCCGGTCTTACCACCGGTTTTGGTACCATGGGACCCGCTCTAGCGGAGGGCAAAGCGGTGGCGACGGCGCTGACTTCACTTGCCCAGCAACCGGATGCATCAGCGACCATAACCCGAACCTTGTTCGTGGGTTTGGCGATGATTGAATCGACGGCCATCTATTGCTTTGTGGTGTCGATGATTTTGCTATTTGCCAATCCATTTTGGAATTTTGCATTGACGCAAGTCGCAGGACGGTAAGCCATGCTGATTGATTGGTTTACCGTTGCGGCACAACTGCTGAACTTTATGCTGCTCGTTTGGTTGATGAAGCGTTTTTTATACCGACCTGTGCTTGATGCAATTGCCGCTCGGGAAAAAAGTATTGCTGATGAACGCGCGTCTGCTGATGCGAAAAGCCAACAGGCTCGGCAGGAAAAAGCGACCTTTGAGG
>JBBKWN010000021.1:0-6016 GCA_037968955.1 Rheinheimera sp. | reverse complement strand
ATATTTTAATTTCTGATTGGCATAGCAATTGAAGTACTAGTTTGTCGTTCGTTAATTCAATTGCCCCAAAAGGAAATTACTATGAAAACTTTAACTTCAGTTGTGTTCATTACCGGTTTAATGTTTAGCTCTACCGCCGCTGTTGCAGCGCAACCAACACAAGAATTAACCGAGCAAGTAGCAAAAATTCTTGCTGTGCAGGCCACTCAGGTGAGCCATGCGATTCAACTTCAAATTTCAGCTTCGTTGCAAGCATCTGTCGCGGAAGTCGTTGCCCTGGTAGATGCGGGTAAAGTTGAAAAAAATCAGATTGTTGTAATAAAATCTAAGCAATCAGCCGTAGAAGTTGAGCAGCAAGAAACAACGATGGAGTAAGGGATGTTCATTACTCCAACTTTATTACTCGGATTGTATTTGCTGCCTGTGTTGAGTGTGTTTAGTACCTGGCTGTTTTGGCTATGGTTGCTTCCACCTTCAGATATTCCTCCTCAAACCCGGACTGTGTAGTACCGGGTTTTTCTTTTTTAGCATGATACTATGACCTTTTTCAGTGATCCCTACCTCCGTTTAGATGACATGATGTTAAACATTGATTTAAATCAGATACTATTTTTTGGTGAAATTGACTATTGTGTAGTTAATTTCAAAGTGCAGATAAAGTATCTTTACGTTATTTAAAATAAATTCAATTAAAACAAATGCTTATGCTTGCCATGACGATGGCACGTCTCTTGATACCTTATCTATGAAATCAACATTTGGTTGATACATTTATCTGAGGTGAATTATGAACAAATCTTCTGAGCAAAGCTGGTTTTGTAACAAAGCCCACCGGAAAATTTACGGCGTCTGCGCAGGTCTAGCGGTATGTTATCAACAACCGATTTGGATGATGCGGCTGTTCGCGGTCGCTTTGTTATTCGTTTTTCCTATGGTTACGCTTGTAGCCTACCTTATTGCCGCATTTTTGTTGCCGGATCGTTACCATCTCTGACATCGTCGGTCCGCTTTGGTGTAAGATAACTAAAGTATCGGTTGAAGGAGTAACAAATGCGTTGGCCATTTATTATTGCGGCTTTCGCTGCCAGCTTTCAATTACTGGCAGCTGAAGTCCAAATTATCAACTCAACGGTGCGACAGCCGTTACCAGGGCGTTTGGTCAGTTCGGGTTATTTGTCGATTAAGAATCTTGGTCCTAAAACCATAAGTTTAGTAGCCGCTTCAAGCCCTTGGTTTGAGAAAGTTGAATTACATCAACATAGTTATGTGGATGGTATGATGCGAATGCAACGGGTTGACCGGATTGTGGTTGAACCGCACAGAACGGTGCATCTTCAACCTGGCGGCTTGCATATGATGTTATTTACTCCAAAGCAACCGTTGCAGTTAGATCAGCAAGTACCGATTGAACTTCAGCTTGACGATGGCCAGCAAATCTCCGTGGTAGCAGTCGTCACCAAAATTCCTAAACAGTAAAGGGAGTTGCAAATGCAAAAAATTAAACTCACGATTAGT
Organism: Rheinheimera sp.; assembly: GCA_037968955.1. Lineage (GTDB taxonomy): Bacteria > Pseudomonadota > Gammaproteobacteria > Enterobacterales > Alteromonadaceae > Pararheinheimera. Next base: position 4,501 of record JBBKWN010000021.1, on the reverse strand, counting down.
AGCCTGCTGTTAATGCTGCTGATAGGTTGGGGGATGGCCATATGGCTAAGTCAGGAACCTGATACTTTTGATGTTGTGGCGCAGGCCAATACGGCTGCACAGCCCGACAAACCGGTAGTTGGCTATACAACAGCAAATACTTTAATTCATGTTACCGAGATTTTACTGCATAAATCAGGTGGTTATATAGCAAATGATTTAACACCGCCTTTTAGTCTGCTTGACAATATGCCTGCTTGGGAGCTTGGGGTGTTGGAAATGGTTCGTGATTTGGCGTTATCTATGCGTACCGATCTAAGCCGCTCGCAATCACAATCTGTCGAAAATGTCTTCCTAAAACTGGCACAGCCGAAATTGAATATTGATCATCGTAGCTGGGCTGTTCCCGCGGCTGAAACTGAATATGAAGAAGCGTTGCGCTTGCTGCGCTCATACCGTCAGGCGTTAATGGATCCTAGCAATCGCGATCATCAGTTTTATGCGCGTGCTGACAATTTACGTGATTTGTTAAAAGCTATTGAAAAACGGCTTGGGAGCTACAGCCAGCGTCTGAGCGCAAGTGTGGGTCAAGATCGACTCAACACTGATTTGGCGGGCGATGCGCAGGCGCGTCAATCGACCTTAACGCCCGCGGAGCAACTCATCAAAACCAACTGGTGGCGCATTGACGATGAATTTTATGAAGCACGTGGTGCTTGTTGGGCGTTATTACATTTTTTAAAAGCGATTGAAGTCGATTTTGCTGATGTGCTGCAGCGCAAGAATGCATCCGTCAGTGTGCAGCAGATTATTCGTGAACTGGAATCCACACAACAATCAGTCTGGAGCCCCATGGTACTGAATGGCAGTGGTTTTGGCTTACTTGCGAATCATTCGCTGGTCATGGCAAATTATATTTCAAGAGCAAATGCCGCATTAATTGATTTGTCTGAACTTTTATCTCAAGGGTAATTAATGAAAGCAGTTTGGCTTATTTGGGGTGGTATCTTGCTGCTATCGCAGGCTAGAGTCCAGGCGGACGTGCTTGGACTCACTGTTAATGCTGATTTTGCAAAACTTAGTTTAAGTGGTCGCGGCGGAGATCATCAGTTCAGCCAGCCGCTAAAATTTTCTGATGATAGCTGGCAAAGTTGGTCAATTGCTTTTGAACATCCACTGCCATTACTGCCAAATATCGCATTCCGTCGCCAGGCTGGAAGTTGGTTGGGCAGTACTGAGCTGGGTGGTAATTTGCAGTTGGCCGATCATTCATTTGCGCGTCAGAGTGTCATCTCACAAACACATGATTTCAAAGCCACCGATATTAGTTTGTATTACGAAGTGCTTGAGAATAGCCTGTTGGCGTTAGATGTCGGTATTTCAGCGATGTGGTTTGATGCTGAATTGGCCGTGACTCAGTCTGGTCGATGGCCGCGAACGGCGTCAGGTTTTTTACCTTTGCTATATATAAATTTGACGACCCAAGTCTGGGGTACCGACACTTCACTGTTTTGGCAAGGTCAATATACCGATTATCGGCAGCAACAATGGTCGAAAACTAACCTTGGAATGGCTTACCAGTTTGTTGATTTGAAGGCGTTGTCCCTGGTGCTGAAGTTTGGCTACCAGCAACAGTCGTTGATGTTCACCAACCAAGATCATCTCGATATGGATTTTAAGATGCGCGGCCCTTTTTTAGCGCTCGAAGCTGATTTTTAAAAAATAACGCGATTTAATGATGGTGTGTGCAATTTTGGTGGTCGCAGTTTGGCCTCGCTATTCTTGTGCAAGTTTCGCAGCAGTATTATAGTGTTGAATCAACAGGACTGGTTTTTTACCGCATGAAGCAACTTGTATCACGCCCTTTTTGGCCGCTATTTTTAATTATTCCAGCTTTAGCTGTAGCAATTATCGCCAGCTGGTGGTTGTTGCTGCAATGGCAACAGCAGCAGACTGCTTTGCAAATTCAGCAGTTAAATGACAGTGCTTCGTTATTATCAATTGAACCTTTACAACAAAAACAACCCGCAGCACTACAAGTAACACTACAGGCGTTGCAACAGCGTAGCGCGTTACCTATTCGGGCAATGGCGGTGTTTGACCAATCACAGCGAGTTTTTGCCAGCACCAGCAGCGCTGAACATTGGCTAGAGCAAGCCGCGCAGTCGCTCGATCCGACACAGGCAGAATTCATCGATACTGGCGCCCAGTTAATATCAACGCCAATATGGGCAGATCGGGCCGTTGCTGACCGTCGTTTGGCAGATCGTCACCATGTCTCAGCGCCCGCGGTATCGTCAAGTCACCTTGGTTATTTTTTACTGTTGCTTGATGAGTATCCAACGCCTGCGATGCAAGTCTTATCGCCAGTCTTGCTGCTGTTTTTGATCTTATCTGTGCTGATTTGGCTCGGTATCAAAAAAATAAAAAGGTGGCAGTTCGAGCAAATTGAACAATTTGCGCTGCAATTGCAGCTCGGCAACGTAGGGGCGGCGATCTCGACTCCTCTGTTGCAACCGCTGGCAGACGCTTGGCTGCAAAAGCTACAGCACAACCGGCAAAATGCGGATGAGTTGTTGCATGACGTAGAAATAAAAATGATACAACTAGATTCGCAGTTGCAGCTAAGTCAACAAACAACCTTGGAGTTATCAGCTCAGCAAAAACTGCTTTTAGTGCAGTTAGATGCTTCGTCGAAGCAATTAAGTTATTGGCAGCAACTGACCTTGACCGCAGAACGGCTATCACCAGCCCAGTTAGTCCGGCAGATGAGATTATTGGCGCTATATACCAAACTTCACGAAGTAGATTTTATAGTTCAACCTGACGCTGTATTGCTGCCTGATTGGCTGCTGCAGTGTTACACCGATAACCTATATGACGAAGATAGCTGTTGCCCACTGTTATTTGATGAAGATCCTCAGGCTTATGCATATAAAGTAAATCTAGACCCGGTGTTACTGGCCCATTTACTGGGGTTGCTTGTGGCTGCGTGTCGACAATTAGTCACTGAACCTGAAATTATTTTCAGTTACCGACTGCTTGAGATTCCACATAAACAGCTGAAAGTGAACATTAAATTTGTTGGGCGAAGTTTTCCATCGCGCTGGCATCAGGTGCTGGCGGCTGATGTTCATAAAGTTGTTATCGATGATATTGCGGCTGAAGTTAGCCGATGTATTTTGCAAAGGCTTGATGCCAAATTACAAATTAATTCTATCGATGGCGTGGGAACGCAGCTGGAGTTGTTGTTGCCGGTGTCCTGGCAAAAAACCAATGGCGCAAAGTTGTATCCGTCAATATTATTGGTCGACGAAAATGAACGGCGCTTACCACTGGCCAAACAAAGCTTAACCGCGCTTGGCGAGCAGGTACATAGTTGTGGCTCGTATTCGCAGTTAACTCAGAGCTTACAACGGCGCTTGGTTGATTTACTGGTGTTGATGTTACCGGATCAGCCAGAGACTTTAGGCATCAGTGTGGCTGAACTTAACGCATTGCCACAGCGTTTTGTGGTGCAAGCAGTGGCCAGTCCGTCCGTTATTGAACATTGGCAAGCACTGCTGACCTTTCCGGTCAAAGCGATGCCATTGTTGATTGGACAATTAGCAGCACCATCAACGCAGTTATTAGCTCAGCAGCAACTGTTGGTCGTTGATGATAATTTGACGAACTTAACTTATGTGCGTGCGGTATTAGCCTTAGAAGGTTTACGTATCGATATTGCCATGACCGGTGTCGAAGCAATAAAGATGGCAACGCACAATCGCTATCAACTGATCTTAATGGATATTCAGTTACCAGATATACCTGGCACTGAGGTCACAAAACAAATCCGGCAGTTACGTCATCATCAACAAACCGTTATTTTAGCTTTTACCGCCCATGCGTTGTCGGACGAAATTGCAAGCTTCCGCCTCGCGGGCATGGATGATGTGTTAATTAAACCGTTAGACACTCAAAAAATTGCCCATATTTTAGCTAGGATTAAGGCGTTGGATCAAAGCTAATCACATCAGACAATAGCACTTGTAAAGCTTGCCAATAGGCTGGGTTCGCCTGTCCACTGAGTAAGGGCAGCAGTTCGGCACCGATACTGGTAAATTTATAATACTGTAAGATGATGCCATGCCGCCGGGTCGTTGCTAGTAACAACTGTTGATGGTAAAACCATTGTAGCGTTTGATTTTTATTAAGCTCGCCGCTTTCAATTTCAGCTTGATGTAGCAACCCTAAATCAATTAAATTCAATATTTGTGGGTAACTCAAGCCAAATTGACTCAAATTCAGCATACCTCGATTTTTGCCTACCAACCAACGCCAGACTGAGCCCTGTTGTACATAACCAAAATAAATATGCGAGGGTTCTTGGCTGCGGGTCCGACAACTCAAGGAGGATGCTAATTGCAGCGAAACGGCATCTTTGTAGCTCATTTGCTGTAATAAGTTTAACGTTTTTAGCGAGAAACTGCCGGGGCTGCTGATTTCACCGGCTAATATTTTCGCCCATAATTTTTGCATA
>JBBKWN010000020.1:0-24008 GCA_037968955.1 Rheinheimera sp. | reverse complement strand
TGTCCGTGAGCTTGCCAATCTCGTCGAGCGGCTGGGGATTATGTTTCCACATCAGGTGATTGATGTCGCTGAATTACCAGCGAAATATCGCCATATTGAAGTGGATAGTTATGTGCCGCATTACCCGGAGGCGTTGCTCGAACGTGATGCCATAAATGAATTGTTCCAGTTCGGTGATGACGACGACAACGACGGCGAGGGCCAATTTTCGCAGCCGTCCGATCATCATGGTTTTGACGTATTGCCGGATGATGGGGTTGATCTCAAGCAATTTCTGGCTGATTTAGAAATTACGCTGATTAGCCAAGCACTGGAGCGGCATGATTTTGTCGTCGCGAGAGCGGCCGATATCTTATGTTTACGCCGTACCACTTTGGTTGAAAAAATGCGTAAATATAATCTTGGTCGTGATGAGTTTGATAGTGCAGATTAGCTGATCGTCAAAATATTGGCTCACAATATACCGCTAAGCTACTGATTTTTATTTGATATTTTCGTGGCATGCTTTGTGCTTATTACCGTTAGTGTTTAAGACTAACGGAGATCCACATGAACAGTTTCGCCACCCTGGCCCCAGCGCCTGTCAGCAACAATAATGCCGACAGTTATCAGCCGCTGTTTGAACTGGCTGTGATCGATCCCTTTGCTTGTGCCGAGCCTGCCAGCTTAGTCTCAGCGGCGGTGATTGCGTGGCCAAAATCGGCAAGAACTATCACCGAGCCAGCGACCCGTCCATTCATTGCTTCAGCGCAAGCGAGCCCATTAACGGCCGAACAAGCCGAATTATCGCGTTTACAGCATTTATTAAAAGTATTGCCGACCGGCGTGCTGGTGTTGGACGAACGCGGTTTTGTACAACAAGCCAATCCGGTTGCGGTGTCGATGCTCGGCGAACCTTTAGTGGGTCAACGTTGGCTGGATGTGATCACCCGCAGTTTTCGGCCGCGCAGTGATGATGGCATGGAAGTGTCGTTACATGACGGCCGTCGGGTGCAATTGGCGATCACGGCGCTGCAACCAGAACCCGGCCAACTTATTGTATTAACTGATTTGACTGAAACACGTCAACTGCAAAGCCGGGTGGCTCATTTACAAAGATTATCAGCCCTTGGCAAAATGATGGCGTCGCTAGCGCATCAAATTCGCACGCCGCTCTCAAGCGCCATGCTCTATGCGCAAAACCTCACCAATCAAAAGCTAGATAGCAACGCTCGTCAGCAATTTCAGCACAAGTTACTTAACCGGTTGCAAGATTTAGAGCAGCAAGTGAACGACTTATTGTTATTCGCGCGTTCAGGCCGTGAGCAGCAAGTGCAGCGTTTGTCGATGCAACAATTACTCAGCGAAGTGTATTTGTCGGTTGAAGCCATGGTGCAACAACAGCAAGGGGAATTGGTGGTGGAATTGCCAGAGCCCGATCTACCGGTACTGGGCAATCACACTGCATTGTGCGGCGCCGTCGGCAACTTAATTCAAAATGCGTTGCAACATGCAGGCCCAGGCGCTCGCATTGATGTATCCGCCATTGCCAGCCCCGATGGCCAGTGGTTGACACTGGCGGTAGAGGACCGAGGTCCTGGGGTGCCAGAACATTTACAACAACAAATTTTTGATCCTTTTTTTACCACGCGCAGCAACGGCACCGGCCTTGGTCTGGCGGTCGTGCAAGCGGTCGCCCATTCGCATAACGGCCATGTTCGTTGTGTCACCGGCCAGTTTGGTGGAGCCCGATTTGAAATGATTTTACCGGTTTACCAGCAGTCGCCAGTCGCGACCCATTCAACAAAGGAGCAGCACAATGCAGCACACTAAAATTCTGGTGGTAGAAGATGACGCCGGGTTGCGTGAAGCCCTAGTCGATACATTAAGCCTGGCGCAATATCAGGTGATTGCTGCCGATAGTGCTGAGCAAGCGATGCAGTTGCTCAAACAGCATAAAATCAGACTGGTGATTAGTGATGTGCAGATGGGCGGAATTTCCGGTCTGGAGCTGCTTAAATCTATTAAGCTCAATTATAACAATATTCCGGTATTGATGATGACAGCGTATGCCACGGTGAACGATGCAGTGCAGGCGATCCGGTTGGGTGCGGTCGACTATCTGGCGAAGCCATTTTCACCGCAGGTGTTGGTGAATATGGTCAGCCGTTATGTGCCGCTGGATGAAGTGGCGGCATTTGAGCCGATCGTGGCGGCGCCTATTAGTCAGCAGTTAGTCAAACTTGCGGCCAAAGTAGCGCGCTCTGATGCCAGTGTGATGGTGCTTGGCCCGAGTGGTTCAGGTAAAGAAGTGCTAGCGCGGTATATTCATCAGCAATCGCCGCGTCTAGATGGGCCATTTATCGCCATCAACTGCGCCGCTATTCCAGAGAATATGCTGGAGTCGACGTTATTTGGATATGAAAAAGGTGCGTTCACCGGCGCTATTCAGGCTTGTCCTGGCAAATTTGAACAAGCACAACATGGCACTATTTTACTCGATGAAATCAGTGAAATGGATTTAAACCTGCAAGCGAAGTTACTGCGGGTGTTGCAAGAGCGAGAAGTGGAACGGCTAGGCAGTCGTAAAACTATCAAGCTTGATGTGCGAGTGATCGCCACCAGTAACCGCGATTTACGCCAGACTGTGCAGCAGGGGTTATTTCGGGAAGATTTATTTTATCGGTTAAATGTTTTTCCACTCACCTGGTCGGCATTGGCCGATCGGATTGAAGACGTGTTGCCATTGTGCCGGCATTTGTTAGAACGCCATTGCCAGCAACAAGGCGAGCCGGTGCCAAATCTGACCGCCGCCGCGCAGCGCAAGTTACTGCAACATAACTGGCCCGGTAACGTGCGTGAGTTGGATAATGTGATGCAGCGGGCATTGATTGTGCACACGGCACCAGATATCACCGCCGATGACATCTTGTTAGAACTTGGCGGTGCTGCGACAGACTGGCAGGGCGATGTCGCGGCCTCACTTTCGCAAGACCCAGATTTAAGTGTATTTAAATCTGAAGTCTACGAGCAGGAGCACCGGATCATTCTCGAAACGATGCGTGCTTGTGCCAATCGGCGCAAAGATGTCGCTGAGAAGCTTGGGATCAGTGCCCGTACGTTAAGGTATAAACTGGCGCGGATGCGTGAGTCAGGCATTCAGCTGCCAGCGTAATGGTGCTGAAATATTTTGATGTAAGCGGATCATGCTGATCCGCTTTATTCTTAATCAACGTTTTAATTGGGTGCCTGCACCCAATTGCGCAATTTGTGCAAAATTTTTTCTGCAATGATGAACGTCTCCTGCGTCAGTACAAAACATATCAAACCTCCGCACTTTTTCGATATCGGGATTATTTGAGCAAGCCTATGAGCAGTTATTTGGTCAGTGTCAGCTTTTTGACAGCTCGGTTTTGTTGTAAGTTACTGAAAATAGATAACTAAATAGTGGCACGGCTTGTGCTTTATCTGTTTATTCTGGTTTTAAACCATCGCGACAGGTAAACAACAATGGACATTAAAGGCGCCGCTTTATTTCAGGAAATGCAGTCGTATGCCAATCAGGCTCGCAACATTTCAAATGATATCCGTCCGCAAGATTTAAAGGTTGAAAACAGCAGCCAGTCGGATTTCTCCAGTTTACTGAAAAACGCTATTGATAACGTCAATGGTTTACAAAAGCAAAGTAATCAGCTGGCGACCGCAGTCGAAATGGGTGATCCAAATGTGTCATTAGCCCAAGCGATGATTGCCGGTCAAAAGTCTTCGATCGCCTTTGAAGCTACAGTGCAAATTCGAAATAAGCTGGTTGAAGCTTATAAAGAAGTTATGTCGATGCCGGTGTAAGGGGAAATAAACTGTGGCTGAATCTACCTCAACTGAACTGACATTAACCAGCAACGATTTTGGCGATCCGCCGATTGCTGATCAAAGTCAGCAGGAACAAAAATCCGGTTTTCTGGGTGCAATGGGCGGCACCGATATTATTCGACAAGTGACCCTTATTGTCGCATTGACCATTTGTATTGCCATCGCCATTTTAATCATCTTGTGGGCGCGTGAACCGGAAATGCGGCCGTTGGGTACTTTTGAAACTGCCGAACTTATTCAACACCTCGATTATCTCGATACACAAAAAGTTGCTTACAAACTGGAAGGCAATGTCATTCTGGTGCCCGGTGACCGTTATAAAGATTTGAAGCTTGGTCTGACCCGCGCCGGTATTCAGCCCGGCAACAACAGCGGTGACGATATCCTGATGCAAGACAGCGGTTTTGGGGTCAGTCAGCGACTAGAGATGGAAAGATTAAAACATAGTCGCGAACAACAACTGGCACGAACGATTGAAGAATTTCAAAGTGTTGCCCGCGCCAGGGTGCTGTTAGCTATTCCAAAAGAAAATATTTTTGCTCGCACTGAAAAGTTACCTTCTGCCACGGTAATGATTTCAGCCAAAGGGGGCAAAGCGATTAAAGATGGTGAAGTGGACGCGATTGTCGATTTAGTCGCCTCAGCAGTACAAGGGCTTGAACCTTCCAAAGTGACAGTGACTGATCAAAACGGCCGCTTATTAAATAGCGGTTCGCAAGATGCCAGCTCTGCCCGATCACGGCGCGAATATGAAATAGAACAAAAACGCGAAGAAGAATATCGTCAGAAAATTGACTCCATTTTAATGCCGGTGTTGGGTATCGATAACTATACCGCGCAAGTAGATTTGCTGATGGATTTTACCACCACCGAACAAACGCAAAAACGGTTTAACCCGGATTTACCGGCGGTGCGCAGTGAAATGACGGTGGAAGAAAACAGCGTCGGTGGCGGCTCCATGGGGATCCCTGGCGCACTGTCAAATCAGCCACCAATGAATTCGAATATTCCGGAGCAGGCAAACAATGGTAATCCGCCAGTGGTGCCGGGTCGCAACAGTAAAGAATCCACGCGTAATTATGAATTGGACACCACCATTAGTCATTCCACGCAACAATCTGGTGTCATCCGACGCTTAAGTGTATCGGTGGCGGTTGACTACAAAATGGCGCCGGCAGTTGGCGATGAAGCGGCAAAGCCAGAAGCGCGGGGACAAGCTGAACTGCAAAACATCCGCCGTCTATTGCAAGGTGGTATTGGTTTTGATGTGCAGCGGGGTGACACCATCGAAGTTGTGTCAGTCCCCTTTACCCGTGAAGCGCTGGTTGAGCAAAAAGAGTTAGAAATATTCGAACAGCCTTGGTTTATGGAAATGATGCGATTGGTGCTCGCAGCACTGGTGATTATTGTGTTAATCATGGCGATCGTGAAACCAATGATCAAAAAACTCATCTACCCTGAAGATACCAGTGATTCGTACGATGAAAATTCATTATCGCGTGGTCTTGACCTAGGTGATGATACAATCGATATGCTGAGTAAAGAATTTGATGCGAAGTCTGTCGGCTTTGCTGCCGATGGTACCTTGATGTTGCCAGATTTACACGGTGATGAAGACTTGTTAAAAGCGGTCAGGGCGTTGGTTGCCAATGAACCTGAACTTTCCTCTTTGGTCGTGAAAAATTGGTTAGCTGAAGATGAGTAACGTTGATTCCAATCAAAAACCGGCTTTTGATGTCGGTAAATTAGACGGGGTTGAAAAAGCCGCCATTCTACTGCTGAGTTTGTCAGAAGAAGATGCCGCCCAGATCCTGAAACACTTAGAGCCGAAGCAGGTGCAGAAAGTCGGTATGGCGATGGCTTCAATTGAAGATCTGAACCAAGCGAAGATTTCTGCAGTGCATCGACTATTTATCGAACAAATTCAAAACTTTAGTACCATTGGTTTCCAAAGTGAAGAGTTTATCCGCCGTGCCTTAACCGCGGCGCTGGGTGAAGAAAAAGCCTCGAATTTAATTGATCAGATTATTCTCGGCGGTGGTGCGAAAGGTCTGGATTCACTTAAATGGATGGATTCAAAGCAGGTTGCCAATATTATCCGCAACGAGCATCCCCAGATCCAAACCATCGTGTTGTCGTATCTGGAGCCGGAGCAATCGGCAGAAATTCTGTCACAGTTCCCGGAAAAAGTGCGGCTAGATTTAACCATGCGTATCGCCAACCTCGAAGAAGTGCAACCGGCGGCACTGCAAGAATTAAACGAAATCATGGAGAAACAGTTCGCCGGTCAAGCCGGTGCACAAGCGGCGAAGATGGGCGGCTTAAAAGCGGCTGCCGACATCATGAACTACCTTGACACCAATGTTGAAGGCCAGTTGTTGGATTCGATCCGTGAACATGACGAAGAAATGGCGCAGCAAATTCAGGACTTAATGTTCGTGTTCGAAAACTTACTCGAAGTTGACGATCGTGCTATTCAGGCCATTTTGCGCGAAGTGCAACAAGATGTGCTGATGAAAGCGCTCAAAGGTGCCGACGAAAATCTGAAAGAGAAAATTCTGAAAAATATGTCCAAACGGGCTGCAGAAATGCTCGCCGACGATTTGGAAGCGATGGGACCTGTGCGCGTCAGCGAAGTGGAAACTGCGCAAAAAGAAATTCTGTCAACAGCAAGACGTCTGGCCGATGCCGGCGAAATTATGTTAGGCGGCGGCGGTGGTGAAGACTTCCTGTAATTTTGTCGGTATTTTGACGTACCGGATGTTGTGGTCGCGGCTGTTGTTGCCAAGTGCTGCGACATCCGGCCATGACAGCCACTTGTCCACATTGAGCAGTGATGAATGACCAGCAATATGTTTCAGCCAAATCGTCCGTTTAAACCAGACGCAGGAGTAATGGAAATTTTGAACGATTGGGACAAGCCGCTACGGATCAGTGATGCAGAGCCAGACTCGGCGCCGGTCGCGAAGGCTGCGCCTGCGGTCAAAGCTCAACCGGCGTCGGCGCAAGAAAAACCGGCAACGGCTAATCCAGCGAATGCAACAGTCGTCTCGCCAGCCACACAATATAAAACCAATGCCTTTTATATCAGACGACCAGAGCCTGGTGAACGTTTGTCGGCCAAAGCCGAAGAAGAAATGGTGATCAAACCGCTGACGGCTGACGATATCGAACAAATTCGTCAGGCGGCTTTTGATGAAGGGATCAGTCAAGGCAAAGAAGAAGGTTTTGGTCAGGGTTACCACGAAGGCCGTGAGCAAGGTTATCAGGATGGCACGCAACAAGGGCAAGCTGAGGGCAAAAAAGCGGGTTTGGCCGACGGTGAACAGCTGATTCGTGAGCAGCTGGCGCAGTTACAAACCCTACTTGATCAGCTGCAACAACCGTTGCAAAAAGTAGATAGTGACGTGGAACAAAGTTTGCTGAATTTAACGCTGCAGATGGCGCAAGCCGTTGTTGGCGTTGAAGTAAAAACCAATCCGCAGTGCATTTTAAATACCTTACGCGAGGCGGTAGACGCGCTCCCTTACCAGGCGGACAAGCTCATCATCAAATTACATCCGGATGATGTGGCGATTATTCAACAACATTACAGCAGCGAAGAAATCACGCAACGTTTGTGGCAAATTCGCAGCGAACCGGCGCTGGAGCGTGGGGATTGCCGGGTGGAAAGCACCGAGTCCAGCGTCGATCGAACCTTAAAAACCCGCTTACAGAGCAGCTTGGAGCATTTTTTGCAGGAGCCTGCTATCAAGCCCGAACGGGCAGCAGAAGATTGACGCAAGCAGCGGCTTGCAAGGACATGCATGACCCCGACAACGCAAACCACTTTGGCGCAACGCCTGCAACTGCAGCAACAATTTATTAAACCCAATCGACCGGTTGTTGCCGGTCGTCTTGTGCGGGTGGTTGGCTTAACGCTTGAAGCCACCGGTTGCTCCGCGGCTATTGGCCAAACTTGTGTTGTCGACACCGCCAATGGTCTGCTTGAGGCCGAAGTTGTTGGTTTTGCCAAAGACCGAATTTTTTTAATGCCCAAAGATGATGTCACTGGTGTCGTTCCTGGCGCGAGAGTTACGCCATTGCAGGACCATCGCGGCGTGCCATTAAGCATGGCGTTGCTAGGACGAGTGATTGACGGTGCCGGTAAACCATTGGATGGTAAGGGGCCGGTGCTGGCGAATGAATACAGCAAAGGTAAAAAACCGCCAATAAATCCATTACAACGCAGACCGATTAAGCAGCCATTAGATGTTGGGGTGCGCGCAATCAACAGTATTATTACGGTTGGCAAAGGCCAGCGCATGGGCTTGTTTGCGGGTTCTGGTGTTGGTAAGTCGGTGCTCCTTGGCATGATGACCCGCGGCACTGCCGCCGATGTCATTGTGGTCGGCCTCGTTGGTGAGCGTGGGCGCGAAGTGAAAGAGTTTATTGATGAAATTCTAGGCGATGCCGGTCGTAGTCGTTCGGTTGTGGTAGCGGCGCCGGCCGACGTGTCGCCGCTGATGCGTCTAAAAGGCTGCGAAACTGCGGTGCAAGTGGCCGAATATTTTCGCGATCAAGGGCTTGATGTGTTGTTGTTACTTGATTCCATCACGCGTTACGCCCAAGCGCAGCGGGAAATTGCGCTGGCCGTCGGCGAGCCCCCGGCGACCAAAGGTTATCCGCCATCGGTGTTTGCCAAATTACCGGCTTTGGTCGAACGGGCCGGCAATGGCTCTGAGGGGCAAGGCTCCATTACTGCATTTTATACCGTGTTATCCGAAGGGGATGATTTACAAGATCCAATTGCCGACGCTGCCAGAGCGATTTTAGACGGCCACATTGTCTTATCGCGTCAACTGGCTGACAGCGGTCATTTTCCAGCCATTGATATTGAACGTTCAATTAGCCGAGTGATGCCCGCCGTCACCAGTATGGAACATCAGCTATTAGCCCGCAGTGTGAAACAGCTTTACGCCAGTTTTAGTCAAAGCAAAGACTTGATTGCCATTGGTGCTTATGTCAAAGGTTCAGATCCAATGCTGGATCAGGCGATCGCGGCGATGCCACGGATTAACAAGTTTCTGCAGCAAGGGATGACAGACGTCGTGCCTTATGATGAAAGCTTAACAGGCTTATCTGGTCTGTTACCTGCCGGTCGGAGTTTCTAAAGATGGCATTAAAACAATTACAGTTGCTAGCCAAAGTACAGCTCGAAAAAGAAGAGAAGTTACAGGCGCAATTTATTCAGGCACAGCAATTTGCCCAACTTGCCGCCGATAAATACGCTGGACTTGCCAATTATCGAACGGATTATATCCGGCAGAGCCAACAGCGAGGTGCCGAAGGTGTGGCAAGCCGGCAGTTTAATCAATACCTGAATTTTATTACCAAACTTGATCAGGCTCTGACGCAGCAAAACATGCAGGTGCAACAAGCGCAGCGGGTGACCGAGATGCGGCGCAGCGCCTGGCTTGCCATGCAGAAAAAGCGCAAAGCGCTGGATTTATTAATTGATAAAGAGCTGCAAGCTGGGTATGCCCGGGCGCAAAAACAAGAGCAAAAAATGTTGGACGAAATGGCAACCCAACAGTTTTTCCGTCGATTACACGCCGCCGAGCATTAACCTTGCTGGTGTTCGGCGCTGGTATTTATCGATTGTGGCGCGGTTTTTGAATAGTTTTCTAACAGACACATTAATTAACAGTTGCAGCAGCTTTACGCTTGCGATCGATCCGACCCGGAGCACAGCATGTACATTGAGAAGTCATTTCAGCTTTTATCTGCAGAGAGTGGCAAAGTAGCCAATGATGATGCGCGGCGCAGCGGCGATGACGACGCTGAGTTTAGTGAGTTTTTTGGTGCCGAGCTCGATCAACAGCAGCGGCGTGCGACTGGGAATCAGCATGGCACTGAAGGCGGTGCGAAAACCGCTGGGCAGGAAGTTGCCGCTCTCGCAATGAAACAAGCCGGCCATGCGAATACTTTCACACCAGAACAGGTCGGAAACACGCAGCGAACGATTGTGCAAGCGGCGGCAAACACTCTTCATGGCACAGCTAACACTGATGAAAATGCGGCTACCCTGTTGTTGGCAACACAAGAACAAATGATGGCAACACAAGAACAAAGCGCTATTGACGAGACGCAACAGACTGACATCGACACTGAGTCAGATGCCATATCGATTCCAAACGAATTGTTATCAATTATTGGTCAGTCGCAAGATTTTAATTCAATTTTAGCAAAACCGTCTTATTCTTTTGCGCTTGCAACCAGCACCGATACGCCGCTAACCTCTGCCGAAACATTGGCTGCTGAGGTGTTGGGGCTGTCAATGACTGAACAAGCGATCAGCGAACCTGTAACTGGCGAACAAGCGGCGGCGGCTATCGGCCAAGTTGCGGCGGCAACTGTGCCAGCAGAATCGCAGCGCCAGATGGGTGACAAAACGCTGCCAAAAGCTGAATTAGGCGCAGAGCAAAGCCTCGCTGCTGGCGGTAAAAATTCGCCATCGGATACAGCGTTATCACTGACAGATGACCAACAGCAGAAGATCGCCCAACCGGCGGTCGACACAGCAACAACGGACACGGATGCTGCCCAAGCTCACAGCACTACCTTAGAAAAATTGTCGGCAAAGCAGGGGATGGCGTCTGATCAACAGATAGCGGATAAGTCGCACCCGCAAAGGGCAAGTGACAATGACGTGCCAATCGATGTTGCCGATAGCAAATCTCTGATCCAACCTAACTCTGGAAGCGTCACAGCCTCTGGCCAAACACCACAATTTACGGTTACGGCTGATATGGTTGCCGCTCAACAAGGCCAAACCGAGAATAAAGCCGGTAAATCTTCTGATACTACGCCGATCCACGTCGAGCTACCGATTGAGGTGAGTCCTGATTTCAAAATTTTCGGTAACCCAAACCCGGTAGCAACAGCTGGCGTGTCGGCTTCACCTAAAAATGCCACACAGAGCTTTGCGCAATTTCAGAAATCCGCCAATGCCGCTGCAGTATTAGCGCAAAAACAGCAGCTACAAGCCGAGCAAACACAGAGTCAACCACTGCAAGAGTTGGCCACCCAACAACCACAAAAGTTTGCTGAGTTAAACCAGATGCTACCCGGTCAGAACACCGACTCTCATGCGGCATTTGCCTCATTGCTGCCGACCGAACGGCCGGTTGCTGGCAGCGCCGCATTTAGCGGCTCCTCTGGTGGTCAACAGCAACAGCATACTGCTTCACCGTTGTTTGCCGCGAGACTGAACGACACATTGACGAGTGAGCAACCGGCGCTGAATTTACTCGAACCTAATGCGGCGAGTCAGCTTAAAGAGCGGGTGATGTTTCAGGTTAATCAAAAAATACACAGTGCAGAGATTAAATTAGCGCCAGAAGAACTCGGTAGCATGCAAATTAAAGTGCAATTACAACAAGAGCAGCTGTCGGTGCAATTTGTGGTTCAGCAAGCCGGTGCCAAAGAAGCCTTAGAGCAGCAAATGCCGCGGTTGCGGGAAATGTTGCAAGAGCAGGGTATTGAACTGACTGAAGGACAAGTGAGTCAGCAGCGAGAAGGCGCGGATGAGCAACGACAAGCTCGGGAGCGAAATCAAAGTGTCGGCCATGGTGCCGATAGGGAAGATGAACCGATGATGCAGCAAGCTGTGGTAAGGGTTTCTGACCGAATGGTTGATTATTACGCATGATCTGCAGTTAATTCTGGCTGTAGACCACAGGTTGATTGCTTTTGGTCAGACATGCGGTAAATAATAGAAAAAATGCTATTTAACCGGAGTACTTATGGCTGCTGAAAAAGATCTGCAAATCGCTGATGGCGGTGGGAAAAAGAAAAAAATGATGATCATCGCTGCGGCGGTGGTCCTACTGGGCGGTGGTGTGGGTGGTTATTTTATGATGAGTGGCTCTGATGCGCCACCACCGGCGGCGGCTACTGATGGCGCAACACCCGCAGCAGCTGGCGCTGAATCGACCGCAGCTGCAGCACCTGCAGACACTGGCTCGGCGTCGATGGGAACCGCATTATACGTGTCAATGCCAAGACCTTTTGTTTTTAATGTGCCAGGCGCCGCTCGTGATAGGTTGGTTCAAGTCAAAGTACAATTGTTGGTACGGGGGCAAAATAATGAAGAACTGGCCAAACAACATATTCCGTTGATTGAAAGCACCATGCTGAAAACATTCAGTAAAGCCAATGCCGACGATTTAGTTACTGCTGCTGGTAAAGACACCTTAAAAGCAGTCGCTTTAAAAGATGTGCAAGATGCGTTGGTGGGTGTTGCTGGCTCGATGGTAGTAGAAGAAGTGTTATTCACCGGTTTTGTCATGCAGTAGACTCGGTGAGACCGAAAGAGGGTAACCAACTTGACTGATTTACTGTCACAAGATGAAATTGATGCGCTTCTTCATGGTGTTGATGACGTCGACGAAGAAGAGATAGAGGACGGTTCTGGTCCGGGCGGACGCTCGGCCTCTGAATACGACTTTTCTTCGCAAGACCGTATCGTCCGTGGGCGGATGCCGACTTTAGAAATGGTGAATGAACGATTTGCCCGTCATATGCGCATCAGCTTGTTTAATATGATGCGGCGCACTGCTGAAGTCTCAATTAACGGCGTGCAGATGATTAAGTTTGGCGAATATGTCCATACCCTTTTTGTCCCAACCAGTTTAAATATGGTGCGGTTCAGACCGCTCAAGGGTACGGGCCTGATCACGATGGAAGCGCGACTGGTGTTTATTCTGGTCGACAACTTCTTCGGCGGTGATGGTCGTTACCATGCCAAAATCGAAGGTCGTGAATTTACGCCGACAGAGCGGCGTATTATTCAAATGTTGCTCAAGCTTATTTTTGAAGATTACAAAGAGGCTTGGGCGCCGGTGATGGACGTCTCTTTTGAATACCTCGATTCTGAAGTGAACCCGGCAATGGCCAACATCGTCAGCCCAACTGAAGTGGTGGTCATTAGCTCGTTCCACATTGAACTGGATGGCGGCGGTGGCGATTTCCACGTCGCGTTACCGTATTCGATGCTCGAGCCTATTCGTGAATTGCTCGATGCCGGTGTGCAAAGTGATAAAGAAGATACCGATTTGCGCTGGAGTAAAGCGCTGCGCGATGAAATTATGGATGTTAAGGTGAATCTATCGACCAAGATGATGGATGTTGAACTGACCTTAGAGCAAGTGATGAATATGCAGGCCGGCGACATTATCCCGATAGAAATTCCGGAACACATCACGGTACTGGTTGAGGATTTACCAACCTACCGCGCGAAAATGGGGCGTTCACGCGATAGTGTTGCGCTGAAAATTATTGAGAAAATTAAAAGGCCAGAATCGGTTAAATCTGAACTGCACGTCTTTACTAAAGGCGGTCGCCGCCTAGATAGTGATGCAGATATCAGCGAATTGGAAGCCGATTTAATTTTGTCTGAACGTACAGAGGAAAAATGGTAATGGCAGACGATAAAGATACGATGGACGAATGGGCAGCTGCGCTGGCGGAAGCTGAAGGCGGTGATGAAGTGCAGGCGGTCGAGCTTGAGGAACTGCAAGAAGAACGTGGCCTGATTAGCGCCGACGAAAAACGTAAACTGGAAACTATCCTTGATATTCCAGTGACCATTTCAATGGAAGTCGGTCGCGCCAAAATCAGTATCCGTAATTTGCTGCAGCTTAACCAAGGCTCGGTGGTTGAGCTTGAGCGGGTGGCCGGTGAGCCACTGGACGTGCTGGTCAACGGCACGTTAATCGCCCACGGCGAAGTGGTGGTGGTGAACGATAAATTCGGTATTCGTTTAACTGACGTGATCAGTCAGATTGAACGGATTAAGAAGTTACGGTAATGCGATTATTTGTGACTGTTCTGGCTGTGTTGTCGAGCTTTGGTTTACTAGCGCAGCAAAGTGCGACCGCCGTTGCCAAAGAAGCCGCCAAAGTTCCGGCGGCGATCCCTGGCGTCGGTCAGATCGTCATTTCCTTGGCGCTGGTCATTGGTTTGGTGGTGTTATTGGCGTTTTTGTACAAAAAAATGCAACTAAAAATGCCAGGATCAAAACATTTTCGAGTGGTGGCGACTTTAAATGTTGGCACTCGAGAACGCTTGTTAGTTATTGAAATGCAAGGAAAACAACGAGTCATTGGTGTCACGGCCAATAACGTAAATTTTCTATTTGAACTCGAAACTCCGCTCAGTGAAGAAAAGTTGGCATCAGATTTTCATACGCAGTTACAATCGTTCCTGAAAAAATAGACAGATGTCATGCTCCGATTGTTTTTATTACTGCTGGTGCTGCTAAGCCCGGCAGTATTTGCCGATAACGGCGCTATGTCCGCCTTACAAATTACCACCAACCCAGATGGCAGTCAGGAATACAGCGTCACGCTGCAAGTTCTGGCAATGATGACGGCGCTGAGCTTCTTACCATCGATGATTATCATGATGACCTGTTTCACCCGCATTATTATTGTGCTGGCGATTTTGCGCCAAGCCATGGGTTTGATGCAAAGTCCATCGAATCAGGTCCTGATTGGCATCACCATTTTTATGACGTTTTTTATCATGGCGCCGGTATTTAAGCAGGTCAACGAAACTGCCATCCAGCCATATCTGCAAGAAGATATCACCTCCATGCAGGCACTGGATGCGGCAATTATTCCGGTGAAAGCTTTTATGCTGCAACAGACCCGAATCAAAGATTTAGACACTTTTGCTGAGATTGCCGGCCATCCGCCGGTGGCAAATCATAAAGATTTGCCAATCACGATTGTAATCCCAGCTTTTGTCACCAGCGAGCTCAAAACCGCCTTCCAAATTGGTTTTATGATTTTTATCCCGTTTTTGATTATTGACTTGGTGGTTGCCAGCGTATTGATGGCCATGGGGATGATGATGTTGTCACCGATGATTGTGGCATTGCCGTTTAAGCTGATGATGTTTGTGTTAGTCGATGGCTGGCTGTTGGTGATGGGGACTTTAGCAACCAGCTACGGGGTGGGTACATGACGCCAGAAGTTTTTGTCGATGTCCTGAACAACGCATTGTATATGGTCATTCTCATGGTCAGCGTCATTATATTACCTTCGCTGGCAGTCGGCTTAGTGGTATCGATTTTCCAAGCGGCGACGTCCATCAATGAGCAAACGTTAAGCTTCTTACCACGGCTCATTGTTACTTTGCTGGCGCTGATGTATGGCGGTCACTGGATGACTCAAACGCTCATGGATTTTACCATCGGTTTGTACCTCAGTATTCCAACGGTCGTCAGCTAACATGGATATGCCACTGCAAGTGCTGATGCAGGGGATTGCCGACTTTTTATTGCCGTTAACTCGAATTGCTGCCATGTTCGGTTTAATGGCCGGAGTGGGCGCTCGCACAGTACCGACCCGGATTAAAATGGGGCTGGCGGTGTTATTTACCCTGATCATTATGCCGATGATCCCCCCAGTCAAAGATGTCAATCTAATGTCGTTTAACACCGTGATCCAAGTGATGCAGCAGTTGATCATTGGCATGGCGATTGGTTTTATTTCACTGATGTTTATCAATACTTTTATTCAGGCCGGTCAAATTCTGGCGACTCAGACCGGGTTAGCCTTTGCCTCAATGATCGATCCATCCAGTGGTGTCAGCGTGCCTTCAATTGGCCAGTTTTATTTGATCCTTGCCACCTTGTTATTTTGGGTCACCGATGGCCATCTGATTATGTTTCAAATGGTGGTGTTTAGTTTTACCTCGCTGCCGATCGACGGTGGCTGGTGGGATGTGTCCAATTATTGGACCATCGCCGAATTTGGGCTGTGGATCTACTCCGCATCGCTGGCCATTGTCTTAGCTCCGGTTACCGCGATGTTACTGGTTAATTTGGCCTTTGGGGTGATGACCCGCGCCGCACCGCAGTTGAATATTTTTTCAATCGGCTTTCCGGTGACGATGTTATCCGGTTTATTGATCATGTGGCTGACGATGGACACTTTTGCTTATCACTTTAACCTGCAATGGCAACATGGTATCGAGTATACCTGCAAGCTCATTGGCTGCTAAGCGGAGGAATGCCTGATGGCTGCTGACAGCGATATGGAAAAAACCGAAGACCCCACGAGTAAAAAGCTCGAGGAAGCCGCCAATAAAGGCAATATCGCCCGCTCAAAAGAATTAGCGACCGCGATGGTATTACTTGGCAGCAGCATCGGCATCTTAATCTTCGGTAAAGAAGTCGCCAGTACCACGCTCATTGTGTGTAAACGGCTGTTGTCGCTTAATGCCAAAGATATCTTTGACGAAAATGCCATGTTTACGGCAATGGGGGCGGCGCTCAGTGCGGTGGCGATGCCGTTATTTAAATTATTTTTGGTGATTGCAATCGCTGGCGTGCTTGGCAATATCCTGCTCGGTGGTTATAACTTTACTTGGTATGGCGCCAGCTTCCGTCCCAGTAAACTCAATCCGCTCGCCGGGCTCAAGCGGATGGTTGGCTTACAGGCGTTCGTCGAGTTATTTAAAAGCGCGCTCAAAGTGGTGGTCGTTGCCAGTGTCGCTTATGTGCTGTTAGTGGTGTTTTTCGACGACATTATGGCGCTTTCTTTGATGAGCTCGCCGGATGATATTGCCGCAGCAGTATATTTACTCAGCTGGATGTTTTTTGGTTTATGTTCCAGCATGTTGATTATCGCCGCCGTCGACGCGCCTTATCAGACTTGGAATCACCATAAACAAATGATGATGACCAAACAGGAAGTCGAAGACGAATACAAAAACTCGGAAGGTAATCCAGAAGTAAAAGGCCGTATTCGCCGGATGCAAATTCAGATGTCAAGGCGTCGGATGATGGAAGCAGTGCCTACCGCCGATGTGATCGTTACCAACCCGACGCATTATGCCGTGGCATTAAAATACGAGCATGGCAAATTTAAAGCGCCGGTCGTGGTGGCTAAAGGTGTCGAACAGATGGCGCTGTATATCCGTCAGATTGCAGAAGCCAATAAAGTGCCGATTGTCGAATCACCGGCGTTAGCCCGGTCTATTTACTTTACCACTGAGCTGGATCATCCGATCCCTGAACAATTATTTGCGGCCGTGGCGCAAGTGCTGGCTTATGTTTACCAGTTCAAAGCGTATCGGAAAGGAAAAGCCTCCAAACCCAAAACACTTGCCAAAGATTTACCTATCCCAGAAGGCTTCCGCCATTAACACCCAAGCGGGCAGTTTTAAAAATGAATAGCGCTGAACGAGGTGCAAACCGCCACTGTGGAACAGTTTTTGCGTAACAGCCTTCGAGCGTCAATTTTTTATCGGATCTGTTATGCAGCTAAGCCAAGTTTTTAACCAGTTTGATCGTAAACACCTTATTCATCTAAAAGGTTTTGGCACGCCGCTACTCATTATGGCAGCACTGGCAATGGTGGTATTGCCAATGCCGCCGGTTCTGCTGGATATCTTGTTCTCTTTTAACATCTCATTAGCGCTAGTGGTGTTACTGGTCACTATCTATGTCAATAAACCGCTCGAATTTGCGATTTTCCCATCAGTGATTCTGATCGCGACTATTTTGCGTTTGGCTCTGAACGTCGAAAGTACCCGGGTTGTTTTACTTGAAGGCCACAATGGTCCTGGCGCTGCAGGTGCAGTCATCGAGTCTTTCGGCCACGTGGTGATTGGCGGTAATTTTGCGGTGGGTATCGTGGTGTTTTTAATCCTGATTATTATTAACTTTGTGGTGGTCACCAAAGGTGCCGGCCGTATTGCCGAGGTGACCGCGCGCTTTACCCTCGACGCGATGCCAGGGAAACAAATGGCAATAGACGCGGATTTAAACTCAGGTTTTATCGACCAAGATCAGGCACGTAAACGCCGTGAGGAAGTGACCGCTGAAGCTGACTTTTATGGATCGATGGATGGTGCCACAAAATTTGTTAAAGGTGACGCTGTGGCAGGTCTGGTGATTGTTGCCATTAATTTAGTCGGCGGCTTGTTTATCGGTATGATCCAGCACGATTTAAGCTTCAGCAGTTCGCTGGAGATTTATACTTTGTTGACTATTGGTGATGGCCTTGTCGCGCAAATTCCTGGTTTATTACTGTCGATTGGTACCGCTATCATCGTGACCCGCCAAAATAAAGATGCCGACATGGGCGACCAGATGACGGGCCAGTTGGGGAATACCAAAGTACTCACCATGGCGGCTAGTTTGTTAACAATCATGGGGATTGTGCCAGGAATGCCGCACATGGCGTTTTTAAGCTTAGCGGCGGTGGTTGGTGGTGCCGCCTATTACATTCATAAACAACAAACCTCGCCAACATCCGAGTTGGTTAATCGCAAAACGGAATTGGTCCCGAACAACGATTTACAGCCACAAAAAGAAATTGGTTGGGATGACGTGCAGCCGGTGGATATCATCGGGTTGGAAGTGGGGTATCGATTAATCCCATTGGTTGACAAATCTCAAGGGGGTGAACTATTGACCCGAATTAAAGGGGTCCGTAAAAAACTATCCCAAGAACTTGGCTTTTTAATACCCGCGGTGCACATCCGCGACAATCTTGACCTTGAACCCAATACTTATCGTGTGACCTTGATGGGCGTCACCAGCGGCACTTCGGAGCTACGCCATGATCACGAACTGGCAATCAATCCAGGACAGGTGTTCGGCACTGTCAAAGGCGTTGCCACTAAAGATCCGGCCTTTGGCCTAGAAGCAGTTTGGATTGCTAAGAGCCAACGGGAACATGCGCAGACTCTTGGTTATACCGTGGTCGATGCCGCGACGGTCGTTGCAACACATTTAAGTCAAATTCTTAGCAACAATGCGGCGAGCCTTTTGGGTCATGAAGAAGTGCAAAATTTGTTAGACATGTTAGCCAAATCGTCGCCTAAATTGGTTGAAGCGCTGGTGCCCGATACCTTGCCACTGACCGCGGTGGTTAAAGTACTGCAGAATTTATTACATGAAGGTGTGCCAATCCGCGATATGCGCACCATAGTGCAAACACTGGTCGATTATGGCGCTCGCAGTCAAGATATCGACGTCTTGACGGCAGCTTGTCGAATTTCATTACGCCGATTAATTGTGCAAGAAGTGGCGGGCGCGGCCAATGAAATTGCGGTGATGACCTTTGCGCCTGAGCTTGAGCAAATGTTACATCAATCGATGCAGGCTGCCGGCAATGATGGTTCCGGCATTGAGCCAGGCTTGGCTGAGCGTATTCAAGATTCATTGCGCGAAGCGAGTCAACAGCAAGAACTGGCCGGCGATCCGGCTGTTTTACTCACATCAGGAATTTTACGCGCTGTGATGGCACGATTCGTGAAGTACACCATTCCAGGACTGCGGGTTTTGTCCTATCAGGAAATTCCGGACGATAAACAGGTTCGGATAGTCAGTGTGGTAGGGCAGGCGAGTTAGGAGTTAAAGCATGAAAATTAAACGTTTTGTCGCAAAAGATATGCGTACGGCATTGACGGAAGTGAAAGAGTTTTTAGGCCCTGATGCGATTATTCTCTCGAATAAAAAAGTCGCCGGCGGCGTCGAAATCGTTGCGGCTGTTGACCCAGAAGCCGTGTCAGCCAAGGCTGCAGCAGCTGAACCAGAAATAGTAGCACCTAGTAACGTGCGCTCGGGGCGGTTGGATATTCGGGTTGGCGATGACGAAGAAGAAGCCAACCCGCCGGCGGATTCGCTGCGTGCATTACTAGCCCGGCAAATGATAAAACAGCAAAAAGCAGCACCAGAAATCTCTGCAGCGCCCGTCAAACCTTTGACGTCGAAAGGTGCAGCTGCCGAGGAATCAATCCGTCCATTTGCGCAAAAACTTCAATCTATCGCACCTGAGCGTCAAAGTTCCGCCACTGCTGGTGCGAACTTCCAAGAATTATCGGCCTTACACAAGCAACAAGCCACCCTGATGCAACAACAATTTGACGCGATGCGTCAAGAAATGCTGTCGATGAAACATTTATTGCAGCATCAAGTGTCTGGCTTGATGTGGCAAGACCTGGCCCGACGAGAGCCCGTGCGCGCATTGGTTATCGAACAATTGACCCAGTTGGGCCTCAGCGAGGCGATGGCCGATCAGCTCGCTTGTTTTATGCCTGAAGATATCAGTGACGCGGATGCCTGGAGGTGTGCACTGGATTTATTAGCCGGCCAACTGACAACGACAAACGATGATATTATGCGCCGCGGCGGCGTCATCGCGCTAGTTGGGCCGACCGGGGTTGGTAAAACGACCACGGTGGCAAAACTAGCGGCGCAGTTTGCCAAGCGGCATGGCGCTGAACAGGTTGCGTTGATTACGACCGACACCTTTCGCATTGGGGCTTTTGAACAATTGGCGACATTTGGCCGAATTATTGGTTGTCCGGTGAAACAAGCGCGCGATCATGAAGAACTTACGCTATTGTTAACTCAACTTCAGCAACGTAAATTAATTTTGATAGATACTGCAGGGATGAGCCAGCGAGATGTCCGCTTAGCGGAAAATCTCTCGTCGTTAGTGCATAATTCGCGTGTTAAAATAAAAAGTTATCTGGTATTGTCAGCGACATCGCAAGCGCGTGTCATGCAAGAGACCGTTGACCACTTTAAACGAATTTCTCTGGCGGGTTGTATTTTCACTAAACTTGATGAATGCTTAAGCCTTGGTGAAATCATTAACGTAGCCATTCAAAATGCTTTACCCGTCAGTTATTTGACGAATGGTCAGCGGGTACCGGAAGATATCGATATCGCCGAAGCAACTTTGATGGTGGCTCAGGCAGAACAATTGCGCATGGCACACAATAGTTCGGGTCATCAGTGGTATCAGGATGGGCTTACTCGAACGGAAGAGACCTATGCATAATCATGAATTAACTTACGATCAAGCCAGTGGCCTGAGAAGAATGAAGCAGCAGATGGTAAAAGTAATTGCAGTGACTGGGGGCAAAGGCGGTGTTGGCAAAACCAATGTCACTTTGAATCTGGCAATGGCAATGGCACAAATGGGCAAAAAAGTGTTGGTGTTAGACGCCGACCTTGGTTTGGCTAACTGTGATGTCATGCTTGGATTAAGGGTTGAGCGTAACCTTTCTCATGTATTGTCCGGTGAAGCAGAGCTGGATGATATTTTGGTGACGGGTCCTTTTGGCATAAAAATAGTGCCCGCGACTTCTGGCACTCAGTCAATGACCGAGTTGAGCCCAGCGGAACACGGCGGTCTGATTCGCGCTTTTAGTGAGCTAAAAACGTCGTTTGATGTGTTGCTAGTGGACACAGCCGCAGGCATTTCTGATATGGTTTTAAGCTTCTCCAGAGCCTCTCAAGATGTGCTGGTGGTTGTTTGTGATGAACCATCATCAATTACCGATGCCTACGCGTTAATGAAAATTTTAAGTCGCGAACATGCTGTGCGAAAATTCAAAATTGTGGCGAATATGGTGCGTAGTTTACGCGAAGGCCAGGAGTTGTTTGCCAAGCTCAGTCGAGTCACTGACCGATTTTTAGATGTCACATTGGAATTAGTTGCGACCATTCCATTTGATGAGAATGTGCGCAAAGCGGCGCGCAAACAAAAAGCATTTGTAGACGCTTTTCCAAAAACCCCAGCCTCTTTGGCCGTGAAAACTTTGGCGACGCGGGCTATACAGTGGCCTGTGCCGCCCAGTGCATCTGGCCATCTGGAGTTTTTTCTAGAGCAATTAGTGCTCACAAAAACTGAAGCCAGGGGGTTGGCTTGAATAGTCGGCTGGCAGCCTATGGTGCTGCAAACCAAATGCAGTTATTAGTCGAAAAACATGCATCTCTGGTCAAACGGATTGCCTACCATTTGTTAGCGCGTCTACCAGCTAGTGTGCAGGTTGATGATTTAATTCAATCCGGCATGATTGGTCTGATTGAAGCTGCAAAAAACTTCGACGGCAGTAAAGGTGCTAGTTTTGAAACATTCGCTGGTATCCGCATTCGAGGTTCGATGCTTGACGAAATGCGCCGCGGTGATTGGACCCCGCGTTCCGTTCATCGCAATGCTCGACTTATCGCTGAAACAATCGCCGAATTGGAGGCTGAATTCGGTCGAGACGTAAAAGATGTTGAAGTTGCTGAAAAACTTGATATAACTCTAGATGAATATCATCATATGCTCAGTGATGTCAGTAGTGGGCGCATTATTGGGATTGAAGATCTAGGTATTTCTGATGATGTGTTGGTGACAGCCAACGACAAGCAAGATGACCATTTGTATGAAGAGCAGGCGAGTGACGCTTTCCAACAAGCTTTAATAAAAAATATCAGTAGCTTACCAGAGCGGGAAGCAATAGTATTGTCACTATATTATAATGACGAACTGAACTTGAAAGAGATTGGCGAAGTGTTAAGCGTCAGTGAATCTCGAGTCAGTCAAATCCATAGTCAGGCGTTGGTGCGGCTTAGAGCCCGGATGCAAGACTGGTTGTAATACTTGAGAATAACCATTGAGGTATCTCGTCGGAGGGGATTTTGGATAAGAATATGAAAATTCTTGTGGTAGACGACTTTTCTACTATGAGACGCATCATCAAAAATCTGTTACGTGATCTTGGTTTTACCAATGTTTCGGAAGCAGATGATGGCAGCACAGCATTACCAATGTTGCAAAATAGTGATTTTGATTTTGTAGTCACTGATTGGAATATGCCGGGAATGCAAGGTATCGACTTACTTCGCGCCATTCGGGCGGACGCTAGACTCAAACACATTCCCGTGTTGATGGTTACAGCAGAAGCTAAAAAAGAGCAGATTATTGCAGCTGCTCAGGCCGGTGTGAACGGATATATTGTGAAGCCTTTTACTGCAGCCACCTTACAAGAGAAGTTGTCGAAAGTATTTGAACGACTAGGTTAACCGTAACTGACACAGGAGTGGCGCCATGTCTGCAATTACGGCACCTATCATTACCTTAGACCAGGCTCGTGAGCTTGTGCAGTTGTTAGAAATGGAGCAGCAGGAAGCTGCAAACGAATTAGTTCAGGGGCTAGCGGTGCCAGGCTCTTCTGAATTGTTCGCTGAAGTTGGAAAGCTCACACGACAACTGCATGACTCACTAAAAAGTTTCCAAGTTGACCCTTCTATCGATAATCTGTTGTCCGAAGATATACCAGACGCTAAACGCAGATTGACCCATGTTATTGATATGACTGAGCAAGCTGCAAATAAGACGATGGACGCTGTAGAGTCGTGCTTACCAATTGCTGACAAATTTAACTCCGGAATAGGAGTTATTTTGCCAAATTGGCAGCGTTTAATGAAACGCGACCTAAAAGTTGGTGAATTCAAAGAGTTATGCCATAGTCTTAATGATTTTCTAAATCAGGCATCTACCGATGCGAACGCGCTGCAAGGGTCACTGACCGAAGTGTTGATGGCGCAGGATTATCAAGATTTAACTGGACAAATTTTGCGGCGTGTAATTGAACTGGTTCGAGAAGTCGAAGATAGTTTAATTGGCCTGTTAACGGCTTTTGGTCATAGCAACCTGCCGCAAGAAGACCGTCCAGTGGTCATTAAAAAACCCAAAGCAGGACATGAAGCTGAGGGACCCATTATTGATGCTGAATTGCGAGATGATGTGGTATCAGGTCAGGATGATGTAGACGATTTATTATCGAGTTTAGGTTTCTAAGAGAGGTAGGCTAGCATGGGCTTTGATTTAGATGAGGACATTTTACAGGATTTCCTAGTCGAAGCCGGCGAGATCCTTGAGCTGTTGCAGGAGCAGTTGGTCGAACTAGAAAATAACCCCGACGATGCCAGCTTATTAAATGCAATATTTCGTGGTTTTCATACGGTTAAGGGCGGCGCCGGTTTTTTGTCGTTGACTGAATTAGTCGACGCTTGTCACGGTGCTGAAAACGTGTTTGATATTTTGCGGACTGGCAAAAGACGTGTCACGTCTGAATTAATGGATGTCATATTACAAGCACTTGATGCAATTAATGAAATGTTTGCCAATGTGCAAAATCGTCAACCTCTAAAACCTGCAACGCCAGAATTGCTGCACGCGCTACACCGCTTAAGTGAGCCAGAGTCTGAATCTGCGTCAGAGCCCGAGATGAGTCTGGAAACTTTTGACGCTGCCGTAGAATTAGAAATCGAAACTGAGCAAGTTCAGGTTAGTTCAGGCACCATTGATGAC
>JBBKWN010000019.1:0-19496 GCA_037968955.1 Rheinheimera sp. | reverse complement strand
TTTTCAAAGCGTTGGAATATATCCAGGCTGTATCGCGCGGCATCAAGCTCCGCTGGCGCCACAAAAGACGGTTGAATTTCTTCATCGACCAAGTCTTTTAGAAACTTTACCAATACCGGTTGTTGCATCGCGTCATACACGGTTTCTATGCCCAGTAATACGCCCAAATAAGCCATGGTCGAGTGCGGCGCATTAAGCAGCCGTAATTTAGCTTTTTCAAAGGCACTGACGTCGCTTGCATAAATCACCCCGGCTTTGTCCCAGGCTGGTCGGTCAGCGGGCAGAATGTCTTCAATCACCCACTGACAAAAAGCTTCGCGCTTAATTGGCCAGGCATCTTGCAGACCCAGTTCTTTGGCAACAGCAGTGCGCAGCGCATCGTCAGTGGCCGGCGTAATGCTATCGACCATGGTGCATGGGCTGATCAGTTGCTGCTTTAACCAATTGGCGAGCGCCGGCGAGCTTTGCCCGGCAAATGCCACTAACGCATTTTTAAGTTTATGGCCGTTGTCGGTTAAATTATCGCAACTAATCACCACAAAAGGCGGCACATTGGCGCTGAACCTTTGCTGCAAGGCTTTGACCAATAAGCCAATAGCAGACTTAGGTTGACTGTCATCAGCAAAACTCTGCAGATCCTGCACGATGTCGGCGTGTTTTAAATCCAGCACCCCGGCGCCATTGAGGCAATAACCTTTTTCGGTAATGGTCATGGTGACGTATTGGGTGGTGGCGGCGGTTAATCGCGCCAGCACTTGTGGAAATTGTTTTGGCGCCACCAGCACTTCTGCCACCGAGCCAATCATTTGATAACTGGTTTGTTGCTCCATCACCGCCAGCGTATACAGCCCATCTTGGGGTGTCAGCGCATCAGAAACATCACTACTGCGAAGCGCAACCGCAGAAATT
Organism: Rheinheimera sp.; assembly: GCA_037968955.1. Lineage (GTDB taxonomy): Bacteria > Pseudomonadota > Gammaproteobacteria > Enterobacterales > Alteromonadaceae > Pararheinheimera. Next base: position 18,587 of record JBBKWN010000019.1, on the reverse strand, counting down.
CGCCAGTCGCCGCCTTGTTTTAACGCTTCATGGGTATACCAGGCTTGATGACCGCGAAAAAACGCGCCGGGGCCCAGATGAACCAAGCCGATCGCTGGCGCTTGCGCTGCTAAATACTCAGGCAGTGCCAAGGCAGCATTGGCAGCCGTTGCTGCTGCCAGCGACTGCAGGTTTAATCTGGGCTTTAGCGAAGAATCAGCCTTTGCCAGCGGTGGCATTATGTGTGCGTTTGCGCTCATCACAGTATCCATGTTACCGAAGCTATCAAAGCTTCTTGGTTGTCGTCTAAAGAGGTGGTTATTAAGCACCGGTTGCCGCTGCTGATGCACATCTGCGGCGCTTGATAGTTCAAGCCACACTCAGATCCCAGCAAGCCTCAAAACTCATTCGTTATAAACTAAGCCGTTACAAACTAATCCGTTACAAACGAAGCCGTCATAAAACTAGTCAGTTATAAACCTAGGCCAGCTGATAAGCTTTTTTCACCAAGCCGTAAGTCAGCTGATACGCCAGTTCGGCCGCTTCGTCTTCACCTAAACGGTGCTCTGCCACTAAGCCTGCCAAAAACCGACAGTCAATGCGTCGCGCGACATCGTGGCGCGCCGGAATAGAGAAAAATGCCCGGGTGTCATCATTAAAACCAACAGTGTTATAAAAACCAGCCGTTTCAGTGACTTGATGGCGAAACCGCAGCATACCTTCCGGACTGTCATGGAACCACCAGGCAGGTCCTAACTTCAGACAAGGGTAATGGCCGGCCAATGGCGCCAGTTCGCGGGCGTAAGTGGTTTCATCCAGTGTAAACAGAATGATTTTTAAGTTGGCGTTGTTGCCATATTTATCCAATAACGGTTTGAGATTACTAACAAACTCAGTTGGACTGGGAATATCAGCGCCTTTATCCGGGCCAAAATTCTGGAAAATAATCGGGTTGTGGTTACGAAACGCACCCGGGTGAATTTGCATCGTCATGCCATCTTCAACGCTCATGCCAGCCATTTCAGTCAGCATCTGCGCCCGGAATAATTCAGTTTGGGCAGTGCTGGCTTCACCTTTCAGGCACAAGCTAAATAAGGCCTGCGCTTCTGCTTTGGATAAATCTGCGGTTTTGGCCGTCGGATGACCGTGATCGGTGGCGGTGGCGCCATGGTCACGGAAGAACTGGCGACGAATACGCAGCGCCTGCAAATACCCGTCAAAACTTTGGGTATCTTGACCGGTCAGTTCACCGAGTTTTTGCACATTGGCGGCAAAGTCGGCGCGATCGGCATCAACCACATCATCGGGACGGAAGGTGGTAATGACTTTTTTGTCGTAACCGGTGCCTTTAAGTGTCGCATGGTGTTTTAAAGAATGCAGCGCGCCTTCGGTGGTCGCTAATAACTCGATGTTAAAACGGTCCAGTAACGTACGTGGTTTAAATTCTGGTTTAATTAGCTGGGCATTGATGTTGTCGTAAAAATCATCGGCGTTGCTGGCCGTTAACGGCTGCGTCAGACCAAACACTTCGCTAAACACATGATCGAGCCACATCCGTGAGGGTGTGCCACGGAATAAATGAAAGTGACTGGCAAAGGTCTGGAAGATTTTGCGGTAATCGGTTTCAACCGGCACGCCATCTTTCCGCCGGATACCTAAACTTTCCAATGCAATGCCTTGGCTGTAAAGCATCCGAAACACATAGTGATCCGGCAGCAATAACAAGCTGGTGGCATTGTCAAAATTGGCATTGTCAGCAAACCATTTTGGATCGGTATGACCGTGCGGGCTGACGATCGGTAGCCCGGCAATTTCCCGGTATAAACGTTGTGCAATAGCGCGCACTGTTGGATCAGACGGAAATAAACGATCAGGATGTAAAGTTAACGCGGCCATTTGGGCTCCTTCAGTCACAGACTTTGCTGTCACTGTTGCATGTGTTAAAGCGTGACGCCGTTTTTCCACAGCGCAATTTCTTTATTGTCAGACTTCTCGTTCCGGGTGTATTGACCCGAAGCGACTTTAAGTAAATATCGGAAAAATTCTTTGCTAAATTGCTGACTATCAACCCCCGTTTGCAACATGGCACCGGCGTCATAATCAATCCACATCGGTTTACGCATGGCTAAATTTGAGTTCGAAGAAATCTTCACCGTCGGTACCGGAAAGCCTAATGGCGTGCCGCGCCCGGTGGTGAATAACAACAGCGTGGCGCCAGCTGCGGTTAATGCCGTTGACGACACCGCATCATTGCCCGGCCCTTCTAATAAAGTCAGGCCTGGTTTGCTGGCGAGTTCGCCATAGTTGATGACTTGCTCAACCACCGCTGAGCCACCTTTTTGAATGGCGCCTAAGGATTTTTCTTCCAGTGTCGTCAAACCACCGGCTTTATTGCCCGGGCTTGGGTTCTCATAAACCGGCTGGTTGTTGTCGATAAAATACTGCTTAAAGCTATTCACCAACCGCACTAAATCGTTAAATACCGCTTCACTGCGGGCGCGCGCCATAAACACTTGTTCAGCGCCAAACATTTCCGGCGTTTCGGTCAAAATCACTTTGCCACCAGCACTAGCGGCTAAATCGGCGACCTGTCCGACCAATGGATTGGCTGTCAGGCCACTTAAACCGTCAGAGCCGCCACATTTCATACCGAACACCAAGTCCGACACCGGACATGCAGTCCGAGTATCGGCCGCCATTTGCGCCAATAACTCTTCAACGGCGGCAATGCCCTCTTCCACTTCATCTGCAACTTGTTGCGCGTTAAAAGAGCGAATGCGACTTAAATCAACACCCGGACTGGCTTCCAGTAATTTTGAGAGCTGATTGTTTTCACAACCGAGTCCGACCACCAACACGGCACCGGCATTCGGATGCTGAATTAAACCGGCCAAAATGGTGCGGGTATGGGCTAAATCATCACCCAGCTGCGAGCAACCAAAAGGATGGGTATAGGCAAAAACACCATCAATATTGCGGTAGCGATCATCCAGCTGCGCCGCTAAACGTCGATTGGCTTCGGCGGCAATTCGGGTGGCAGCGCGGTTAACACAGCCGACGGTATTGATGATCCACAGCTCATTGCGGGTACCCACTTTGCCATTTTTACGGCGATAACCCATAAATTCGGTTGGTAAATCAGTTGGATAAGTCAGTTCCACCGCTTCACAGCCGCGGTAGCTGTAAGACAATTCACCGCTGAGTTTGGTCGCGGTGTTGTGCGAGTGAATATGCGCGCCCGCTTTGACCGTGGTCGTGGTCGCACCAATGGCAAAACCGTATTTACGCACTTCATCGCCGAGCGCTAAATCAGCAATCGCCACCTTGTGCCCGGCCGGAATATCTTCCAATGCCGTTAAATGCTGATAAGGCTCGGGCAGTATTTCACCACTATCAATGGTTCGCAGCGCAATCAGCACATTATCGCGTGGATGTACTTGCCACAGCGCTACGGTTTGTGAAATTTCCTGCTCCGGCAAACTGACGCTACAACCAGGTTTGCTATTGACAGCACGCTCGTTACCGACCGGATTTGTCGGTGTTTCAGTCGACATCAACTCACTCCTTTGCCCCGCCAGGTTGGCAGTGGCAACAATTAAATCGTTTGGCCATCGATGCTGTTACACGCAGCGGGCGGCTAATTTTTAACGCCCCAAGCTGGGGTCTTTTTAACGAAGCTGACAGCTATGTTTAACAAAGCAAACGGCTTTCGCGCTGCTTGTTTTTGCATCAATTTTTTGTCTCAGTCATTTTTGCTGCAGCTATTTTTGTCTGAATAACTCAGGCACTAATGGTTTGCCGTTAAAAAACACATGGTTCAATTGCAGCTGCGGCGCCAGTTCAACGACCCCAAGTTCGGCTTGATCAATGGTCACATCAGTCAACTGCACCAGACCGACCGGCGCGCGCGGTAAACCGCGAATTTCAAAAATCCGTTGCGCTTTTTTCACATGAAAATGACTAACAAAAATATTCTGGACTTGCGGCAAATGGTCACCGGCATCGCCTTCTTCGTAATAGAAGTTGATAACGATGGCGTCTTTCACTTCACCAATCTCAATCTCGGTTAAGGCGACAGTGTCAATTTTTCCACCGCGTAACGAGTTGGTTTTAATCCGCAAACCACGCTCCAGATCTGGGCTGCTCATCCGCAGTCGTCTGGCAAAAATGTGGTTCGCGCCACCGGAAATTTCGCTGCCAAGCACCACACCACCGTGGCCGGCTTTCATCATGCAATCCTGGATCACCACGTTTTGGATGGGTGTTGCTAGGCGTCGCCCGTCGTTATTGCGACCAGATTTCAGTGCAATACAGTCATCGCCGGTATCAAATAAACACTGTTCTATCAGCACTCTGTTGCAGGATTCAGGGTCGCAGCCATCGGAATTTGGACCATGACTGACAAAATTCACCCCCCGCACAATCACGTCGGTACAAAGCACCGGATTGACCAGCCAAAATGGTGAGTTGCGAATGGTCACCCCTTCAATCAACACCCGGCTGCAGCGGTAAGGTTGAATAAACGGCGGTCGCAAGAAGTTATTGGCAAACACCCGCTCGGACACCGGACGGCCCGCTTCGGCCATTGCAAATAAAGGATTACGGGTTTGCTGCTGATCCGTTGTTGCATCAAGCGCCCACGGGGTATGTTTCCATTTGCCTTTCCAGGGCCACCATGCGGTATTGCTGGCGCCGCCTTCTAAAATCCCTTCACCGGTAATGCCAATGTTGTGCTGCTCAAAGGCATAAATCAGTGGCGAGTAGCCCATCAATTCAACACCTTCCCAACGCGTAAAAACATAAGGCAGATAGGCTTTTGGATCGGTTGAAAACGCCAGCACGGCATTTTTCAGCAGATGTAAATTCACATTCGACTTTAAATGGATGGCGCCGGTTAACCAGCGGCCTTGCGGTACTACCACGCGTCCGCCACCTGCATGATGGCAAACCGCAATTGCGGCCGCAATCGCCTTGGTGCAATCCATGTTGGAAATCGCACCAAAATCGGTGATCAGAAAATCTTTTGCTGCAAACTCAGTCAACACAATACTCTGCACAATGGCATCGGCTTGCGCCCACAACTGTTGATATTGTTGGCTTTTCTTCGAATCAGCGCCACGTTCACGTGTCGCGGTGCAGCCCGATAACAACGCCGGCAGCGCAAACCTCGGCAGCGCAACAGCCGCCAATGACATCAGGCTGCCTTTAATCTGCTGTCGTTTTTGCCGATTGATGATCATGCGGAGCTCCAATTGGCCATGAACTGTGTTCAAACTAGAAATATTTAGTCTATTTGCAAACAATATAACGCATCTGCCACCGGTGGCAATAGCTAATAAACTTTTTTTGCCACCGCTGGCAAAATGCTATTTATTGGTTTCAGATATGAAATAAGTTGCAAGGTCGCGTTTCGGGCACCAACTCACGGCGCACAGCTTTATAACTGCGGCAAAACGTCGATAACAAGCCATAAGAAGCTTGTTTTTTGTTGGCGACCATTATTGATATTTATCGACAATTTTGATGAGCTTGCCTTGTTTGATCAGGAGCGCCAATTGGTTATTTAATTGCTGTACTTGAGTCGCACTCAGTTTTGGTGCGTACATACATTGAATTTCATCTTGCGCCACCACTAAGGTTGAAAACCGCGAATGATCAGGCAGGAAATAGTTAAGCTCCAATTCGGACACCACCACCGTATCCAAAAGCCCAGCTTGTAACAAACGCAAGCTTTCTCGCGGTGAAAAACTATCCACACGTACCAGCTGCCCCTTTTGAAACAGCCAACTTAACGTCGGGTACACATATTCGAAGGTCGTACCAATACGACCGTCAGCCTCCTTTAGAAAAAGGGTAAAATCGACGTATTTTCGCCGACTGACCACTACATCACGATGGATAAATATTGCTGGACTCCAGCGCAATCCGGGTTCATTGAACCAAGCTGGGGTCGCATTACAATAGATATCAATATCTCCTTTGAGCAGTACTTTTCCGACTAATTTTCGCGGCACCGGCTCAATGTGGAGTGGTATTGCAAGGCTATTACTGAGTAATTGATACAGCTCAAACAACATCCCTGACACGGGTTGTTGTTGCTCATCGACGATGATAAAAGGCGCGGCATCGGCGATATGCGGCACCCGCAACTCCGTCATCCTTTCATTGGCGGAGGCAGGAATCACCATCATCCCGATAACAAGTCCACAGCAAAAAATTCTAAACTCATGAAATTTCAAGATATTAGGTTCCTAGTTGCAGCCGACAGCCAAGCTCTACCCAGCATAACGGTTTGCGATAGAATGTGCGAATCGTTGAAAAAAAACAAAACTTGTCACCTGCAAAGCAAAAAAGCTGCACATCCGCACAAAGCTCAACTACGCTTGGAATGATTACTTACAATAACAAAAGGATAGGCGATGAAACTGCAATTTAAACCGCAGCAGCACTGGCTGGTTGGCTCGGTGCTACTGACGGCAATGTATTTGCCGTCAGTAGCGGCCGAGGTGAAACTCAATGGCTTTGCCTCAGTTCGGGGAACTTCGGTGTCCTCAGATGGCGGCGTTACGCCCTACGTAAACTATGAAGAAGGAGAGTTATCCTTTAAAACTGAATCGCTGTTTGCTATTCAAGCCACCGCCGATTTAGCCGATGGTTTGTCTGCCACAGTGCAATTGTATGGCGACGGTACTAATGATTTTGAAGTTGAAGCGCGCTGGGCCTATATTAGCTACCAGCTGAATGATACCCACCGGCTGAGTGGCGGGCGTTTTGCCAACCCAATTTTTCACCAATCCGAATATGAAAAAGTAGGTTATGCCCACAACTTTTCAAGATTACCCAAAGCGGTCTATATTGGCTTTGATTTTAGTACCATCGAAGGCATAGCCCTTGACAGCCAATACAATATTGGTGATTACAGCCTACAAACCAAAGTTCTTTATGGCAGTTGGTCCGGTGATTCATTTAGTGTCGTGACTAACTCGTTTGTCGATTTTGGGCTGGATAATATCTTCTCTGCCAACGCTACTTTAGCTGGCGATTGGTGGCAACTATTTGGTGGTGTGTTTGCCGCAGAAGTTGATGGAGCGAGCATCGACAGGACCACTGTCTTTCCACTGGCAGCCGGAGGTATTGCTTTTGCAAGCGCCAATGGCGCAACGGCCGCTCAGGTTGCTGAATTTAAACAAAGATTAAGCTGGGATAAAAAAGACGCTTTTTATTGGTTTACCGGTTTTGCCGTTGATTACAACAACTGGCTGGTTGATTTTGAATATGTCGACTATTCCGTTCGGGACTCAAGTGACGCCTTGAATAAGTCTTGGATGCTCGCTCTGGGCCACCGTTTTGACAATGTCGTCGTCACCATCCATACCGAAGACTATGCGCAAGAAGCAAACTATGACTTTTTGAACGGCATCACACATCCAGTGCTCCAAGCAACCGGTCGTGGTCTGCATAATGCATTTGCACAACGTGAGTTTGATGGTGTTGGGTTGTCTGTTCGTTACGATTTCCATCCTAGTGCCGCCTTTAAAGCGGATTATTTTAAAGGTACCGATACGAGGTCGACGGTAGGTGACTATCAACTGTTTTCCTTTGGCATCGATTTAGTTTTTTAAGGGGCTTGTGATGAGAAACAAAGTTTTACTGCTAGGCACATTGCTCTGCACCTTGGGCAGCCCGCTTGTTTTTGCCGAAGTTGCGGTGATTGTCCATCCATCCAATAACAATGCACTTGATGCAGCAACAGTTTCAAAAATTTACTTAGGCCGGGAGAAATCTTTTGCCGATGGGCAGTCGGTGGTGCCGATGGCATTAGAAGAAACAGCGCCAAGTAGTGCCAGCTTTAATGATGTAGTGCTGAAAAAGTCAGCCAGCCAGCTTAAAGCGTATTGGTCTAAGCTAGTATTCACCGGCAAAGGCACACCACCGAAAGAGCTAGCCACTGAAGATGAAATGTTGAAACTTGTCGCTAGCAATCCAAACCTGATCGGGTTTATTGATGCCAGCAAAGTGGACGCCAGTGTCAAAGTGGTATTTAAGTTTTAACCATCCAGCGCCTGTAATCACACGCCGTGGTTAATCATGCAACCATTCCCACCGGCCACCCAGTGGCCGGTCTTTATCTGCCAAGTTAGAACATACATCATGTTGATGTAAAACTGGTTTTAGCATCCGCCATTGCGCGGTGACGTTTAACGGGCAAATCACATTGCCAAACCTGCATTTTCGCGATATCAACTACACACCCTATTTCGCCCTTCTCCTTTGGCTTGATATAACAAGGTATCCGCGCGCGAAATTAGTTTGTCGTAATGTGCTAAACCGGTATTCACCGCTAGGCCAAAACTGGCCGTGACCGTTAATCCAGCAGCGGTATCATCAAAATTGGTACTCGCGATGGCCTCACGCAAACGCTCGCAAACTTCGTGTCCTTGCGACAGGCTAGTTTGTGGCAATAGCAGTGCAAATTCTTCACCGCCCCAACGTGAGGTCATATCAATGTCGCGGCAATGCAATTTTAGAATTTGGGCGATCCGCTTCAGCACTTCATCACCAGCCATATGTGACCATTGATCATTGATCCGCTTAAAATGATCGATATCGACGATCACCAAACATAATTGCTGCTGTAATCGTGTGGCACGATTAAACTCCGAGGCCAACTGTTCATCAAAAGCGCGCCGATTCGCCAGCCCAGTGAGCCCGTCTTCACGCGCCTGTGCTTCAAAAGCAGCAGCCTGCAGTCGCAACTGTTCGGCGAGCTTGCTTTTTTCCTCCACCGCCAAGGTCAACACGGCGGTTTGTCGGCGTAAAGCTGAAGTTTTCTCGAGCACCTGCCAGCGCAGTTTTTGGCCATTACGATATAGACTATGCACCCGCCAGCGATAGAGCGCCCAGATCAAAAACACCAAAACGACACCGGCAATAACCATAAAACTGGTGCGTTGCCAGAAAAATGGCAAAATTTCCAGCCGCAATTCAGCGGGTACTGCCGACCAGTCGCCATCTGGATAAGCAGCACTGACCAGCAACCGGTACTGACCCGGCATTAAATTGGTGTATTCGGCAAAATTTTGCGGCCCGCGCGCCACCCAATCTTGGTCAAAACCGACTAATTTGGTGCGATATTGAATGCGGGTTGGCATCACATAACTCAAACCTGCAAACTGCATGTCAACTCTGCGGGTGCCTGCAGGCAGTTGCTGGGTCGTCATCGGATACTGCACACCATCGGCCGTTAATTTTTGTATCACCACCGGTGGTGTCTGAATAGAAAATTCACCAAGCCTTGAAGGCGATACCATGGCGACGCCTTTTGACGTCGCAAACCACAAACTGCCATCTTTACGAGCCACTGCCGCAGGCATGGATCCGCCATTACACTGCGCACTTTGCATCCCATCGCTTTCGCCAAACAATTCATACCCAACCAGCTCAGTCTGAACGCCGATGGCCACTTGCCGTACGTCCTGCTGTTTTACCCGTAAAATGCCACGGTTTGAACTGAGCCAAAAATATTCATCACCTTCAGCGACAATGGTAAATATTTTGTCAAAAGGTAAGCCTTGTGCAGTTCCAACCAGCAGTAATTGTTGGTGCGCGGCGTCGTACAGCACCAGACCTCGATCGGTGGCCAACCATAAGTCGTCACTATTTGGCGGTTGATAAAAACTAAAGACATAATCGGCCTGCTCTAATTTATTGAGCGGTAATGGTTCGAAATGATCCGCAACCCGCACCGCCACACCACTGCCAGTTCCGATCCAGAGTTTGCCATTTGGCTGCAACATCAGCGCAGTCACAAATTCGCCGGGCAAACCATCACTGACATGATATTGTCGGATTTTACCTGCCACCAGATGGCTTAAACCGCCCGAGGTCCCAGCCCACACACTCCCATCGGCCATCGGCAAAATAGCCCGTACTTCGTTGGAGGTTAACCCCAAAGCCCGGTCAAAAAAAGCAATGACTTTCCCTGCTCGCAATTGCAGCAGCCCATGCGTATAACTGCCGACCCAAACATCGCCGTTCGGCGCTTCAGCTAAGCTCAGCACTGAAGTTAATGGCTGACCTTGTGAATTAGTAATAGGAACCACTTTGCCATTGACGGATCGGTCTAAGCCGCCGCTGGAGCCAATCCACACCGAGCCATCGCTATGTTCAAGAATTGTTCGAACATAATTATCTGACAACCCCTTGCTGGTGGTGAGATTACTAAATGGCGCGTCACGTAATCGCAGAACACCGCCATTCGTGCCAATCCAGATGCTATTTTCTCGATCTTGCCATAAAGAAAGCACACGGTTATTGGGTAAGCCATTGGCAACGGTGAGTTGCTCCAAACCTAAGCTGCTGAGCCGTAGCACGCCCTGATTGACCGTACCAAGCCAAATTTGTTGTTGCTGATCGACCATCAGCACCGATATCGCAACCCCTTGTAAGCCGGGGTCAAGCGGTACAAATTGTTGGCCTTGTTGTTTAAAAGCCCCTTGTTCAGTACCGACCAACAACGCGCCATCGCCGGTCAACGTAAGCGCAAAAATTGACGTCAGCGGAATGCCTTGTGCTGGCTCTACCCGGTGAAATACCGGCGTTGTCAATACGGGGTCAAACCAATATAAACCTTGTTGTGTCGCGAGCCAGATTTTACCTTGGCGATCGTCCAGTAAACGATAAATCACACTCGGTGGCAGACCGTCTTTGGCACCGAAGCTGCGGCTGATACCGCTTGGTTGCTGCAACAGCAAACCGCCACCTTCCGTGGCAATCCACAATTGCTGATTGGCATCGCGGGTTAAATCATTAATCAGTTTGCCAACGGCAGGCAACGATTGCCACTGACCCTCACGAACCTGAGCCATGCCGCCACGGGAACCGCCCATCAGTAAATCACCCTTGTCATCGAGGTGAAAAACCCTGATGCCAGAATCCGGCAATCCAGTCAGGGTGCTGCGACCAAACACGGTAAAAGCACGGCCATCATAACGGGCCGCCCCTTCCCAGGTTGCGAACCACAAATAACCGTCTTTACTTTGGGTGATACTGTTGATGGTGTTGTGCGGCAGACCATCCCGGGTCGTCCAGCTTTCACGGAAATAATCCGCCAGAGGCGCAGGGCGCGCCATAATTGCACTGCTAAAAAAAGTCAGCAGCAGGTGCAACAGTAAGAGGGTTTTCAAACGCATCAGACGATACTTCCTGTGATCGTACTGCAATTGCATTTAACCATACCCGAAACCGCGCCAAAATGGCAGTACGAGCGTTAGTTTTTCCTAATATTGAAACTTACACTTCCGCTGGGTTAAAACGGGCAGTAGATTCGCGCACGACCAGTGTTGGCGCAACCTTGGCGGCCACCTGATTGGCCGCTTTGCTGTTATGTTCAATATCCATAATGATTTTAGTGGCAGCCAGTTGTGCCATTTGTCGTACTGGTCGACGAATGGTGGTGAGTGCCGGGATCACCCTTGATGCGAGTAAGTTATCATCAAAACCAGCGACCGATAACTGCCGTGGAATGGCGATCCCTAAATCATGGGCAGCTTTGAGTACCCCCGCCGCCATCTGGTCGTTATTCGCAAAGATAGCGCTCGGCAATGGCCGTTGCGCCAGCAGCTGTTTCGCACATTCAATGCCGGTTTCGTAGGTATTATTCCCTTCGATAATCCGCGCTGGTTGCAGCGAAATGCCATAAGCCGATAATCCCAGTTGAAAACCTTCCATCCGTTCGGATGACGATTTATACCGCTGCGGGCCGCTAATAAAAGCGATATCACTGTGGCCAAGCTGGGCAAAATAGCGCGCCATTTCAGCAGCAGCAGCGCGATCATCAGACACCACACTATGTCGCGTTTCGTCCAATAGCACGGATGTGAGGCGCACATAAGGCCGACCGGCATCTTTTAACGCTAACGCCAGATGATCCAATTCCGACACCGGCGGCAGTACAATCACGCCATCAAGTTTTGACCGATTGATAAAATTAAAACAATCCTGCACCAACGTTTCGCTGCGATAGCGGCAAGGATGCACCACCAATTCATAACCTAACTGCGAGCATACTTCGAGCACCCCCCGCTGCACATCATCAAGATAGAGCGCATCTGGGTTGTCGTAAATTAGCCCCAATAAATATGAACGGCTTGATGCTAAACCACGAGCCTGCGTATTGGGTGAATAATTTAATTCACTGATAATTTTTTCCACTCGCTCACGGGTACTGTCGCCGACACTGAGTGAGCCGTTGATCACCCGTGACACCGTGCGTTTAGACACACCGGCAAGTCGGGCGACATCATTGATCGTCGAAGTTTTATGCATGTGACCTTCTTCGGTTAGGCGTTTATCGCCATTTTTGCTTCGGCATTTTTGCTAATGTTTGGCGAGCACAAACTGATTTTTCGCAAAACGCAGCCAAATAGCGCCACGGACGTACCGCGCCATCAACAATGTCAGCGGGTGCCAAGCTGCAATTTGGGTCGATAGGTGGCAAGCGATACCGCAATTGCTGCTTGTTTTACTTGTTGTGCAATGGTATCGGTCGCAAGTTCAGGAAACAATTGTAACGGACCTGTGACGCCGATGGCTGCGACTACCACACCACGCTGATCTCGGATTGGCACCGCCAGACAACGAACACCATCGCGGTATTCCTGTTCATCCAACGCATACCCACGCGCCTGAATACGTTGCAATTCTACCTTGAGCAGGGCCGGATCGGTAATAGTTTGTGCCGTGTGCCGACAAAAGCCGGGATCGAGCGCCAATTCTAACAATTGATCAAAATATAAATGGCTCAAAAACAACTTGCCGGCCGCCGAACAATGTAATTGCGCGATAAAACCCGGCCGAGCCGCCATTCCAAAAGTATTCGGGTTATCAACAACTTCGGCCACCAGAGCCCCACCTTGTTGCGGTAGCACCAGTTGCGCGCTTAACCCTGTGGCGAGCGCTAGCTGCTGTAAATACGGCAACGCCAATTGATGCAGTGGATTGTGATTAATCAGATCTAATCCCAACCGATACAAGCCAGTGCCAACCAAATATTTTCGGCCTTGTTTACACAACACTTGCTGCTGACATAAGGTTTGTAAGATCCGAAAGGCCGTGGTACGTGGTAAGGCTAATTGTTGTTCCAGCTCCGACAAACTGAAACCCAGCGGCGATCGGGCCACCAGTTCAATCAAACGCCAAGCATTGGCCAGATTTGGGATCACATAACTGTTCATCACAATCTCCGCTTTATAGACCAAATACGGCTGGCAACCATTCGCTGATTGCCGGGATATAAGTCACCAGCAACAACACCACAATCATCGCTAAATACATGGGTAACAAAGGTTTTAACAATTGCTCTAGCCGCACTTTGGCAATGGCACAAGCGACAAATAACACACTTCCCACGGGCGGAGATACCAGACCAATCGACAGATTTAAAATCAGCATGATGCCAAAATGCAAGGGCGACATGCCAAGCTCAACCGCCACCGGCAGAAAAATGGGGGTGAAAATGAGCACTGCCGGCGTCATATCCATAAAAGCCCCCACAATCAGCAAGATAACGTTAATCAGCAGCAAAATGAGCATTGGGTTATCACTTAACGTCAATAAACCCGCACTGATCGACTGCGGAATATTTTCATAAGATAAAATCCATGACATCGCCGCCGAAGTAGCAATTAGCGCCAGCACAATGGATGTTGTTTCGGTGGATTTTAATAAGATATTGCCAAGCTCAGACCATTTCACTTCACGGTACACGCCAACCGCGAGCACAAACGAATACACCACCGCAATGGCACCGGCTTCGGTTGCCGTAAAAATGCCACTGATAATGCCGCCAATGACTAAAAAAATCATAAACAAGCTGGGGATGGCTGCGGCTACTTTTTTTGCCACCAATTTCAAAGGTAAACGAGCGCCGACGGGATACCCTTTTAGCTTGGCGTATCCGCCGCAGACCAGCATTAACGAGAGCCCCAACAAAATCCCCGGCAAATAACCAGCAACAAACAAGGCCGCTATCGACACACCACCACTGGCAATGGCATAAACAATCATAATATTTGACGGCGGAATAAGCATACCGGTGGTCGCCGCGGCCGCGGTAACAGCCGCGCTGTAGCTATCGTCATACCCTTGTTTTTTCATTTCCGGCAGCATAAAACTACCTATCGCTGATGTTGCCGCCACTGCCGAGCCAGAAATTGCGCCAAACAACATGCAGGACACTACATTGACCAGTGCCAAGCCACCAGGCAAAGCGCCGACTAACGCCATCGCACATTCAATTAAGCGTTTCGCAATACCGCCTCGCCCCATCAACAACCCCGACAACACAAAAAACGGAATCGCAAGTAAGGCAAAACTATTTAAACCACCGGCCATCCGCTGCGCTAATGTCGTCAGCGCAGGTAACAAATCCATACTGAGCAACATGGTGGCGAGTGTCGCCAGACCAATACAAAAAGAAATCGGTACGTTGAGCATCAACAGTACAAAAAATACCAGCAATAACACCAAAGCAGACCATTCCATCTTAACAATCCTCTGCCGGTGTCAGTTCAATTTTTTGCCACAAGCAGCGCAGCTGACACAGACCATAAAAAGCAATCAGTAAACCACCCAGTGGCAGCGCCAAATAAATCCAACTCACTCGAATACCCAGCGCCGCTGACATTTGATCCAACTGATACGTCAATACCACCAGCTGGCCACCGCCCACCACCATTGCGGCCAGCGCAAATATCACCACTGCAGCAGTCAGTACCAAAGCCACCCGATGTTGCCAAAGCGCTGGCATTTTGCGGGTGAGAATGTCCAGCCCCAAGTGCTGACCGGTTCGATAGGCAAATGCAGCGCCGAGCATCCCAATCCACAGCAACAAACAACGGGCAATTTCTTCGGTCATCGAACTTGGTGCGCCCAGTGCAAACCTTGAGAACACCTGCCAACAGACCACCAGCACGATGGACGCCATCAGCGCCATCAGCGTGCGACGTAAAATCTGGTCCACCCAAAATACTGTTTTATTCATCTGCATCTCCGCTTAGGGGGGGAACTGGCAGATCTTTGATTTTTTGAAGTAGATCACCAATTTCACTGCCTTTAAGACGCTCATGCAATGGCTGTACAGCCTGCGCAAACGCAGTTTTGTCTGGGTAAATCACTTGCACGCCGTGCGCTTTTACTTTGGTCAAAGCGTCATCGCTGGCCTGTTGCCACAAGGTTTTCTGGTAGATGATTGAATCGTTCATTGCGTGTTGCACCCAGCCTTGTTGCTCGGGGCTAAGTTGATCCCAAATATGCTGACTCATCAAAATCACATCCGGCACACTGCTGTGTTCGTCTAGAATGTAGTATTTTGAAAGTTCGTAATGTCTTGATAAATAGAAACTTGGCGGATTGTTTTCGGCGCCATCGACCACGCCTTGTTGCAGAGCGGTATAAAGTTCACCCCAGTCGACGGGCGTAGCAGCGCCGCCGAGCGCCTGCACCATTTCCACCGACGTTTGACTATTCGGCACCCGAAATTTTAAGCCTTTTAAATCGGCCGGTGTATGGATAGCCTTTTGAGTGGTGTAAAAGCTGCGACTGCCGGCATCATAATAACCCAGCCCTTTTAATCGTACCGGCGACATGGCCGCCAATAACTGCTGGCCAATCTCACCATCCAGCACTGTCCATAAATGCGCACTGTCGCGAAAGACATAAGGCAGGCTGAACACTTTCATCAACGGCACAAACCCTTCCAGTGGCGAGGCTGACACTTTGGTCATCGCCAGACTACCGATTTGCAACAGCTCGACCAGTTCGCGCTCAGAGCCCAGTTGACCGCCACTATAAATCCGGATTTGCATACTGCCGTTGGAATAAAGCGCCAGCTGTTCGGCCATTTTTTGCATGGCTTTGTGCACCACGTGTTCTTGATCAAGTGTGTGCCCCATCCGCAACGTCACGACGTCTTGTTGTTGCGTGCAGCTTACGAGCAGCCAGCAGCTGGCGAGCAGTAGCGTCCAGCGTGCGGCCCATGGTTTTGACAGTCGAATCACCTGTCGGCGACCACATTGCCTGAATGTCGAGTTCATTATTATTTGCCCTGTTGTTGCAAAAAATGGCCACAATTTATTGTGGCGGTCGCCACGCAACCGCTAGGTGGTCCATCCGGCAAACAAATGTTTGCCTTATCTAACGCGCTAATGGCATCCCCAGCGCTTGATCGATTGTTATTTCAGGCTACTGGCCGGAAATTTATCCATATCGTTGTAATCGAGGTTCTCACCGGCCATGCCCCAAATAAAGGCATAGTTGCTGGTACCACAACCACTGTGAATCGACCACGGCGGCGACACGACCGCTTGTTCGCTGCCCACCCAAAGATGGCGGGTTTGCTGCGGCTCTCCCATAAAGTGACAAACCTGCTGCTCGGCGCCTAAATCAAAGTAAAAATACGCTTCCATCCGCCGGTCATGCTGATGCGCCGGCATGGTATTCCAGACGCTACCTGGCTTGAGCACCGTCAAGCCCATTTGTAATTGGCAGGTTTGCACCACGCCACGGATCATCAGCTGATAAATATCACGATGGTTACTGGTCTCAAGTGCGCCCATATGCAGCACATTACATTGCGCCATGGTGATATGCGCATTTGGATAGTTGCGGT
This sequence comes from Rheinheimera sp., assembly GCA_037968955.1. Lineage (GTDB taxonomy): Bacteria > Pseudomonadota > Gammaproteobacteria > Enterobacterales > Alteromonadaceae > Pararheinheimera. The sequence continues at coordinate 1,939 of JBBKWN010000019.1, read as the reverse complement.
GCGCCGGAGTAGAATTTAAATAAAACTTGGCCGGTTTTTCGGCATCATCACTGTGAAAACTAACCTGACGCGCGCCCATGCCAATGTATAAAGCTTCTTTATTATCCAGCGGGTAACTGACACCATCGACCAAAACCACACCTTTGCCGCCAATGTTAATGGCACCTAGCTCGCGCCGCTCTAAGAAATATTCGGCTTTGAGTGCATCAACTGTTTCCAGCAGCAGCGGCCCTTGTACCGGCACTGCACTGCCAACCAACATCCGTTCGTAATGCGTGTAATTCAATACCAAGACGTCCGGCTGCATCAAATTGTCTAACAAAAAATGTTGGCGTAACTCTTCAGTATCGTAGTGGTGAACATCATCCGGATGCGTCGCATAGCGGTTGGTAAAAATCGTTTTGTTACTGTTCTGGGTGGTCATGCTGCTTTCCTTTGTTCGGGTAATCACTGCTGGCATTGCAGCAGTGCAAAATGGGTCAACTGCGTACAATCTGTGGCGGTTTGACGGCGCTGCCTTAACGCGCCAGCCAACCGCCATCAACCGCCAGCACATGGCCATTGACATAGCTACTGGCTCTGCTGGCTAAAAATAGCACTGCACCGGCTAAATCCTCTGGCTCGCCCCAACGTCCGGCAGGCAAGCGCGCCAGAATTTGTGCATTACGCTCGGGGTTTTGCTGCAATGAAAAAGTGTTATCCGTTTTAAAATATCCAGGGGCAATAGCGTTCACATTCACACCATATTGCGCCCATTCATTGGCCAGCGCTTTGGTCAAGCCAGCAATGGCGTGTTTACTGGCGGTATAGGCCGGCACGGTGATGCCACCACTGTAACTGAGCATCGAGGCAATATTGATGATCTTGCCTTGGCCCCGTGCAATCATGCCTGCACCGACCAACTGACAGAGTAAAAACGCCGCATCAAGATTCACTGCCAGATTCTGCCGCCACTGCGCCATCGGAAATTCCAGCGCTGGCGCTCGAAAAATGGTGCCCCCACAATTGACTAGAATATCGACCTGCCCTTGCCAATCGATGGCGGCAGCAGCTAAGGCGCGAACTGACATTTCATCGGCTAAATCAGCCGCCACGGCTATCGCCTGACCGCCTTGTGCAGTGATAGCGGCCACCGTATCCGCTACCCCGGTATCGGTTGAACTGGAGCAAATGACTTTTGCACCACTACTGGCAAGAGCCAGCGCTATCGCTTTTCCCAAACCTCGGCTTGCGCCCGTCACCAATGCGGTTTGGCCCTGTAGCGAAAATAAAGTGGAAATATCGGTCATTTCTGAAGACTCCTTGCGGTAAATAAGTGCCAAGCCACGAACAACGCCGGCAAAGCGGTCATTGAATTATCATGCCATACCCGAACAACATCAGAGCGAACATACCAAGTCACGGTAGTTGGCGTCACGTTGCACAGCACCTTCACACCACAACTTTGCACCACATGTGGAACAAAGCTTGAGTTCACCTTGCGCACAAAAAACATTTTAAAAGTTAAGTTTCAACAACTTATGAAACTTCCCTTGATAAAACTGGCGCGACAGCCTGATTTATTTTTGCTCGGTATTTGACAGTATGAATTCGTTGGTGTTAGCTTTTTGCCATCGGTGGCATAAAATAGCAAGCATTTTTTGCCACCGGTAGACAGAAATCAACAGGGAGCCGCCAGCAGGTGTCTTCTAACAAAAGAATGTCGCAGGCATGTACCTTGAGCGACACCGAATATAGATAGGACGAGGAAGGCATGATGGCTGTTCAACGCTCAGAGTTTCGCCCCAACAAACTGGTTTCAGCCATGCTGTTGGCCGGTTTCACTTTTGGTTTCACCCCACAACTGCTGGCACAACAAACCGCGGCAGCGAACGCTAAAACGGCGGAAAAAGACATCGAAGTGATTCAGGTCACAGGTAGTTTTCGTGACAGTTTAAGT
>JBBKWN010000018.1:0-3794 GCA_037968955.1 Rheinheimera sp. | reverse complement strand
ATGTTCATAACAATGTTCATAACAATGTGCATAAAAGTGTGCAGTGTAACGACCGCGAAGCGATCCTGGATTTGGCGGAACAATATAGTAACAACTACATCGCTTTGGAACTGAGCGCACCACTTGAACACTGGCAACGTTTCTTCGATGACAAAGCCAATGCGCCTGCGATGGATCCGCAGCAACTTTCGGCTTTACTCGGTGCAAGTCATAGTCTGGTGTTGGTGCAGATGCAACCAAAAACGCTGCTTTCGCCATTGCAGCAAGCGAACTTTTTACATATCGATGATAAAAGCGATTATATTTTTGAAGTGCAACAAGGCTGGAAAGCCATCACCCCGCGCTATCTAGGCTTGCATATCTATGTCAGTACGCAAAATTATCCACGCCAGCCCAAACGCTGGTTATTGTTGCTAGACGCTCGCTTTCATCCACAAACTGCATTGCATGGTGCAAGCATGGCTCAAGCAATCGCCATGCTTGGTCAGGCTGGCTGGTCATTTAACCGTCATGGCGATTTATTGCGCGCCGCCGATCACAACAAGTAGGCGACCTGCTATTGCTGAGCGGCTGACAATCATTTTTTTACCTTAAGTTTTCGTTAAGTTTTCCCCAGCACACTGTTCCTGTCCACATTTGGCCGGGGAATGTCATGTCAGTCTTTCAATCTACACCTCATTTATTGGTTCAAGGCACGCTCTGCCCAGATGGGATCAGCAGTGCCAAATTTGCCACTCATGCCAATCAAATTACTTTTTTAATTCCGCCACAGTGTGATGCGCAATCAGCCGTGTTGAGCGCAAGAGCCGCTCAGGCGCCAGCAACACCACCTGCGTTGCCAAAAGTTTGCTTAGTGCAGCGTACTGATCCAAAACGGCAGCAAGTTGAACAATTTATTGCCGCGGGTTTTGCTGAGGTGTATAGCGCGGATATTCAACAATTTATGCCGCAGTTGTTGGTAGTGACTGCCCGTGACGCATTACAGGCGGTGCTTGGTGTACGCGCTGGTCAGTCGGAAAAATTATTTGTTGAGCAATATCTTGATGTCGATATTAGTTTTGCCCTGCGCGATATCGGTGTGACCACCGGTCGCGTACAGATCGCCGAAATTGGCAATTTATATGCGGCCAATCGTCGTTATACCTTGTTGTTATTTGTTGTAGCCGCTTATGCCTTGTTTCAGGCCGGTTTTCGGCATCTAGTTTGCTGCGCAACACCGCAGGTACAAAATTTACTGAGCCGCCATGGCCTCATATTGCAGGCTTTGGCACAAGGCGATCCGAGTCGGTTGACCGGGGATGCGAGTGCCTGGGGTACGTATTACCAAAGCCACCCAACGGTCTGCCATCTTGATTTAACCCAAGCCATGCAATTGATCCATGCCGACGCCAAGCTCAACCAGCTGACGGTCGATTTTTGGCCGTTAAGCCAGCCGTTGTGTGATGGCCTGGCGCAGGAGAATTAAGATGAAGTTGACATGTCCTGATAGTGCTCGTTTAACAGATGCAAAAAGCGGTGAAAGTTATCGCTGGCCAGAAATTCGTCAACAGATGGCCGCTTGGCAGAAATTATTGCAAAACAAGCAGGCGACGCGTGTGGTATTTCGTGCACAAAGTTCAGTGCAGTGGGCGGTATTAGATTTAGCTTGTTTAGAAGCCAACATCTTATTGGTGCCGGTGCCCGCTTATTTGAGTGAACAGCAATGGCAACATGTGTTGGCGCAGGTTGCACCTGATCTGATTATTACCGATGTCCTGTGTGCCTTAGCATCAGAGTCGGATGTAGGGTCGGATGCAGAGCTAAATGCAGAGTTAAATGCAGAGTTAAATGCGGATCTGACGTTAAGTTGGTGCTGCGAATTTGCTGGGTATCAGCTGTATCAACGCCAGATCAAGGCTGAGGTGCAGGTGCCGGTGGGCACCCAGAAAATTACCTTTACCTCAGGCTCTACTGGCGAGCCAAAGGGCGTTTGTTTGTCATCCGCAGCACAACTCTCGGTCGCCACGAGCTTAGTCAACCGAATTAATCTTGCTGCGCCACGGCACTTATGTTTGCTACCGCTTTCGACATTATTAGAAAACATTGCTGGCGTTTATGCGCCGCTGTTGGCCGGTGGTGAGGTGTTTATTACTTCAGAAGCTGCGCGCGGTTTTTACGGTAGTCGTCTGGATAATCCGGATTTACTCCTTAGTCTTATTAGCAAAGTACAACCACAAACCCTGATTTTAGTGCCTGAATTACTGCAGCTGTTGATCCATGCCTGCAAACATGGGTGGACGGCGCCAATCAGCTTAAAGTTTATCGCTGTCGGCGGTGCCAAAGTGGCGGTGGATCTATTGAAGCAGGCAGCGCTTTGCGGCTTGCCGGTCTATCAGGGCTACGGTTTAAGCGAATGTTGTTCAGTGGTGGCATTGTCCGAGCAACACGCTTTGCATGCCAGCAGCTTGCAATTACAGCAAGTTGGTAAAGTGCTACCGCATCTACAGGTAAAAATTGTTGCCAACGAAATTTGGGTGAAAACGCCATTCTTAGGTTATCTCGGAGCAGAGCCGCCGACAAATTCAAGTGAATGGGTACAGACCGGCGACTTAGGCAATATTACCGCCGATGGCCAGCTGGTGATTTGGGGCCGGCAAAAAAATCTATTAATTTCCAGCCTCGGGCGCAATATCAATCCGGAATGGCCAGAAGCTGAATTACTGAAAACAGGCCTGCTACAGCAAGCCGTACTGTTTGGCGACGCCAGACCATATTGTATTGCTTTGCTGTATTGCGCGAGCCCGGCCGTCACCGATAGCCAACTGGCTGCCTATCTTCAAAGTGTCAATCAACAATTGCCCGATTATGCCAAAGTCGAGCGTTTTATCCGCTTATCGATACCACTCTCCCAAGCACAAGGCAGTTTAACGGCGAATGGCAGGCCCAAGCGGGCAGGAATTGCCCGTTTGTACGCCAAGGAAATAGCGCAGTTATATTCGTCAGTTTATCAAGCCGAATTTCAACCAGAATTTTTGACAACGTCAACCTAGATTATTCAGGAGTGATCACAATGAGTTTTCATCAGCAATTAATCGATGCCACCGAACAAGCACGAGCGTATTTATTGGCCGCTCCGATCATTAGCCGTTGTTTTCATGGTGATATTACGCTTGACGATTACGTCGCGTTTTTAAAAGAAGCGTATCACCACGTTAAACACACGACGCCATTATTGATGTCAGTTGGCGCACTGCTGCCTGAATCAAAAGAATGGCTTAGAAACGCCGTCGCTGAATATATTGACGAAGAGCTCGGCCATCAGGAATGGATTTTAAATGACATCAACAATTGTGGTTATGACAAAACGCAAGCGCGGGCCAGCAAGCCGAGTTTTGCCACGGAATTGATGGTTGCTTACGCTTATGACTCCGTGCGTCGGATCAGCCCCTTGAGCTTTTTTGGCATGGTGCTGGTGCTTGAAGGGACGTCAACGGCTCTGGCAGATCATGCGGCGGCGACTATCGCCGGTAAGTTGCAGTTGCCGAAAAAAGCCTTTTCTTACCTGACTTCGCATGGTGCCTTAGATCAAGATCACATTAAATTTTATGCGGGCTTAATGGATCAAATTACCGATCCGGCCGAGCAGCAACAAATTATTCATAGTGCGAATTGTTTTTACCGTTTGTACGGCGATATTTTTCGGACATTAACGCCACAACATGGGATTGAGAAGTTGCCCACGGCCAATGCTGAACAGGTTTTCGCAACCTCGACGGCACACCACCAACCAACCGAGACATTGGCGCATGCCGCAG
>JBBKWN010000017.1:0-41875 GCA_037968955.1 Rheinheimera sp. | reverse complement strand
TGATAAATCAACGCCGTAGGCACTTAACGCCTGCGCCAGAAAATCACCAAAAGCATCTTGGCCAACCTGTCCGGCAAAACGGGCAGTGCCGCCTAATTTGGCGACGGCTACTGCCGCATTGGCCGGTGCGCCGCCGGGAAATTGCCGATAGGCCGGTAACGGTAGCGGCCCTTGTTGCTGCACCCCGATATGTAAAAAATCAATCAGCGCTTCACCAAAACATAATACCTGGCGTGGTGTAGCGATGGCCTGTGCTGCGCCAGCTTGAGTTTTTGTTGTCATAACGCACCCTGTGATAAAGAAGAAACGGTTGCTGGTTGCAGGCGTTGTTGTCGGCTTTGCTGCCAGGCATAACCTGCGATATAAACATAAGCCAACACCGGCACCAGAAAACTTAATTGCACGCCAATACGGTCGGCGACCACACCTTGCACCAACGGCAGAATAGCCCCACCGACAATCGCCTGACATAACAAACCCGAGCCGCGGCTGGTTAACGGCCCTAAACCACGAATTGCCATGGTAAAAATGGTCGGGAACATAATAGAGTTAAAAAAGCCAATCGCAATCACCGACCAGACCGCGACCATGCCACTTGAGTTCATCGTCACGAACAACAACACAATGGCGATGATGGCATTGCTAGCGAGTACATAACTAGCGGACACATACCGGGTCAGCAGGGCGCCGGCAAAACGACCGATCATCGCGCCGCCCCAATAATAGGACACCATAGTGCTGGCTTGTTGCTCGTTCAGTGCACCAATGTGATCGAGCGCTAGGTAATTGACCAAAAAGCTGCCGATACTCACTTCCGCACCGACGTACAGGAAAATTGCTAACACGCCAAGCAGCAAGCTTTTTTGTTGCCAGATGGAGCTGTCAGCGCTGAGCTGGGGTTGCTCTGGGGCGGTTGGTGGGGTTAATAAGGGCAGTTTTAGAAAATAGAAGCCAGCCGCGGTGGCTAAGGTCACGCCCGCCAAAATCAGATAAGGCAGCTGTACCGACTTGGCCGATACCACATCGCTGGTTGCGGAAAGGGTGCTGGCGGAGAAAATCAACGCGGCGCCAAATAGCGGCGCCAGGGTATGCCCCAGCGAGTTAATGGCCTGCGCCAGACTCAGCCGGCTGGCGGCGGTTTGTTCGCTACCCAGGATCGCCACATAGGGATTGGCAGAAACCTGCAGCACCGTGACCCCAGCAGCGAGTACAAATAAACCGAATAAAAACAGCGCATACACCGAAATTTCCGCCGCTGGGTAAAACAATAAACAACCCAGGGCAATCGTCGTCAGGCCAACCATAATGCCTTTGATCGCGCCAATCCGTTCAATCAATTTTCCCGCCAGCGGTGACACCAAAAAATAAGCGCCAAAAAAGCAAAACTGCACCAGCATGGCCTGAGTGTAACTGAGTGCAAACGCCGCTTTTAACTGTGGGATCAGAATGTCATTCAGTGCGGTAATAAAACCCCAAATAAAAAACAAACTGGTCATCGCGGCAAAAGCAAAGTGGTTGTTTTGCCCTGCGGCCGTATTGGAAGCTGCGGGGCTATTGCCGCCGCCCGGAATAAAAGTGCTCATGCGCTGTCCTTGTTGGCTGCTGTACTCGTTCGGCCAGCGCCTAATTTTTTATTGAAAAACTGTTTTATTAAAAACTTTTTATTGAAAAACCGTTTTATTAATAAGTTGTTATGTTGGCCACAAGGACCGGTTGACGATGAAGGCATTAACGCTGCCGCTATTGCTGGCTTGGCCATCTGCGCTCAGCGTCGATGCTCACCCTTATTTAGGTTTCGCCTTGGTAGGCGAGGCTTCGTCCGACATTGAATAAGGGCGCGCCGCCGTCGTAATGCCACGCTGCAGATTCGGCTGTTGGCTCATTTGATAATCCAGTTGGCCGCCTTGGCTCAATTCGCGATGACTAAGCCAGTTCTTGGCATAAGGCTGTTGTTGCCATTGCAGCTGATCAATGTACGGCGTGTTGGCGTTGTTGCCAGGCGCATTAATTTGCAGGGTTTTACCGTTTGGCAGGGTCAATTTCACTTTTTCAAACAATGGGCTGCCAATAACATATTGATCAGTGCCCGGCGTCACCGGATAAAAGCCCAAAGCACTAAACACATACCAAGCTGAAGTCTGACCGTTGTCTTCATCACCGCTGTAACCATCCGGCGTGGCGCTGTAAAGTTTGCTCATCACTTCGCGCAGCCGCGACTGGGCTAGCCATGGCTGCGCCGTATAGTTGTAGAGGTAAATCATATGTTGGATTGGCTGGTTGCCATGGGCGTAGTTGCCCATGTTCACTACCTGCATCTCGCGAATTTCATGGATGGTAAAACCATAATAGGAATCATCAAACAGCGGCGGCATCTCAAACACTTGATTGAGTTTGTTCAGGAACACATCGTCACCGCCCATACCTTGTTGCAGACCAGCAATATCATGAAACACCGACCAGCTGTAATGCAGACTGTTGCCTTCGGTAAACGCGTCACCCCATTTCAATGGGTTAAACGGGCTTTGAAAGCTGCCATCTTTGTTGCGGCCACGCATCCATTTGGTTTCTGGGTCGAGCAGTTTTAGATAGTTTTGCGAGCGTTGTTGGAATAGCTTGGCGTCGTCAGTTTTGCCAAGTTTGGTGGCCAACTGATACAGGTTAAAATCGGCAAAAGCATATTCCAGCGTGCGGGCAGCATTTTCATGAATGCCGACGTCATAAGGCACATAACCTAAGCTGTTGTAATAACTTAAACCTTCCCGCCCCACGGACGACACCGGTCGGCCCTCTTCAACTTCCGCATTCTTTTTCGCCGCCTGATACAAGGTTTCGATATCAAAACCACGCACCCCTTTGAGGTAAGCGTCGGCAATATTAATGGCGGAGTTGGAGCCAATCATTACCCCGCGATGCCCTGGGCTCGCCCATTCCGGCAACCAACCCGATTCTTGATAGGTATTAACCAGGCCTTGCATGATCTCGCTGTTTAATTCCGGGTACATTAGGTTAAAAAATGGGAATACCGCGCGAAAGGTGTCCCAAAAGCCGTTGTCGGTGAACATATAACCGGGCAGCACTTCACCGTTGTACGGGCTGTAGTGCACGATTTGATTGTTGGCGTCCAGTTCATAGAACTTGCGTGGAAATAACAGCACCCGATATAACGACGAGTAAAAAGTCCGGATCTGGTCTAACTCACCTTGCTGAATGTCAATTCTGGCCAGCTGTTGTTGCCATACCTGATGCGCTTTTTGCAGAGTTTGAGCGAAACTGTCAGCACCAATTTCCCGTTGTAAATTAAGCTCTGCCTGCTTAGCACTAATAAAAGACGAGGCAACTTTAACATGCACTTGCTCGCCTTTGCTGGTGGCAAAACCGATGATGGCTCCGACATGTTTGCCTTCACTACTGAGCTTATTTTCATTGAGCTTCCAGTCATCTTGCCAGCTGTGCGTCACGCTAAAGTCTTTATCAAATTGCAGCACAAAGTAGTTATGAAAATTGCTGGGCACGCCGCCATGGTTATTGCGGGCGTACCCAATAATTTTGCGCTCTTTGGGCAAAATCGTCACTTTCGAGCCTTTGTCAAAGGCGTCCAAAATGATGTAGGCGAGACCAGTGCTGCTGTCAGTTTTTGGAAAGGTAAACCGAAACTGCGCCGCACGCTCGGTCGGGGTCACTTCAGCGGTCACGTCATAATCGGCCAGATAAACTGAATAGTGGTGTGGTTTGGCGGTTTCGGCTTTGTGCGAAAACCAGGAAGCACGCTCATCTTGCTGAAACTTTAGTTTGCCAGTCACTGCCATCAACGAAAAAGCGCCGTAGTCATTCAGCCAAGGGCTGGGTTGGTGCGTTTGTTTGATGCCGCGTATTTTGTGGTCATCGTATTTGTAGGTCCAGCCATCGCCCATCGGCGCGGTCATCGGCGTCCAAAAGTTCATCCCCCACGGCAGCGCGACCGCCGGGTAGGTATTGCCATATGACAGTTCAAAACTAGAATCGGTGCCCATCAGCGTATTCACATGCTGCACCCGATCAGGGGTGGTCTGGGCGGGAATTGTGGCGGGTGTAACAATCTTTGCACCAGCCTTAGCACCTGTCTCAGCACTTATTGCAGCACTTCTTGTAACAGCAGGGGCAGTAGCGCCGCTTGGTTCGCTTGAGGTTTGGCGATTACCTGCAAAGTCGCAGCCAGCCAATAGGCTGAGACTTAAAGCGCTTGCAGCTACTAAAGCTTTTGAATTTAAACTATTTTTTATGATCATCAGGTTCGGCGTTCCGCTGAAATTTACGCAAATGCAAAGAACACAAGCGCAGTGCTGAAGGGGGCTAGATTTTACTGTAATCGATTACATTTAAGAATGTCCAGTAATAATTCACTGGTTGTTCCAGAGGTCATAATTAGGCCATAGTTAGGCCGAAAAGCCCGAGAATACAGGTGTTTGTTATCGATTACATTGCGCTTGCTATTGTCAGAAAGGAGTGGGAATATATCGCTTATTGCGCCGATGTTGTGGCTTGTGACCGTTGCTTTGCGGCATTATCTCACCTGACATCAGTACTGCCTTTGGCTCTGGGATCAAAGATAACAAATGACCAATATTAAAAAGGTAAGTGAACTTGCCGGTGTCTCTACGGCAACCGTGTCGCGGACGTTAAAATCGCCGGAGCAAGTCACGGCGACGACCCGCGAAAAAGTGATGCAGGCGGTGAAACAAGCCGGTTATCGGCCGAATTGGCTGGCCAGTAGCGTAAAAAGTGGTAAATCAAATTCAATTGTGGTGCTGGTGCCTAACCTGACCAACCCGTTTTTTTTACGGATTATTGGTGGCATTGAACAAGCGGCACAGGAAAAAGGTTATTCGGTGTTATTGGGCGATACCCAAGGCGACAGCAAACGTGAACACGAATATGCCGGTATGGTGCTGAGCAATCGGGTCGATGGCCTTATTCAGCTGGATCATTCTTTTCCATTTGCACCGCAAGATGCTGAATTGGCAGAAAATGTTCCGATGGTGAGCGTCTGTGAGCGGATTGTCGGTGAACGGAAGTACCCAGTGATTGAGTTGGACAACTATGCGGCAAGCCGGGCGTTAGCGCATCATTTGGTTAGCTACGGCCATCGTCGTTTTGCCGCAATAGTCGGGCAAATTAGCAGCCAAATATACCGCGAACGGCTCGCGGGTATTCGCAGTGTGTTGCAAGAAGAAAACTTGCCGTTGCCGGATGAAATGTTAGCCGGAGGTAGTTATAGCATTGAAGCTGGGATTGCCGGCGTGCAGCAGCTGCTGAAACAGCCAATACGGCCGACTGCCATTTTCTGTTTTAACGACGATATTGCCATTGGCGCTATTCACGAAATCAAAAAACATGGCTTGCGAGTGCCGCAAGATATTTCGGTGGTTGGTTTTGATAATATCAAAGTCTCAGCGTTTATTGATCCACCGCTGACAACCGTCGATCAACCGGCCTATGATATGGGGCGGCGTGCTTTTGAAGTGTTAAGTGTGTTGATGCGTGGTGAAAGTTTGACTCGGATTCGAGAAATTTTGCCATTCCAGTTGGTCGAACGCCAAAGCAGTGGTCCGGTCAGCGCAGACTAACCGCTAAAACGACACTCATTCGTCCCGTACTATCACAGCGCTTGATGGCTCAGATCAGCGCTGTGGCTCGTTTTTTAAACGACTAGGCACTACTTTTTCTTCTTCCAGATCCATTCTCATTATATAAAAACCTATTAAATCAATGATTTATATTTATTGCATCCCTTTAGTGACCCATTCGTGAATTTTTTAATTTTTCTGCATTTGTACAGATTGACAGCAGTGGCAATGCTGGCTAGTATCTAACGGCGATATGTAATCGATTACATTTAGCTATAAACCATTTCAGCTGATGTTTAGATGTGTAGTGGTTATAACATCATAAGAAATAATAAAAATTAATCGAGACATGTTCAGAATGTTTACGATTACACCATTTACTGGGGGAGAACCCATGGTCAACCGGATAGATAGCAATACGCCTGTATGGAAGAAAGGTCTGACTCGATCTTTGCTTTCACTGGCCGTACTCACCGCTTTAGGCGCAGCGCAGGCGCAGGCTCAGGAAACTGGCGCTGCCGTCGACGACAAAAAAGCATCGAACAAACAAGCCAAAGAACAAGTGACGGAAGTCATTGAAGTACGAGGCATTCGTGCCAGTCAGGCGGAAAACCTGGCCGTCAAACGTTTAGCAGGTGCGGTGGTCGATGCCATTACCGCTGAAGACATTGGTAAGTTCCCAGACAAAAACGTCGCCGACTCGCTACAGCGGGTGCCGGGGGTGGTGATTGCCCGCAGTGGTGGTGAAGGCGCGACGGTTAGTATTCGTGGTCTATCGTCAGAACTGACCTTTACCCAGCTAAATGGCAATTTTATCGCTTCGTCACCTGGCGAACCAAGCCGTTCTTTTGATTACGCTTTATTGCCATCGGCGATGATTTCCAAAGTCGAAGTGTACAAATCTTCCGAAGCGCGTCTGGATGAAGGTGGCGTTGGCGGTACCATTTTACTGCATACCCGCAAGCCGCTAGAGATGGAGTCCGGTTCCGGTGTGCTCAATATTGAATCGACCTATGCCGATGTGACCGATGATTATGAGCCGCATGTTACCGGCGTTTATTCTTGGAAAAATGAAGCAGAAAACTTTGGTATTTTACTCGGTTACACCCGGCAAGACCGCACCAACCGCACCTTAACCGGCAGTGCCAATGACTGGCGCTGGAGTAGCCAAAGCAAAAAACCGGTGGATGTGAACGGCAATGAAGTAGCCAATAATAACTTGATGGGCCCGATTGTTGATGCCAAGGGCAATAAATATGAAGGGTATTGGACGCCGCAATTTGTCCGTGCCGGTATTACGAACGAACAACGTGAACGTGAAGGCATTCAAATTACCCCACAATGGCGCCTGACCGACAAACTGGAAGTAGGCATGAACTACTTTGGTTTTACCCTAGGTCAAGATATGACCTTGTCGGTGTTGGATATGCCGGAATGGTCGCTAAATCCAAACTTTGTCACCAACGTCAATACCGATCCAAGTAACAGCATTGTCACTGGGATTGATTATTCCGCCGGTGCCGGTGGTGCCCAAAACGATCTGCAATTTCCTTGGATGCGTGGCACATACGTCAAAGAGAAATCGACTTCTGATACCTATGATTTTAATCTGAAATATGAAGGGGATACCTTCACCGCCAAAGTGGTGTTTGGTCATACCAAAGCCAAAGGCGGCCCGTCAGAAAGCTGGGAAGCGGCCTATAAAAGTTCGAACTGGGGCGAAGGCGATAAATTTATTGAAAACGCCGCCCAATACGCCGGTTGGAATATGACCGGTGACAGCATTCAGATGTATATGGACCCGGCCATTATTACCAACTTAATGGCAGGTGTTGGCGGTGGCCGTGATCCTGGCTCGTCGAACTCCAGTTTTGTGCGCAGCACACTGGCAGAAACCTATGGCCAGCTTGATCTCGATTTTAACGTCGATTTCAGCGTCTTTACCATGATCCGGGTCGGTTATAAGTACCGCAATGGTGAATTGCATCGTGAAACCGGCAATAACTTCTTCCTCGACAAAGATTTTGATATTGAAGGTGCATTGGCCAGCGGTCGCGGCATCAACGTGTTTGATAGCTATCAGTGGAACGGTGGTATGCCGGCGGCTAGTCAGGTGATCAACACCACTTCCGAAGGCAATATTCCAGGTGGTTTTAACATCAATGTGATGCCAACCATCAACTGGAACGCTTATCGCGACATGATCACCAGTAACTATCAGCTGTATACCCGGATTGAAGATAATTTTGTCTATGACATCACGGAAGTGATCAACGCCGGTTACCTGCAAGGTGATTTTGAATACAGCAGCCTGCGCGGTAACGTCGGCGCCCGAGTGGTACGCACCGAAACGACCGGCGCTTCCACCGATTTGTATACCTATTTCCTTGACCATACCGATGACGTGACCGGCTTGCCAGTGACCGGTAATAAACGGTTTATCGAAAAATATGACCTGATCAGCCAAACCAAAACTGATACCAAAGTGTTGCCAAGCTTCAACATCGCTTGGGACGCCAGTGACAATCTGGTGGTGCGTGGTGCGGTGGCAAAAGTAATGTCACGCCCTGGGTACAGCGCTTTGGGTAGCCAAGAGCGGATTAGCTTTGTGTCAGACGAGTGGGCCGAAGATCGCGCTTCGTTTAACGAATTGCCAGGCTTTCGTGGCTCGGGTGGTAATAAAAACCTGAAACCTTATGAATCCGTGCAAAGTGACTTATCACTGGAATATTACTACGGTAAAGGCTCAGCGGTGGGCATCGCGTTTTTTAACAAAGACGTTGATAACTTTGTAGTGCCATTAGTGATTAGTTCCACCCGCGATTTTGCCGGCCAGCCGGGTGTTGTGCCAGCAGGCTCGATTACCGTCAACCCTTATAGCACCACCGGTAACGGTAGTAATGCCAACTCGAAAGGGGTGGAAGTGTTTATTCAACACGCCTTTGAAAACGGTTTTGGTGTGAACGCCAACTACACCCATAACAGCACCAATCAGGCCAACGTCAGTGTGCAGGGCGAAAAAGTCGGTGAGTCACCGCTGGTTGGCAGTGCCGATTATCAATACAACCTGTCGGCTTATTATGAAAACGACGACTACAGCCTGCGCGCTTCTTATAACAAACGCGGTGAAGTGGTCGGTGGCCTCGCCAGTGGCTTGAACATCTTCTCTGATCCTTATGATCAAGTGGATTTAAATGCCTCTTACAGTGTGACCGAAACGCTGGTAGCAACGGCTGCCGTGGTCAACCTGACCGAGTCGGAGTCAGTGCAGCGTCTTGGCGATGACACGGATTCGCGCTTTTTAAGCAGCAGCTATTCAGGCCGGCGTTTTTATTTAGGCCTTAACTATAAATTCTGAAGCTGAGCCTGTTGCCGGTTTATAGCGACCGGTCAGGGCAGCGACACAATGATAAGCACAGGATTTTGTATGAAAAATTTTCAATTAAGCAGTATTGCAGTGGCAACGGCCCTGCTGCTGACTGGCTGTGGCGGCGCCGGTCAAGACCCGGACCCAACCGCACATCCAACACCGGTCAGCACCGTCGCTGAAATTAGCGGTCTGGCAGTAAAAGGCACTTTATCTGGTGCCAAAGTGGCGCTGGCCGCAGTCAATGGCACCAGTGTCACCTTAGATGGTAGTGCGCTGACCGATGCCAAAGGGGCGATCAGCAATTTAAAACTGACCTCAGCACCCGGTTACGCCTTTAATGGTTTATATCGGGTCACTGTCAGCACCGATGCGAACAGTAAAATGGTTTGTGATGCCGTACGTTGTGGTGACATTGCGCTGGGCCAAAACCTGACCGGCGCGGCACTTGGCACTTTGCAGCTGCAAAGCCTGGTGTGGATTAAAGCGACCTTAGGCGCCACCGCAGATGGCAAAGCCGACGCCGCGTTTCAGGCCAATGCGCTGAGCACTTTAGCGACCGGTTTGTTAACGCAAGCGATTGCCCAGGGCCGGTCTATTAGTGCACTGGAAAGTTTGGCACCGGCACAACTGGAATACTCGTCGTTGTTGCTGCGCATCTTAGGGGTTGAAGCCAATAATTTAAATTTGTTTAGCGAAGCGCTGCTCAGCGCCGAAACCGCGGCGAATCTAGAGTCTGCCAGCAATAACACTAAGTTATTGTCGTTGTTAAATGCCGCCTTTGCCGATTTTGCCCCAGGCGCCAACCTGCAAGCGAATTTAACCGCCAGCAGCGCATTGGTGACAAAAGCCGCTGCCGGCGATTTTGCCGCAGCGGTGGCGCTGCGAGAAAAAGTACTGGCCGCTTGGAGCAAACATCCGGTGCTGACGACACTGGGCTTAGACGCTAACAAGCTGATTAATTTGAAATTACCCTTAGTGGCTGAAGTGAAAGCGTCCGGCCCGGTGCGTAAGTACAGCACTGCTGAGCGTATGGCCACGGCCACCCTGACGGCGCGTGGTGCCATTAGTGCGGGCGAAGCCATTAGCAAAGCTTTTGATGGCGATAACCAAAGCAAGTGGCTTGATAACAAGGGCATTCCTTCAGTGGAAGCGCCGTCATGGGCCATCGTTAAATTTGCCGAAGCCGTACCGGTTAGTGTGTTGTCAATTACCAGTGCCAATGATGCCGATAGCCGCGATCCAGAAAACTTTAACCTCGAAGCATCAAATGATGGTGTGAACTGGACGCCGCTGGCGAGCTGGGCCGGCGTCAGTTTTAATGGCCGCTTCCAGACGCAGGATTTTGGTTTTAACAATAGCCTGGCATATCGCCAGTACCGGTTGAATATCACCAAAAACAAAGGCAACGACAGTTTAATGCAGCTGGCGGAAATTGAACTGATGGGGCCGGTGTATCCGGATCTTGATCACACCGACTTGGGGGGCAACATTACCTCTCGTGGTGCTATTAGTGCCAGTGAAAGCGCAGATAGAGTCTTTGATAACGACAGCAAAACCAAATGGCTGGATAACAAAGGTATTCCAACGCTGGATGCGCCGTCTTGGGTGCAAATTGACCTTGCCACCGCCAAAGCCGTCAGCACCTTGGCGCTAACCAGCGCCAATGATGCCGATAGCCGGGACCCAGAAAATTTTAATCTGCAAGGCTCTAACGATGGCGGCGCGACGTGGAGCACGATCGCTAGTTATGCCGGTGAAAGTTTCAGTAAAAGGGCAGAACGACGTTTATTCAGCACCGGCAACAGCTTAGCCTTTAGTAGCTATCGGTTGAATATCACCAAAAACAAAGGCAATGACAGTCTGATGCAAGTGGCGGAAGTTGAGTTGATTGGGCCGATGGTTGCGGCCAAAGATCACTCAACTGGCGCGACCATTACGGCCCGTGGCGCGATTGGCGACGCTGAAAGCCCAGAAAAAGCTTTTGACGATAAAACGTCCACCAAATGGCTCGACAACAAAGGGGTGCCTTCAGTGGAAGCGCCGACTTGGGTCATGGTCAAATTAGCAGACGCAAAAGCGGTGAACTTGCTGGCGATCACCAGTGCCAACGACGCCGACAGCCGTGATCCAGAAAACTTCAGCCTCGAAGCGTCGAAGGATGGCGTGTATTGGGTGAAATTACAAAGCTGGGCGGGCGTCAGTTTTGATGGCCGCCTGAAACGGCTGCAATTTCCGTTGAGCAACAACGTTGGTTTTGGCTACTACCGGTTGAACATCACGAAAAACAAAGGCAATGACAGTCTGATGCAAATCGCTGAAATCGAGCTGATTGGCCCAGATTATCAAGCGCAGGATGTGTCGTCATTACCAGGCGTAACGATTAAAGCCCGCGCTGCGATTAGTGCTTCGGAAAGTGGTGAGCAGGTGTTTGACAACAATCATCTGAGCAAATGGTTGGATAACGGGGGTGTACCGACAGTCGCAGCCCCAGCTTGGGTGAGTGTCAGCCTGGCGCAACAGCAAATTGTCAGTGCCATTGCGATCACCAGTGCCAACGACGCGCCAAGCCGTGACATCGAGAACTTCAGCCTGCTCGGTTCAAATGACGGTAGCAACTGGTTCAAGCTAGTGGATGTGGCGGGTTTAAGTTTTGCCAGTCGTTATGAACGCCAAGTGGTTCATTTTGGCAGTGGCCGCAGCTTTATCCATTACAAGGTTGATATTACTAAGAACAAAGGCAACGACAGTCTGACACAAGTTGCAGAGCTGGAATTGTTGGGACCGGTACTTGAGTAATCGTTAACTTACCTTGTTAGCGCAGCTGCATCAGCCAAGGACGGACTGATGCAGCACCTTTAAGCTTGCGAACAATTTTTTTCTTTGTTTCATCGTGTTTAACCCCTGCAACAGTGTTTTATTCCTATGCTGGGGAACGATGTTTTATTTTTATGTGCCAGGAGCAAACCGATGTTGGCCAGCCATCAATTAATCACCCCAACCTCTGCCAAGTTGGAACCACAACCCACGTCCATCCACGCGCCGCTCTTTCTTGGCATTGATGGCGGCGGCAGCCATTGTCGTGCTTGGCTGGAACATAACAATGGCCAACTGTTGGGGCAAGGCCAAGCGGGCCCTGCCAATCCAGTGAATGGTTATCAACAAGCGTTGGAGGCGATTGTCGCCTCAGCTGAGCAGGCGCTGACGGCAGCAGGTTTGGCTCGGTCTATGTTATCGCAACTGGTGGTCGGCGCGGGTTTGGCGGGTTTGCATTTGCCGTCGATGCAGCAAAAGTTAGCCAGCTGGCAACATCCGTTTGCAAAGTTATATCTGACCACCGATTTGGACATTGCTGCGCTCGGCGCTTTTGGGCAACAAGATGGCGCGGTGATTATTCTCGGCACTGGTTTTAGTGCTTTGGGAGTCGTGGCCGGTCAATCGTTAGCGATGGGTGGTTTTGGTTTTCCAATTAACTGCACCGGTTCTGGTTCGGGTTTTGGGTTGGAGGCAGTGAAATTGGCGTTGTTGGCGGCTGACGGGTTGGCCGAGCCATCGTTGCTGACGGCTGCGGTGTTTGCTGGTCGCACGCCACAGCAATTGGCGGAAGCCATGTTACCGGCAACTCCAGGGCAATATGCGCAGCTGGCGCCGCTGGTGTTTCAATGCGCCGAACAAGGAGATGTCCAGGCCTTACACCTGATCCAACAAGCCGCTACTTTTATCGATAAAGTCAGTCAGCGTTTTTTGGCTGCTGGCGTGCCACAAATCAGCATGATTGGCGGAGTAGCGCCGCGGTTATTACCTTTTCTGAAGCTTGAAATACAACAAAAAATTCAGTATCAACCCGCCGCCTCCGGTCAGGGCGCACTGTTGTTTGCCAGACAGCAATGGCAGCGGCAACCGGAGCAGCAAGCATGAATAACAGACGGAGTTTTTTGAAATTATCGGCGGTCGCGACTTTTTTTTCGGCCTTTGTGCTCAGTGGTAAAACAACGGCAGCGCCAAAGTTGGCGGTTACGTCCACGGGCAACAAGGGGCGTAAACCGGTGGTGGTGTCAACTTGGGATCACGGCATGCCGGCCAATGCTGCGGCTTGGCAGGTGCTGAGCAGCGGCGGTAAAGCGCTGGATGCGGTAGAACAAGGTGTGCGCGTGCCGGAGGCCGATCCGAATGTCAGAACGGTTGGACTGGGTGGATATCCGGATGCGTCCGGTGAAGTGACGCTGGATGCCTGCATTATGGATCATCAACTGAACTGCGGCGCGGTGGCTTATTTAAAACGGATTAAACACCCGATTTCAGTGGCGCGTAAAGTGATGGAACAAACCTCGCACGTGATGTTAGTGGGTGAAGGCGCGCAGCAATTTGCCAAAGCACAAGGCTTTGTCGAAGAGAATCTACTGACCGAACAAAGCAAAGCTGATTGGCAGCAATGGTTGCAATCCGGCGCCGCGAAGCCACAAATTAATCTGGAAAACCACGACACCATTGGCATGTTAGCGCTCGACAGCCATGGCAATTTAGCCGGTGCCTGTACTACCAGTGGCGCGGCTTATAAGTTGCCGGGTCGGGTCGGTGATTCACCGATTATTGGCGCTGGTTTATATGTCGACAATGAAGTGGGTGCGGCTACCGCAACCGGGCAAGGCGAGCTGATGATGAAAACTGTCGGTTGTCATTTGGTGGTGGAACTGATGCGTCAGGGGTTAAGCCCAACCGATGCTTGCCGCAAAGCAGTGGAGCGAATTGCCGCACGTTTGCCTAATTTCGCCCAATTTCAGGTTGGTTTTTTAGCACTGAGTAAAACCGGAGATTCTGGCGCATTTTGTATTCAGCCGGGTTTTAACTATGCGCTGCAATATCAGGGCATTTCGATTTTGCTCGATGCCGATAATTTGCTGCAATCGGCGACCAAGGTGGGCAGCTCATGACCATCGCTCGTCCGTTGACGCTTCTTGCGCTGAGATTGGGTATCGGTTTGAGTTTGGCGCTAAGTCTGTTGCTAAGTCTGGCGTGGGCCGGCGAAGTGCCGGCGCAAGCAGCAACAACCATTCAGTCGGATCAACCGCCTTTTGCCCTGACTCTGGCACAGCTAAAAAGCTGGTCAGCAGAGTCAACATTGGCGTCCGCTGATAATGTGTCAAAACAACCGCTGGCCCGGCGTTTTGTGGCACCACTGGCGCTCAATTCAGCAGCATCCTCAGTGCCGCCGGCAAAAGTACAAGACAGTCTTGCTAGGGTGTTGTATGCCCCTGATGGCATGAATAACTTTGCCAATTATCTGAGCGCACAGCCCAAATTTAACCTCTACAACTTTACTCATTGGGCACAGATTGACGTGCTGAACTGGTTCGCCGGTACCGCCGATTTAACGGTGCAAATTCCGGCGCGGCCATGGGTCGACACTGCGCATAAAAATGGCGTCAAGGTGATTGGCTCGGTATTTTTAGGTATTGCACAGTGGGGCGGTAGCCCGGACACCGTTGAACTGTTGCTGCAGCAAGATGCAAAAGGACGGTTTGTGATGGCGCATCAGTTGGTCGCGCTGGCGCAGTATTATGGCTTTGATGGTTGGCTGGTGAACCAAGAAACCGATTTAACCGCGGTCAAAGATGCAAAAAACCAGCTTGTGCTAGGGCAGCGTGATCCAAAACGTGGCGCTGAACTTGCCGCACGCATGCTGAACTTTATGCAATATCTGACGGCAATTGCCCCCGCAGGGATGGAAATTCACTGGTATGACTCGATGCTGGCGGATGGTCGGGTGCGTTGGCAAAATGCGCTGAATGATAAAAATCAGCAGTATTTACAACAAGGTGACATCGCTTCGGCTGACGCCATCTTCCTTAATTATTGGTGGAATGCAGCGATGGTGCAGCAATCGGCCGCCAAAGCCAGTGCTTTGGGGCGCTCGCGGTATGAGGTGTTTTTTGGGGCTGATTTATGGCCCAGCCGCGATGCACAACGTGCATTTAGTCAAAGCAAATGGCTCGATTGGCTGTTTACGCCGGACGGCAGCCGCGCTTATGGCTCGATTGCGCTGTTCGCGCCCAATGTGAATTTTAATTTTAGCGGCGAAAGCCACACCCCCGCCTTTAGCAATTTTGCCATTGATGCGAGCGATCACCGACGCTTTTATCAGACCGAACAACGCTTGTTTGCCGGTGATGATTTAAATAGTGCAGTGGTTGATAGCAGCGGCTGGGCCGGTTTAAGTAAGTTTTTACCGGCAAAATCGGTGATTAACACGCTGCCTTTTCAGACCCATTTTAATACCGGCCAAGGCTTGCAGCGTTTTGTCGACGGCAACGCCATTCAAAGTCAAGCGGGCGAGCACGGCTGGACCGATATCAGCCAGCAGGATTTATTACCAAGCTGGCAGTTTGCGGTATTTGGTAGCGCCAAAGTGCAGATTAATTACGATTTTGAGCACGCTTGGCAAGGCGGCAGTTCGCTGCTGATTGAAGCAACAACGCCGGGCGATGCCGATATTCCGTTGTATCAAACGGCAGTACGGTTGGCTGCCAGCAGCCAACTGCGCGTGCTGTTTCAGCCACTTGCTGGCAATCGTGTGGTCTCTGCAACACCGGTGCAATTGTATTTAGAGTTCAGTGATGGCCGACGCGAACAGATCAAACTGGTTGGTGCGCCGCTGGCTGGCAGCAACTGGCAGCAGCTACAACTGTCATTGGCACAGCTGGCGGGCGCTGAGCTAGCCAGAATTGGTGTGCAGTGGTCTGGCGCGCAATCGCCGCAATTGCGCTTAGGTTTGTTGGAGTTGTTGCCATGACGCAAACAGCAAACAATATCAAAAGTGGCATCGAAATTTGCCTTAATTGCGACGATCTATCAACGCTGGCGGCACAGGTTGTGGCAGCTCGCCAAGGCGGGGCAATCCGGCTGGAACTCTGTGCCGAGATGGCGCAACAAGGGTTAACCCCAACCACACAAGCGGTGGCGATTGCTAGGCAAGCTTGGGGCGATTCGCCCGGGTTAGTGGCGATGCTGCGCCCGCGCGGCGGCGACTTTTATTATCGGCCAGCTGAGGTGCCGTTGCTGCAACAACAGCTGGCGGAATTGGCCCATGCCGGCGCTGATGCGGTGGTGGTCGGCCCGTTGCAAAAAAACGCCTTAGGCATCACCGATTTCGACTGGCCGTTATTGCGCACTTTGCTGGCACAAGCGGCGGATTTACAGCGTGAAGTCAATATCCACCGCGCGATAGATGTGTTGCCGCTGACGGCAAGGCCAGCCGCTTTGCAGCAATTACAACAACTGGGCATTTCACGGCTGCTGACCGCCGGTTGTGATTGGCACAGTGGCCTTGGTGTTGCTGATGGTCTGAAACAATTACAGCAAGACGTGCTACTGGCAAAAACTCAGCAGGCGCCAAAGCTGGTGCTTGGTGGCGGTATCACCCTTGCCAATCTGCCGGAGCTTTGTCAGCAGCTACAAAAAGCGGATAGCGCCGCTGCGGCATTTATTTCCTTTCATTGTTATTCAGCGGTATTAACTGCTGGCCTTGTTGATCAGCAAAAAGTCGAAGCGTTGGTGACGGCTGTCGCAAACGGGTGCGCTGCGTCCGTGCGCTGAAGCTGGTTTTATTTTGAACCGACGCTTTGCTCGTCGGTGTTCACTTGTTCCTTGGTTAAGTATGGAAGTTATGAGCAAACCCTTTAAAGAATCAGCGCTGGCTGCAACGTCTTGCGCCGAAGAGATCAGATTGGAGTTATCCGCGGATTGGCGTTTTAGTCAGGCCGGCAGCGACACTTGGTATCCGGCCACGGTGCCAGGTTGTAATTTCACCGATTTATTTGCCAACGGTCTTATTGCTGATCCGATGCAGGCGGATCATGAAACCCAGCTGCAATGGATAGAAACCAAAGATTGGTGTTACCGACGCGAGTTTCAGCTCGCTGCCACTGAGCTGGCATCGCGGCAGTGGCAACTTGAAGCGTTGGGGCTTGATACCTTCGCTGATATTTACCTCAACGGGCAATTGCTGGCCAGCACCGAGAATATGTTTATTGGCTATCAATTTGATTGTCAGTCATGGCTGGTGGCGGGCACGAATACCCTCGAGATTTATTTCCATTCGCCGATCAACAAAGTAAAACCTCAGCAGTTGGCGTCCGGCATGACTTACCCGGCTGAAAATGACAAATCCGACGATAAACTCAGTGTCTATGTCCGCAAAGCGCCATGCCATTTTGGCTGGGACTGGGGCCCGCGTTTTGTCAGTAGTGGCATCTGGCGGGGGATTGCTTTACTTGGGCGTACTGCGGTCCAGCTGGACGATTTTCACTACCACCAAACCGCGTTAACTGCTGATCTGGCGTCGTTAACTTTTGACTTGGATTTTACGGTGTTCAGCGCGGGTCGATATCAATTGCAACTAGCGTGCAGTCAAAGACCTGAACTGACGCAATCGGTGCGCCTAGAGCTTGCTGCGGGCAGTCAACAATGGCAGTGGCAACTGGCCATCAGTCAGCCACAACTATGGTGGCCAGCTGGGCTTGGCGAAGCATTTTTATATCAATTTACCGTCACAGTGCATGCTGAGTCTGAGCCGACCATCAGCGAGACATTATTGGCGCACAAGACACTTCATCTTGGCTTGCGGACGGTTGAAGTGATCAATGAAAACGATGCCGAAGGGCAGAGTTTTTATTTTAAAGTGAACGGTTTGCCGGTGTTTATGAAAGGCGCCAATTATATTCCGGCCAGTGCTTTTCCGGGTAGCTTGACCGCAACCGACTACCAGCGCGAGTTTGCCGCCGTCGGTGCCGCCAAGATGAATATGCTGCGGGTGTGGGGCGGCGGTTTTTATCAGGACGATCAGTTTTACCAGTTGGCCGATGAGCACGGGGTGCTGATTTGGCAGGACTTTATGTTCGCTTGTAGTTTGTATCCGGCCGACGCGGCTTTTCTAGCCAATGTGGAGCGTGAGGCGCGTTACAACATTAAACGGCTGCGCAACCATGCTTGCCTTGCCATGTGGTGCGGTAATAATGAAGTGGATATGGGCATTGCCCGCTGGGAGTGGCCGGAAAAATTTGGTTATTCTGAACCCTTATTTCAGCAGCTGAAACAGGATTATTGTCGGTTATTTGGTGATTTATTACCAAGTTTGGTGCAAGAATTAGACGCGAGCCGCTTTTACCTGCGCTCATCGCCAATTAGTTTCTGGGAAGACGATGCCGATCATCTGGCGAACCACCATTTTTGGGGTGTCTGGCATGGCGAGCAACCTTTTACTGAGTATCAAAAGCGTATTCCTCGCTTTATGAGCGAATATGGTTTTCAGTCTTTTCCATTACAAAGTTCGGTCGACAGGTTTTTACCCAAAGCCGAGCAAAGGCTGGACTCAGCCATGTTAACAGTGCATCAGAAGCACCCGCGTGGTAATAAACTAATCCAGAGTTATCTGACCGATGAATTTTTGCAACCCAGCGATTTTGAGCAGTTATTGTATCTTAGTCAGGTGCAGCAAGCGCTTGGCTTAAAGCTAGCCTTTGATGCGCACCGGGCGGCGATGCCGTTTTGTATGGGCACTTTGTATTGGCAGCTGAATGACACCTGGCCAGCCGCTTCCTGGTCGGGGATTGATTATTATGGCCGCTGGAAAGCCTTGCATTATCAGGCGGCGCGCAGTTTTCGGCCGCAAAGTCTGGTGTTTTCAAGCCAAAATGAGCAACTGCGCCTGCAGCTGATTTCTGACAGCCGAACGGTATTCACTGCCAGTTTACGCGTTCGGGTGTTGGATTTTCAGGGCTCGGTGCTGCTTGAACAAGAGCAGCAGGTGGCTGTTCAGCCGCTGCAAGTTGACGTGGTGCAGCAGTGGCCTGTCGGAACTCTCACGGCGTTAGGGGACGTCAGCAACTTGCTGGTACAGGCTCAACTGCTGTCGTTGGTGGATGGTCGGGTTTTAACAGACAACCTGCATTTTTTCCGGCCTAATCTGGCGTTAAAACTACAGTCAGCCACTGCGCAGGTGCAACTGAATGCCGTCGATGGCTTGTTGCAGGTTCGTTTGCAAAGTCCAACGTTGTTACGCCAGGTGCTGGTTGAATTGCCCGATCAGGAGGGAAAAGTGCTGAATTTTTCAGATAATTTCATCGATTTATTAGCCAACGAGCCGGTAGACATTACGCTGGCGATGCCGGGGCTTACGGCCGCACAAATTCTGGCAGTGGCCAGCCAGTTGCGGGTACGTTCACTGGTAGATAGTTCGGCCGGTTATCACAGCTCTGCACATCAAGCCAGTTTGGGTAGCGAGGCCAGCACATGACCTTAGTTTGGATTGATCATGCTATTATCTTGCTCTATCTGGTGGGCACTTTGTGGTTGGGTTTATGGATTTCTCGTCGCGCCAGTAAAGATTTAAATTCTTATTTTCTTGGTGGCAAAACCATGCCTTGGTGGATGTTAGGGGTGTCGAACGCCTCTGGCATGTTTGATATTGCCGGTACCATGTGGCTGGTGACCGTTTGTTTTGTCTATGGCTTAAAAAGCGCTTGGTTGCCATGGGTGTGGCCGATTTTTAATCAGGTGTTTTTGATGGTGTATTTGGCCGCCTGGCTGCGCCGATCCAACGCCATGACCGGCGCCGAGTGGCTGCAAAGCCGTTTTGGCAGTGGTCGAGGCGCTGAACTGTGCCAGTTGGTGGTGGTGGTATTCGCGATTGTTAGCGCCATTGGTTTTATTGCGTATGGTTTTAAAGGCATTGGTAAATTTGCCGCTATTTTCATGCCTTGGGATTTAGCACCTGACACATACGCGCTGCTTATTTTTGCAGTGACGACGTTATATGTGGTCAAAGGCGGCATGTATGGCGTGGTTTTTACCGAGCTACTGCAATTTGCCTTGATGACCGTAGCCGCCGTTGCCGTCGGCGTGATTGCAATGCAAAAAGTCAGCCCAGAGCAGCTAGCCGCAGCAACACCCGCCGGCTGGGACAGTTTATGGTTCGGTTGGCAGCTTGATTTGGATTGGCGTGGTTTGATTGATTCGGTCAACGATAAAATCAACAACGATGGTCTCGATTTATTCGGTTTGATGCTGATGATGATGTTGTTTAAAGGCATCTTGTTTAGCATGGCTGGGCCAGTGCCGAACTATGATATGCAACGTATTTTGGCGGCAAAAAGCCCAGCAGAAGCGGCGAAAATGAGTGGTTTGGTGTCCTTGGTGATGTTTATTCCACGCTATATGATGGTCGCTGGTTTTGCCGCCTTGGCACTGGTGTATATGCAACCGGAAATTCAGGCGGCAGGGGCAGGTTTTGATTTTGAGCAGTTATTGCCTTATGCCATTGAACGATTTGTACCGGCCGGGCTAGCCGGTTTATTGATTGCCGGTTTGCTGGCAGCATTTATGTCGACCTTTTCGGCCTCACTCAATGCCGCGCCGGCGTATTTCGTCAACGATATTTATAAAAAGTACCTGCGCCCAGAAGCGTCCACTAAAGAATATATCCGCATGAGTCACTTAGTTTCTGTGCTGCTGGTGGTGATTGGGGTGGCGCTGGGGCTGATGCTGGAATCCATTAACGACATTATGCAGTGGATATTTGGCGCGTTATTTGGTGGTTATGCGGCGTCGAATTTACTGAAATGGCATTGGTGGCGTTTTAATGCTTATGGCTATTTCTGGGGCATGGTCTCTGGGTTGTTGGCGTCGATGTTATTACCGCTGTTCTGGCCTGATTTACAACCGTTGCTGGCTTTCCCATGGCTGTTGCTGGCAGGTTTAGTTGGCTCCATTGCCGGTACTTTACTGACGCCGCCGGATGATGAAATGGTGTTGATGAGTTTTTATACTCAGGTGCGGCCCTGGGGGTGTTGGGCGCCAATCAAAGCCAAAGTGCTGGCGGCCAATCCAACCTTTATCCCTGATCAAACGCCTGGCCGGGATGCGGTGAATATTGTGGTCGGCACCGGTTGGCAACTGACGCTGGTGGTGCTACCGATTTGTTTGGTGATGCAGCAGTGGCAAGGGTTCTGGGCGGCATTGTTGGTGCTGCTGGCGACCTCGTGGTTTTTAAAAATCAATTGGCTGAACAACCTAAAGGATTAATTCCATTGAATACTCAAACTTACAGCGGCTGGAGCTACAGCCGTAGCCGCTGCTTTGCCCGGTCAACTCTATTGACGATGGTAGCGACGCTGACACTTGGTAGTTGCGCTGTGCCCGATGCAAGTTCGCCGGGGGACTCGACGGTCGCTGCAATGCAAAACGTCGCACATTCGTCAGACCTTACCACGCAGGTCGGCAGTCACCGCCGTGATCACAATGCTGCGGCCTTGGACGTACTACGTTATGTCGATCCTTTTATCGCGACCGGCGGCCATGGTCATGCTTTTCCGGGCGCCGTGGTGCCGTTTGGCATGGTGCAACTAAGTCCGGACAATCCCTCCAAAGGCTGGGATTGGACTTCGGGTTATCATTATTCTGACAATGTGTTGATTGGTTTTAGTCATACCCATTTATCCGGCACCGGCGTCGGTGATTTGTTGGATATTCTGCTGATGCCAATGCAAGGTGATTATGCAAAGCAACAAGACAACGAACACAAACGGCCATTTGCCTTGTATGACCATGCCAATGAGCACGCCAGCCCCGGTTATTATCAGCTGAATTTGCCGCAAATGGCGGTCAAAGCTGAGCTCACCGCCACCGAGCGGGTTGGCGTGCATCGTTATAGTTACAGCAATAGTGAATCCGCCAAGTTATTGTTAGATTTGGGTTATGCCCAAAACTTCGATAAATCGGTGGTGACTATGTTGCGGGTTGAAGATGCGTACACCATTAGCGGCTATCGTATTTCAACCGGTTGGGCGAAGTTTCAGCCGCTGTATTTTGTTGCCTCATTTAATAAACCGTTTGCGGCGCAGCTCTATCAGGATGGGAAAGCCGTCAAAGGCCAAGTGTTACAGACCGAAAAAGGCCAGGCGGTGCTTGATTTTGGCGCCTTGCCAGCGCAGTCGTTGGTGGCAAAAGTGGCACTTTCTTATGTCAGTATTGCCGGCGCCAAAGCCAACTTAGCCGCTGAAGTACCTGATTTTTCCTTTGAGCAAGTACGGGCGCAGGCGGCGCAGCGCTGGGCCGCGCAATTAGGGCGTTTTAGCGTCAATGATCCGGATGAAACCGCCAAAACTAAATTTTATACCGCGCTTTATCACAGTTATTTAGCACCGCAGTTATTCAGTGATGTGGATGGCAAATATTTTGGTGCCGACGGCGCGGTGCATCAACCAATGCTAAATGAGCAAGGCCAACCGTTACCGCGTTACACCTTGTTCTCGTTATGGGATACCTTCCGCGCTTTACATCCGCTATTAACCATTACTGATCCCGCGCGGGTTGAGCCGATGATGCAGTCGCTGTTAGGTTTTTACGATGAAACAGGTTTATTGCCAACCTGGGATTTAATGGCCAACGAAACCGATGTGATGATTGGTTATCATGCGGTGCCAGTGCTGGTGGATGCTTATCTGAAAGGTCTCACCACGGCCTCGGCGGCACGCATTTTACAAGCGGCCACCGCGTCGGCGACACAACAGAAGTTTGGCATCGATTTATTTGCGCAGTACGGTTATGTGCCGTCAGATTTAGACGTCGAAGCGGTCTCCAAAACCCTGGAATATGCCTTTGACGATAATGCGATCGCCAAAATTGCCAAAGCTGCTGGCGACAGCACGGCCGAAGCATATTTTGCTAAACGCGCGCAGTCATACCGGCAGTTATTTGATCACAGTACTGGTTTTTTCCGTGGCAAAACTAGTAAAGGTACTTGGGTGAGCCCGTTTAATCCGATTTATGTCGCGCATCGCACCACCGATTACACCGAAGCTAACGCCTGGCAATACACCTTTTTTGTACCGCATGATGTGCCGGCTTTAATCGCGCTTTATGGCGGCGAAACCAAGTTTGTTGAAAAACTTGATACCTTGTTTAGCATGAGCTCGCAGATGGAAGGCGAGGTGTCGCCGGATATTACCGGTTTAATCGGCCAATACGCCCATGGCAATGAGCCGGTGCATCATGTGCCTTATCTGTATGCTTTTACTGGGCAAAAATGGAAAGGGGAAGCTCGGATCAAACAAATCCGCGACACCATGTACCGAGCGCAGCCGGATGGCCTTGCGGGTAATGACGACCTTGGCCAAATGTCGGCCTGGTATGTGTTCAGTGCTTTAGGCTTCTACCCACTTGATCCGGTCGGCGGTAATTTGGTGCTCGGCACACCACAATTTCGAGAAGTGACTTTACAGCTGGAGAATGGCAAGCAGTTGATGATCACCGCCGATGCTGCGGCAGCTGGTGAGTACGTGTCAAAGGTACTGTTTAATGGTCAGCCGCTGGCAACGCCGCAATTAAATTATCAGCAGCTGATGCAAGGCGGAACTTTACATTTTGAATTTGACGTGGTTTCGAGCCACTAACCAGCAAACAGGAGGTCGTGATGAAACTCGCGGCTTCCTGATTTTATGAACCTATCTTTTATGAACCTATCGCGCTGCTAGGCGCTCTGTTTTAGTGCCGTCTCGCGCAACAAAGCACTCATAATTATGTTGCTTTGGATCTAAACCCCCCGTCATCGTGCGACAACAACAAGCGTCAGTTGCACATTGATCACTTCGAATTCATCTATAACCCTTCCAAAGAACCATCAAAACAACAGGCTAGCCCAAGCCGGTCGCAATTTTGCGAGTTCGCTAGCTTTGGCCGAACCGCCAGATAGACAATGACAGAATGTTGACTGTGATGCACTTGAGAAGTGTTTCAAAAATGGTGGCCCCACCTGGACTTGAACCAGGGACCTGCCGATTATGAGTCGGATGCTCTAACCAACTGAGCTATAGGGCCATGTTTGATGCAGTTGCGAATGCAAGGTGCGAGAAAACGCTGGCAGTATAAGAATTTTTCAGGCGGTTGTCACTTGCTGTTGCCGGCTTTCCTGTGTTAATTGCTGGTTTTTTAGACGCTTAGCTTTTTGCGAGTGCCTGATGCCGCTCCAACTCGCCAACTTCGCTGATATCCTTCGGATATTTTGCTGGCGGTAACGGATTCCTTAAGAGAGCTATTGCTAAACAGAGTACAAAGGTTGGCAGAAAAATGGCAATAAAAAAGCGCCTCGCGGCGCTTTTTCTAACTGACGATGTCAGTCACAGCAGTTCGGTCACCACCATAGTGGTGGCCGCAGTTGGTTACTCGTCCAGGAAGCTTTTTAATACTTCTGAACGGGAAGGGTGACGCAATTTACGCAGCGCTTTGGCTTCAATCTGACGGATCCGCTCACGCGTTACATCAAATTGTTTGCCCACTTCTTCCAGGGTGTGGTCGGTATTCATATCAATACCAAACCGCATCCGCAGTACCTTGGCCTCGCGGGCAGTTAAGCCGGCTAGCACTTCGTTGGTGGCTGCTTTTAAACTTTCCATCGTTGCTGAATCTAGCGGTGATTCTGAACCACTGTCTTCGATAAAATCACCCAAATGCGAATCTTCATCATCACCAATCGGTGTTTCCATCGAAATGGGTTCTTTAGCGATTTTCAGCACTTTGCGGATCTTATCTTCCGGCATGCCCATACGCTCAGATAATTCTTCTGGCGACGGCTCACGACCCATCTCTTGCAGCATCTGCCGTGAAATACGGTTCAGCTTGTTGATGGTTTCAATCATGTGCACCGGAATACGGATAGTCCGTGCCTGGTCAGCGATTGAACGGGTGATAGCCTGACGGATCCACCAGGTCGCATAAGTTGAGAACTTATAACCACGGCGGTATTCGAATTTATCAACGGCTTTCATCAAACCAATGTTGCCTTCCTGAATTAAATCAAGGAACTGCAGACCACGGTTGGTGTACTTTTTCGCAATCGAAATAACCAGACGTAAGTTGGCTTCCACCATCTCTTTTTTCGCGCGGCGAGCTTTTGCTTCACCAATCGACATCCGGCGGTTAATGTCTTTGATTTTGAAAATCGACAGACCCGTTTCTTCTTCGATTTTACGCAGTTTGACACTGGAACGAACCAGTTCTTCACGCATATCGGCCAGTTTTGGCGAATAAGGTTTGTTCGCGGCGATTTCGGCATCGATCCAAGCGTTGCTATTTTCGTTACCGGTAAATGCTTTTAAGAAATTCTTTTTCGGCATTTTGGCGTATTCAACGCAATGCTTCACCACGATACGTTCTTGCACGCGCACGCGATCCATCATTTCCCGCATGTTTTTGACTAAGCGATCAAATTGCTTAGGCACTAAACGGAAACAGCGGAAAACTTCACTTAATTTTTCGATTTCAGATTTTGTCGTCGCATGTTCGCGGCCATTCTGCGTAATCGAATTGCGAGTAACTTCATATTGGATCCGCAGCTCACCGAATTTAATTTTTGCGAGTTCAGGATCCGGACCAGTGTCCGCTTCATCTGCTTCGCCGTCATCTTCTTCGTCGTCCGAGTTACTGTCGCCATCTTCATCGGCGAGTTCTTCTTCCGGCACTTCAGAACCAACATGCGTCGCTGTTGGTGGCAAGTCGTCTGTTTCATTTGGATCAACAAATGCACTGACGATATCGCTTAAACGGATTTCTTCCGCTTCAAATTTGTCCCACTGTTCTAGCAGGTAAGTGATCGCTTCTGGATATTCTGCTACCGACGTTTGCACCTGGTTGATGCCGTCTTCGATGCGTTTAGCGATTTCAATTTCGCCTTCGCGGGTAAGCAGTTCCACAGTACCCATTTCCCGCATATACATGCGAACTGGATCTGTGGTGCGACCGAGCTCTTTATCCACACTGACCAAAGCTTGTGCCGCTTCTTCCGCAGCATCTTCGTCCGCTGCAGCATCCGACATAATCAAGTCATCAGCGTCCGGTGCAGTTTCAAACACCTGAATACCCATGTCATTAATCATGCGGATAATATCTTCGATCTGATCAGAGTCGATGATATCTTGTGGAAGGTGATCGTTTACTTCGGCAAAAGTTAAATAACCTTGCTCTTTACCTTTTAAGATAAGGAGTTTTAATTGCGACTGAGGATTATGCTCCATAGAGGCTGCTCTTCCACCCAAATATGTTAGATTTCAAAAATGCGAATGAGCGAGTATAACAAAGCGCGGCTTTTCTAGCCAGCTGCCTATGCTCATCTGCAGTTATTTGCTCTTGAATGCCTTCAACAGCATGGCGTATTCGTGTCGTTCGGCCACCGATAATTTACTTAATTGGTCCTTGCGTTGTAATGATTCAAGGCGTTGTTGTAAATATTGGTCTTCGATTGAGCGAAACGTATCTAAAAACTCCTGAGTTAATTGCTCTTCTGCAACCTGATGGTCCCATAAAGCTAATTTACTCAGAATGTTGTACTCCGGTAACTCCCGCCAGTATTCCAACAGCTGGGCTGTGGTTAACTGTGGTTTTTCTATTAAATGCTGTTGTATTGCGAGTAACAACGCCACACCCGGCAAATTCGCTTGCGCTAGCTCAGGAGCATAGGGCATCACTTTTGCCAGTTGCGGATATTGCAGCAGCAGCGCCACAGCTCGGCGCATCGGTGTAATTTTACTGGTCGTTGCCGGTAGTGCTTTTGCTTTGCTGGTACTGATTTTACTCGGCGGATTGCGTGTTCTACCCACAAGATTCGACAGTTTTTCTGCCAATAATTCACGGTAAAACTCACTCGGGATTGTCGCAATCATTTCATTGGCTTTGACCCACAACCCAGACTTTCCGGCATCGCTGGAAACATCCAGCTCTTGTAACAAGTGTTCAAATAGATAATTACTTAACGGCATTGCCTGCTCAAGCCGGGCTAAAAATGCTTCTTTACCTTCTTTTTGCACCAGGGAATCAGGGTCTTCGCCATCAGGTAAAAAAACAAAGTTAAGTTCCACGCCATCTTTTAATTGTGGTAAGGCACTTTGTAATGCACGCCAAGCCGCATCCCGACCTGCACGGTCACCGTCGTAGCAACAAATCACTTTACGGCAAAACCTAAACATTGTTTGCATATGGTCAGAGGTCGTTGCAGTACCCAGACAGGCCACGGCAAAGGTAATGCCTTGTTCTGAAAGTGCGACGACATCCATATAACCTTCAACAACTAACAGCCGTTCCAGCCGATCCTGTTGTTGTCGGGCTTCATATAAGCCGTAAAGTTCGCGCCCTTTATGGAACAATCGCGTTTCCGGCGAGTTCAGATATTTTGGTGTACCATCACCGAGGACCCGGCCACCAAAACCGATAACACGACCACGCTTGTCACGAATGGGAAACATAATGCGGTCGCGGAAAAAATCGTATTCGCGGCCATTCTCATTGCGATTGGTCAGCTTTAATTCAAATAATTGATCACGCGCGGCTTTATTGCTACCCAACTGCTTTAGTAGTAAGTCCCAACTATCGGGGGCATAGCCAATGCCGTATTTTTCTACGGTCGCTGTCGAAAGGCCGCGTTTGGCTACATAGGCCGTCGCATGCGAATGCTGGTTCAATTGTTGCTGATAACTGAGCGTTGCTTTTTGCATCTGACTATAATCGTCAGCGCTACCTTGCACATAAGTCTTTGTTTTATGACCAGCTTCACGCGGCACTTCAACGTGATGAATTTTTGCAAGCTCTTCAATAGCTTCGACAAATTCGAGCTGTTCAAACGCCATCATAAAGCTGATTGCGTTGCCGTGCGCACCGCAGCCAAAGCAGTGATAAAACTGTTTGTCAGCGCTGACAGTAAAAGAAGGTGATTTTTCACTATGGAAAGGGCAACAAGCGGTATGGTTTTTACCGGCTTTTTTTAAAGGCACCCTTAAATCAATCAGTTCAACAATGTCGGTACGAGCCAACAAATCGTCGATAAAGGGTCTTGGGATTTGTCCTGCCACCTTTTTCCTTTTGCTTAAAATGCTTATTTCAGAAAAAGACAAACCGTGCGCAAAGGCACGGTGTGCAGTTTAACAGCGATTACCGTTGTTTCCGGCGTTTAGTTCAGTCGGCTTTTGACCAAAGCGCTTAATGCGCCCATGTCAGTTCGACCCTGAACTTTCGGCTTCAACCAAGTCATGACTTTAGCCATGTCTTGCATCGAATTGGAGGCTGTTTCGGCTATCGCCTGTGTCAGCAAATCGTCCAATTCGCCCTGAGTTAAGGCTTGCGGTAAAAACTGCTCAATGATCGCGATTTCAGATAACTCAATCTCTGCTAAGTCAGCTCTGCCGCCGGCAGTGTACTGAGTTGCAGATTCTTTGCGCTGTTTGGCCATTTTGGTCAAAATTGCAAGAAGGTTCGCATCATCAGGTTGCATTTGATGGTCGATCTGGCGTTGTTTAACTTCGGCCAGTGCCATCCGGATAGTACTAAGACGCAATTTGTCTTTGGCACGCATTGCGTCTTTTTGTGCTTCCTGAAGCTGCTCGAGCAGAGCCATCTGAGGAATGCGGTCTTAGTAAAGCTTGATACGACGAGCGTTTTCGCGAGAAAGCTTTTTCATGTGGCGCTTAACAGCAGCAGCTTTCTTACGTTTACGAACCCAAGTTGGCTTCTCGAAGAATTCTTTTGAACGTACATCTGCCAATACGCCAGCTTTTTCGCATGAGCGTTTGAAACGACGTAAAGCTACGTCAAATGGTTCGTTTTCTTTTACTTTAACAACAGGCATTAAAATCTCACCTCGGTTTATCTGGATACCGCGTTCTGGTCAGCGGCTAACCAATACGTTTAAATTTGGTGCGGCATTTTACTCAAAAGCGACGGCTAAAGTAAAGCACTTATATGCTTTGCTGGCTCTGGGCGTCGGATCCCGTTACAATTCGCGGCTTAGCGCCGGGTACTGAGGGGGAAGAATGCGTGTTTTAGGTATCGAAACGTCCTGTGACGAGACCGGAATTGCCATATATGATGGCGAAAAAGGTCTATTAAGTCACGTGTTGTATTCACAGATTGCGATTCATGCTGATTATGGCGGTGTGGTGCCGGAACTGGCATCACGTGATCATATCCGCAAAACTTTGCCTTTGATTAAACAAGCGCTGCAAGAGGCTGGGATCACTGCAGACAGTATTGATGGTATAGCCTACACCGCGGGTCCTGGCTTGTCCGGCGCCTTGTTGGTCGGAGCTTCCATTGGTCGCAGCTTGGCAATGGCTTGGGGGAAACCCGCGCTCGCCGTGCATCATATGGAAGGTCATTTGCTGGCGCCCATGTTGGAAGCGCATCCGCCACCGTTTCCGTTTATTGCCTTGTTGGTGTCCGGTGGACACACCCAGTTAGTCAGGGTTGATGGCATTGGTCAGTATCAGTTGTTGGGAGAATCTGTCGATGATGCGGCAGGCGAAGCGTTTGATAAAACAGCAAAATTGATGGGGTTGGCATATCCGGGCGGGCCATTACTTGCCAAACTTGCCATGACCGGTGACCCCAAAAAATACAAGTTCCCGCGGCCAATGACCGACCGACCCGGGCTTGATTTTAGCTTCAGTGGCTTAAAAACCGCCGCTTCCAATGTGATTGCCGCTGAAGGAAATAGTCCACAAGTGCAAGCGGATATCGCGGCGTCATTTCAGCAGGCGGTGGTCGATACTTTGGTGTTTAAGTGTCGGCGTGCGCTGACTGAAACAGGCTTAACACGGCTAGTGGTAGCAGGCGGTGTCAGCGCGAATACTTCATTACGCGAACAGCTGCAACAATTGCTGAGTACAATGAAAGGTGAAGTGTTTTATCCGCGCAAAGAATTTTGCACAGATAATGGTGCAATGATCGCCTTTGCCGGATATCAGCGCTTAAATGCCGGTCAGCAACAAGATCTCAGTATTGGGGTCACCCCGCGCTGGCCGATGACAGAATTATCGCCATTATAGTGCTGGATAGTGCTGGGGGTCTGCGAGAATGCTGGGCGTCTGCGAGGATGCCGCGCGGTTGAGGTTTACCTGCTTCGCCAAATTCGACTGACCAGCTAAAAAAATCCCGCAATGAGCGGGATTTTTTATTGAC
Organism: Rheinheimera sp.; assembly: GCA_037968955.1. Classification (GTDB taxonomy): domain Bacteria; phylum Pseudomonadota; class Gammaproteobacteria; order Enterobacterales; family Alteromonadaceae; genus Pararheinheimera. Next base: position 11,911 of record JBBKWN010000017.1, on the reverse strand, counting down.
GATGTCGCCAGTTACACTTTTCGACCGACAAAAGCGCGGGCGATATCTGACCAATCAGGCTCTTTGCCGTACATACGAATACCCAGCGCAAACACCCGACTCGCTGCGGCTTTAAACCACCATAAACAGCCTATCAATAACACTAGTGCTAGGGTCCATTGCCACATAGGCACTGCGGAATTGGCCATCCGTAGTGGCATGGCGGCAAAGGACGTTAGCGGGAAAATACTTAAAATCTGCATCATTAAGCCTTCGGCGTTATCCATCACACTAAACGCTAAACCCAGTGGTGCTGCCGGTAAAAACATCATCATGCTGCGGCTGGAATGGTTTGGATCATCAATAGTTGCGGCAAAACCGGCCATAAAACTGTTCACTAATAACAAACCTAAACCGACAAAGAGCAAGGCACTAAAGACTTCAAACCCGGTCATCGGCACCCCTTGCATCGGTTTATTGTCAATCAGGCGAAATGCCTGGAAGAGCAAAAAGAAAAATAAACCACTGCTTAGCATCGATTTTAAGCAAAATAACGATATGCCGAGAATTTTACCGTCGATCCATTGCTGTGGCGTCAACAGCGTCAGCAGCTGTTCGGTGACACGGTTTTGTTTTTCTGTGGTGATGGCGGTGAACATAAAACCAAACCCAGAAAACACACCTAAAGCCAGTAAAAATAACAATCCCATGCTGACCATTTTCTGGCCTTTATCATCTTTGGCACCACGGTCGGTGTTACGTAATTGCAGTTTAATCTCTGGCAATTTCGCGATCAGTTGTTGCTGTTCTGGGGTCAGTGGTAAGGCGGCAATCAGCCGTTGTTGCTGCCATTTTTGCGTAGTGATTTTTAGCTTGTCTTGCCAACTGGCTTTTTCTTCGGCCACTAATTGCAGTGGGGTGACGCTGGTGTCGATGACCGCGTCCCACACATCGCCGAGACCGGCTTCAACGTCGGCTCTTTTAGCCAGAGGTAACAGCTGGAATTTAAAACCTTCCAGCTCTGGCATGCTGCCGGTCGTTGCCAATACGGCCACATGGTAATCTTTATCCATAGCGTTTTTCAGCAGTGGCCACAGGCTGGATAACGTAAAAATAAGTAACATCAGTCCGATGCCGATTAACTCTTGTTTCCATTTGAAATAGCGCTTGAATTCAAAAAGGGCGATCGTCCAGATTTTCATGCGGCAACTCCTTCAACGTCCTTGCTGACGGTGCAGTCGGGTATTTGATTGTGGCGCTGTACCGCAGATAGATATAAATCATGCAAACTAGGTTGTTGTCGGCTGAAGTCGGCCAAGGTAGCGAGCTGAGTTAGCTCCAGCAATAACTGGTTCACGGTGGCATCCGGTTGTAGCCCGAGCACAAATTGTGTTGCCGATTGTGCCTGCCATTGTTGAATGCTTGGACAGAGGCCTAGCCGCTCTGCATCGATGGCCGTGGCAAAGCTCACGCTGTAACTGACCTTCGGATCCAGTTGTTGTGTCACTTGTTGTAAATTACCCTGTGCCACCACTTGGCCTTTGTTTAGTAACATCATTTGATCGGCAAGCCGTTCCACCAGAGCCATTTGATGGGCACTTAACAGAACTGTGGTGCCCTTGCTTTTGAGCTCGGCCAAAATGGTCAACACGTGCTCTTGATTGATTGGATCTAAACCAGAAAACGGCTCGTCTAGGATAAGGAGTGCGGGCTGATGCATCAGGCAACTGATGAGCTGTACTTTTTGCTGGTTACCTTTGGATAATTTTGACAGATTCTCTTTGCGTTTATCGTTCAAATCAAGCCGCGTTAACCAGTGATCCAGTTGTTGCGCAATGTGGCTTTTGGTCAAACCACGCAGCTGGCCGATGTATTGCAAGTTTTCCAGCACGGTTTTGTCCAAATACAAGCCACGGTCTTCCGGCAGATAGCCAAAACAACCTTCCGGCAAGCTATGGTGCAGCTGACCGGCGAGTGTCACCTTGATTTGCCCTTGATCCGGTGACGTCAGTCCCACCAGCATCCGGATCAATGAGGATTTTCCTGCACCATTCGGGCCCAAAAGGGCAAAAATTTGTCCCGCGGGGATGGTAAAACTCAAATCCTGTACCGCCTTGACCGAACCATAAGTTTTGGCGACGTGGGAAACTTCAATGTGCAACATAACAACTCCACCCAATTTATTTCAGCTATGAGCATACCCATGGTCGTGATTTGTGGTGAACACTTTATGGCCCATTTGCTGTAAAAGGCGGAAGAGCGGTCAATTGGCCGGTTAAACGGTCAGCCAAGCTGACCCGCTGGCTGGGCTAAGCAATCGGCTGCTAGGTATCTGATACCGACGGCACTTTGGTTAGGGTGGCCGGATCCAGCCAAGCGCTTAGTTGCTCCCGGCTGTACTGGGTTTGCTCTAATGCCACATCGATCACCGGCCGGCCTTGCTGATAGGCTTGTTTGGCGATAGCAGCCGCTTTGTCGTAACCAATGAGGGGGTTGAGCGCGGTGACGAGAATTGGATTTCGCGATAGCACTTGCTTGATGACATCCTCGCGCACGACAAAACCATCGATTGCTTTGTCGGCCAACTCGCGGCAGCTATCACTTAATAAATCAGTCATTTGTAGCAGGTTTTGGCCAATCAGTGGCAGCATAACGTTCAGTTCAAAATTGCCGGATTGTCCGGCAATACCAATAGCGTTATCCAGTCCCATGACCTGCACGGCCGCCATCGCGACCGCTTCTGGGATCACCGGGTTCACTTTTCCCGGCATGATTGACGAACCCGGTTGTAGCGCCGGTAGTTCAATTTCACCAAGGCCGGCCAGCGGCCCCGAGTTCATCCAACGTAGGTCATTGGCAATTTTCAACAGCGCCACAGCCAGCACTTTGAGCGCACCCGAACAAGCAACCGATACATCCTGCGTACCAATGCGAAAAAATAAATCTGGCGCTGGTTCAAATGGGATTGCAGTATCAAGGTGCAATTGCTGGCAAAATTGCTTAGCAAATTCAGGATGTGCATTGATACCAGAGCCGACGGCGGTGCCCCCTTGTGGCAGTTGCTGAAGCCGGGGGAGTTGTTCTTGTAACAGCGTCTGGGCGTGTTGTAGCTGAGACGACCAACTTTGTAGCACCGCGGCAAACGTGATCGGCATGGCGTCCATTAAATGGGTGCGACCGGTTTTCACTATATGGCCTATGTGCAGGCTTTTTTCTGCCAAAATTTGTTGTAGGTGTTGCAAATTCGGGAGCAACTGCTGACGAAGTGCCAACACCGTGCTGATACTAATGGCGGTGGGAATAGTGTCATTACTACTTTGACCGAGATTCACATGATCATTGGGATGTACGTTTTCGCCAAGTTGTTGTGTGGCGACGCTGGCGAGGACTTCATTGACATTCATATTGCTACTGGTGCCAGAGCCCGTCTGATACAGCGGCACCGGAAACTGGCTGACATCGAGTTGCTGTAGCTGCGTGGTCGCAGCACTGCTGATGGCAGCAGATATAGCCTCGGGTAGCAGGCCAAGCTGCTGATTTGTACTCGCTGCGGCTTTTTTAATCAACAAGAGCGCTCGGATAAAGCCGGCTGCCATTGGCTCTGGCCGGATCAAAAAGTTGCTGACTGCGCGCTGGGTTTGCGCTTGATAAAGCGCCGTGGCGGGCACTTGTACTTCGCCCATGCTGTCGTGTTCGGTTCTGGTTTGCATTGGATTATCCTTGTTGTTGCAGTATATTTTCCAAAAATGCCCAAGCGGCCACCGTTACATTGTTTGAACCTGTTTCACTGAGCAGTCGTTTGCGGGCAAGTTGGCATTATCCTTGGGGTATAGCACGTTGTGATCGTTCCAACCAATTGGAGGGCGTGAATTGCAATGCTAACTTTTCACCCCGCATTCCATTACAATGCGCCACCAAAACCGGCTGCGCCTTTTGTGCAGTGCGGGCATACCAAGGTTTGACTATTCATGCTGTTAATGATCGACAACTACGACTCTTTTACCTACAACTTAGTGCAATATTTCGCCGAGCTCGGGCAACAGGTGGTCGTCAGGCGCAATGATGACATTACACTTGACGAAATTGCGCAGTTGGCCCCAGATTGTCTGGTCATTTCGCCGGGGCCTTGCAGCCCGGATCAGGCGGGTATTTCCTTAGACGCGATTCGCTATTTTGCTGGAAAACTGCCAATTTTGGGAGTGTGTTTGGGTCATCAGGCGATGGCGCAGGCGTTTGGCGGCACAGTGTTACGGGCGAAACAAGTGATGCATGGTAAAAACTCGTTGATCCGCCACGCGGATCAGTCGGTATTTCAACATCTAAACAACCCACTGAGCGTCACCCGCTACCATTCGCTGGTCGTGGCCAAAGAGCAGCTGCCTGCCGAATTTGCGATCACCGCTTGGACCGAACATGACGATGGGCGTGTCGACGAAATTATGGGGATTGCCCATCGCACCTTGCCGTTACATGGGGTGCAATTTCATCCAGAAGCGATATTAACTGAACAAGGCCATCAGCTATTGGCCAACTTTTTAACCCTTGTAGCTGCAGCAAAGCCCGGCATAGTTGACAGCTGAACAGTCAAAACGCACACTGCCTGACGTCGCAAATATGGAATTATGTGTAGCATGTCGATTGCAGTAGTATTACAACAGCGTTTTTTTGACTGTGTACTTGAAGTCAGCCCGCAGCAAGCTCGTTTCGGCGTTAAATCTAGTCTTCGCAAGGGGCATCAGCCTGACACCAAACGTACTTTATTAGCCATTGAGCAGCAGGCTCAGCAAAATCGTCAAGCCAGTGAAGTGGCTAAACAGCAGTTTTTGGAATTTACCCAAGCGCACTTACATGATCAGGTCGCCGAAGAGTTGTTTCTCAAACTCGGTAAATTTGAAACCATTGCCAACACGGTATTTAGTTTAGCCGCGGGTTTCCCCGCCGTGTTAGATGCGCTAAGCGCTAGAGCGGTCACGCTGAGCCAACTAGAAGCCGCCATTAGCAAGGTTGATTGGCTAAAAGAAGATCTGTTGAAACTGGTTAATCAGCCGAATTACCGTAAAAAAGCCGCTGGTGGCAATTATGTCAAAGAGCTAAAAACCGCGCTGGGTATGGTCGGCATTGAGTCGTTAAAACAAGTTATACCGGTGTTTGGTTTGAAGCGTTGTTTGCCGCATTCGACCGATCCGTTTACCGGATTTAAAGCGAATATTTGGGAATATAGTTTGGCAGTGGCCATCGCTTCGCAGCGGTTGGCGGAAGAAACCGGCGACAATCAGTTTGTCGCATTTTGTGCCGGATTGTTTAATAGTCTTGGTTATTTTGTGGTGACCCGCACTTATCTCAGAACTTACCAACAAACAAAACAAGCAGCGCTGTTAAAAGCGCGGGATACACGCGACACCGTGCTGACTGATGCGCTGGACAGCCTGGACGCCGATCCGAGTTTTTTGACCAGTTGTTTTCAAGAATTTGCCGCGATTATTAGCGCCGATTTAGTGTCGAAGTGGCAGTTAAAGCGGATCCCGCTTGGCTCAACCTTAGATCAGTTAGCCGAAGGCGTCACCTTTCAAGGCGCACATCAGCTGACGCGGTTGTTACATCAGGCGGAATATTTTGCTCAATCCCAAACTTTGCGCAAAGCAAAACAGCTGACCGATGCTGAAGATCAGCAATGGCGGCAAGAAGTGCAATTACGCGAAGATTATCTACACATTTTGCAAAATACCCGGCTGGACAAGCTAGATTTAGAATAATCAGCATTTTTTTTTCCCATATTCATGCAATCCGTGGCAGGCTTATATTGAACGTCATCGCTGGTTGCATGCGTTACCGGCAGGCGTTGTCAGCACGACCAGCGAAACTGCTTAGTTATTCAGTGCTTCTGCAAATCTATCTGTAGGCCTTTATTTTCATAGGTTTTACTGATTTCCGCTCAAGACTTTCGATTTTTATTCTGCAATAATAAATGCCAATCTGAACAAAAAAACATCGGCGGGCGTGCGTCCGGCCGTGATGCAGGGTGGCACTCGACCACCCATATCCGTTGCTTGAGGAGAACAGAATGTCTGAACAATTTGCTGTCAACCGTGCGTTATTTGACGACGTCATGGTGCCCAATTATGCCCCCGCTCAACTTATTCCGGTACGTGGCCTTGGTTCTAAGGTCTGGGATCAGGACGAACGTGAATACATCGATTTTGCCGGGGGGATTGCGGTAAGCTGCCTCGGTCACTGCCATCCGGCACTGGTGAATGCGCTGACCACCCAAGCCAATAAAATTTGGCATTTAAGTAATGTGATGACCAACGAGCCGGCATTACGGCTTGCGAAAAAACTGGTCGACAGCACTTTTGCGGAAAAAGTCTATTTTGCCAACTCAGGCGCCGAAGCCAATGAAGGTGCACTGAAGCTGGCGCGCCGTTATGCGCTAGACGTTTATGGTGAACATAAACAAGACATTATTTCCTTTGGCAAAAGTTTCCACGGACGGACGTTTTTCACTGTGACCGTTGGCGGTCAGGCCGCTTATTCTGATGGTTTTGGGCCAAAACCAGGTGCTATCCACCACGCTGAATATAACAATCTTGATAGTCTCAAAGCCCTGATCTCTGCCAACACCTGTGCGGTGATTATGGAACCAATTCAAGGCGAAGGTGGCATTATTCCGGCCACCGCTGAATTTATTCAGGGTGTGCGTGATTTGTGTGATGAGCACCAAGCGTTGTTGATTTTTGATGAAGTGCAAACCGGTGTTGGCCGCACCGGTCAGTTGTACGCTTATATGCACTATGACGTAGTGCCGGATATTCTGACCAGCGCCAAATCGCTCGGTGGAGGTTTTCCAATTGGTGCAATGTTGACGACCACGGCGATTGCCGCTCACTTAAAAGTCGGCACCCATGGCTCTACTTATGGCGGCAATCCGCTTGGTTGTGCGGTGGCCGAAGCGGCGCTTGATACCATTAATACGCCAGAAATATTGGCCGGCGTCACGCAAAAAGAGCAACTGTTTCGCCAGGAATTAACGCGGATCAATGCTAAATATGATGTATTTAGCGCCGTGCGCGGGCAGGGCATGTTGCTTGGTGCCGCGCTGAATGAAAAATACAAAGGTCGTGCCCGTGAATTCTTGCTCGCCAGTGCGGATGTTGGTTTATTCGTGTTGATGGCGGGGACGGACGTGGTGCGTTTTGCCCCCAGTTTGGTGATCCCGGATGCAGATATTGTTGATGGAATGGCCAGATTTGAGCGTGCGGTGGCGAAAGTTGTGCAGAGTTAAAACGGTATAGCCAAATCCCCCGGCGCTTCGCTGGGGGCAAAAATTAATGCTAAAAAACAAAGCAAGCAACGCCAGCCATACTGACTGACCATCGTCACCACAGGGCCATATGGCGGGTGCACAGCAAAACAAACCTAGCGGGCCAAAAGCTCCCGCCACAACTCTGGAGCAAGCGACGATGATGGTGATTCGCCCCATTCGCGCCGATGATTATCCTGCCTTGTACGATATGGCAGTTGAGTCAGGTCACGGATTTACCTCTTTGCCGGTCAACGATGAACTGCTGCAGCGCAAAATTAATCGCTCAGAAGCCTCTTTTGCCAAAGACGTCAGCAAACCAGGTGATGAAGGTTATTTATTCGTGTTGGAAGATACCGAAACCGGATACATTTGTGGCACCAGTGCCATTGAAGCCGCGGTCGGTCTGGATGATGCTTTTTATCATTATCATCTGGGGAAAGTGGTACATACCTCAAGAGCGCTTGATGTCTATAACACGGTCGACATTCTGACGTTATGCAATGACTACACGGGTGCGACGGAGATCTGCACGCTGTTTTTACGGGAACAGCGCCGACTTAAAAATAACGGTAAGTTATTGTCTAGATTCAGATTTTTATTTATGGCGGAATTTCGGCAACGCTTTGCAGATCGGGTTATTGCTGAAATGCGCGGGGTCTCTGACGAAGTTGGCAATTCGCCTTTTTGGCAATGGCTCGAAGAGCACTTTTTTTCGGTCGATTTCCCAACAGCCGATTATCTGACGGGTATTGGTCAAAAGGTGTTTATCGCTGAATTGATGCCCAAATACCCCATTTATGTCAGCTTGCTCAGCAAAGAAGCGCAAGCGGTGATCGGTCAGGTGCATGAAAAAACCAAACCGGCGTTGGCATTATTGCAATCAGAAGGTTTCTCGACCTCGGGTTATGTTGATATTTTTGATGCCGGCCCTACGGTGGAAGCCAAGCTGGAACATATTCGTACTGCGCGGAACAGTCGCCGGTTGCAAGTGCGGGTTGCGGACGTGAGTGGCGGTCAGCCGCATTTAATTTGCAACGGCGACTTACAAAATTTCCGCGCCAGCTGGGCGCATTTACACGTCAGTGAAACCAGTGAAGACGTAAATTTACCGATTGATTTAGCGACTGCCTTGCAGGTGCAAGATGGTGATTGGGTGCGCTTAGCGCGTCTGTAATTTTCGCCGGCAATGTTCCGTTGAAGGAACATCACTTAATTCAGGAGTTTCAGATGACCACTCATTTTATCAATGGTCAGTGGCAGCAAGGCCAAGGCGCGCTTTTTACGTCCGTCGACCCTGCTAAAAACCAAGTGATTTGGCAAGGGCAAGCGGCCGATGCGCAGCAAGTGGATGCGGCCTTTATCGCGGCGAGGCAGGCGTTTGCAGACTGGGCGGATCGACCATTTGCGGCACGGGCCGACATCGCTAAAGCGTTTGCAGCACAATTAACTGAACACAAAGAAGCCTTGGCGCTGACCATTGCCGAAGACACCGGCAAACCGTTATGGGAGACCCGCACTGAAGTGGCGGCGATGATCGGCAAAATTGACATTTCAATTCGCGCTTATCAAGAACGCACCGGTGAAAAAGAAAATCCGATGCCACAGGGGCGCTCGTTTATTCGGCACAAACCACACGGCGTGGTGGCGGTGTTTGGGCCCTATAATTTCCCTGGCCATTTACCCAATGGTCATATTGTACCGGCGCTGTTGGCTGGTAACACCGTGGTGTTTAAACCCAGCGAAATGACGCCCAAAGTGGCCGAAGCAACGATCAAGCTGTGGCAAGCGGCGGGACTACCGGCCGGTGTGTTAAATCTGGTGCAGGGTGAAATCGAGACTGGCAAAGCGGTTGCGGCGCATGCTGAGCTCGATGGGTTATTTTTTACCGGCAGTTCGCGCACAGGGCATTTTTTGCATCAGCAGTTTGCCGGTCGGCCCGATAAAATTTTGGCGTTGGAAATGGGAGGCAACAACCCACTGATCGTAACCGAAGTTGCCAATATTGATGCGGCGGTACACGACATTATTCAATCAGCGTTTATTTCTGCCGGCCAGCGCTGCACTTGCGCCCGTCGTTTGTATTTACCGGCAAACAGTGAAGGCGATGCTATTTTAGCTCGCTTGATTGAGGTCAGTCGTCAGCTCACGGTTGGCCTGTATGATGCCGATGAGCAACCATTTATCGGCGCCATGATTTCAAATAAAGTCGCCCTTGGCATGTTGACCGTCCAGCAGCAGCTGGTGGCGCTGGGCGCTGAATTATTGCTGCCAATGCAGCTGCAAGTGGCCGGTACCGGCTTGTTATCACCCGGTATTATCGATTGTAGTAACGCCGCTGAGCTGCCGGATGAAGAGCATTTTGGACCGCTGCTCAAAGTATTTCGGTTTGCTGATTTTGATGCGGCAATTGTCGCCGCAAACCAGACCAGTTTTGGTTTATCGGCCGGCTTGTTGTCTGATAATGAGGCGTTATATCACCGTTTTTTCCGCCGAATTCGCGCTGGCATCGTGAACTGGAACCGTCCGATAACCGGTGCCAGTTCAGCGGCACCTTTTGGTGGAATTGGCGGTAGTGGCAATCATCGCGCCAGCGCCTATTACGCTGCAGATTATTGTGCGTATCCGGTCGCATCAGTGGAGTTACCAGCACTGGAGTTGCCGACGCAGCTAGCGCCAGGTATTCGTTTTTAGCGCTTGCTCGGTTGCCGATGGCGAGCATAAACGCGCCAGATGCCGATAATCGGCGGACTGCGCGTTTTGTTTTTCGTCAAATCATAGAAATATTTTCAGACAAAGCTTTACCCTGCTTCGTGTTCTGTGGCAGATTTATCTACCTTCTGGTTATAACGGTTTTTGGTTTACACCATGGTCACAGACAAACCCGGCTACGAGCACCTGATCCAATTTGTAACGGAGCATTTGGCACTCTTTGAACAGGCCGGAACTCAAACCCGCCATAATAAAACGCTGGCTATCATTATTGAAGAACAGATTGCTGAACAAATTATCCAGCTTTGTACTCAACATACTGAGCTTGAAACCATTCATCGCAGTCAAATTATTCGCGAAGTCGATGGCATCATGTATGACTTCCAGGAAGTACTGGCTTCGGTACTCGATAAGCCCGCAACGGCCGAGCAAATTGAATTGATTAACGAAGTGGCACTGTTGATTAAAAACCTATTTGATAACGAAATAGCACATTTGATGGACTAGAACTATTTGATAACTGCCAGCAATGTTGCCTCACTTTGCTGGCGCAACCTCGTCTCTCTGTCGCTTAGGCCTATCCTAAGGCCGGCATTTTTTATAGAATGCGTCTCTACTTTTTTTCGGAGCATTCTGATGGCAGGCGATAACCAACTTCACGCAACCGTATCTTGGGCTGGCGACAGCAGTTTTATTGGTCGTTCTGGCAGCGGGCATGCGGTGATGTTCGACTCCAATAAAGACGAAGGTGTTGCGCCGACGCCGATGGAAACACTGCTGATGGCGGCTGGTGCTTGCTCGTCAGTCGATGTGGTCAGCATCTTACAAAAAGCCAAACAACAAGTGACAGGGTGCCGGGTGGTCTTAACTGGCGATCGGGTCGATACCGTGCCACGGGTGTTCAGTAAAATTCATCTGCATTTTGAAGTGACAGGTTTTGATGTCAGTGAAAAACACGTGGAGCGGGCTGTAAACCTTTCAGCCGATAAATACTGTTCGGTGTCGATTATGCTGCAGCAAGCGATGACCGTGACACACTCCTTCAGCGTTCATCCCTCGCTGGTAAAACCAGCCAGCTGACAGTTCGACGTTGTTTTTGACTACACTAGACTGCCCTTAACAACAACGGGCAGTGGAGAGCGCAAACCGTGGTAAAACCATTTGAAAAACTGAAGCTACATGGCTTTAATAATTTGACCAAGAGCTTAAGTTTCAGCATTTATGATATTTGTTACGCACCGACTGAACAGCATCGGCAAGAATATATTTCTTACATTGACGAGCAATATAATGCCGATCGTCTGACCGATATCCTCAGTGAAGTGGTTGATATTATTGGTGCGAATATTCTAAATGTTGCTCGGCAAGATTATGATCCACAAGGTGCGAGCGTGACTATCTTAGTCTGCGAAGAGCCGATTGAGAATGCCGCCGTGGTGTTGCCGGTGGCGACTGAACGACCTGGGCCGTTGCCAGATGCTATCGTTGCGCATTTGGATAAAAGCCATATCTGCGTGCATACCTATCCGGAGCACCATCCGCATGGTGGCATCTGTACGTTTAGAGCCGACATCGAAGTATCAACCTGCGGCGTCATTTCACCGCTCAAAGCGTTGAATTACCTCATCCACAGTTTTGAATCGGACATTGTGACCATTGATTACCGGGTCCGTGGATTTACCCGTGATGTGAATGGTGTAAAGCATTACATCGATCATCCAATCCATTCAATTCAGAATTTTATGGATGCGCAGACCAAAAATGCTTTCCAGATGGTGGATGTGAATGTCTATCAGGAAAATCTGTTCCATACCAAAATGTTGCTCAAAGAGTTTGAATTAGATAATTATTTGTTCGGATCGGGTGCGGATTCATTTTCTGAGCAAGAGCAAAAAAACATCAGTAAGAAAGTAAAACGTGAAA
>JBBKWN010000016.1:0-45397 GCA_037968955.1 Rheinheimera sp. | reverse complement strand
TGCGCCGTAGTCCTTTTAATGGGCCTGTGGTGGTCGCGATTGCTGATTGTGTCTATTCGCTAGAACAGAACATTGCCAGCCATATTTTTATTCAACTCGGTTGATAGACCTACGCTCGCTGAGGCGTCAAGGTTGTCCACTGGCAAACACAAAGCTAGGCCTCGTTATTTTATTTCCAGGGTTGTTTTGTATTCTTCATAGGTTAATTTATGAAACGTATTATTCTCGTCGGAAAACCAAACTCAGGTAAGAGTTTGTTATTTAACCAACTGACTGGCTTAAGACAAAAAGTAGCAAATTTCCCAGGTGTGACGGTGGAACTGAAAACCGGTCGCTTTGATCAGTTCGAACTAGTCGATTTTCCAGGTACTTATTCGATGAGTACCTTATCTCGCGATGAAGATATTGCGGTTGAAAAAATTAATCAGGCATTACTTGACGACAATACGGCGCTGATTATTTGCAACCTCGATGCAACTCGGCTTGAAAGCAGCCTGGTGTTTGGGATGCAGATGCTGGAACTGGCGCAGCGTTTTAATAAAAAAATGCTCTTTGCGCTGAATATGATTGATGAAGTTGAACGGTTTGGTCACCACATTGATGTAGATGCGTTAGCTGTTGATCTGAATTGTCCGGTGGCAGCACTGTCGGCCAAAACTTTACAAGGGGTCACGGAATTTAAACAACAAGTGTTGCAGCTGGCAAATATGCCGGTGTCCGCCGCGACCAGCCAGAGCATCGACACCTCTACCGCATCATTCACCGATGTCACGACCAAAAACCCACTCGCGCAAAGCCGAAAATTAGCTAAAAAATACGGTATTCAGGCCAGTATCGTGCTTAAAACACAAAACAGAATTGATGCCTTCATGCTCAATAATGTTACTGGCAGTATTGCGTTTTTATTGGTGATGTTTCTGTTATTTCAAAGTATTTTCACCTTTGCCACGCCGCTGATGGATGGCGTTGAAGACGCGTTAGGTGCCCTATCGCATGCCATCACCAGCTTTATTGGGCCTGGTATGTTAACCGACTTTTTAAATGACGCTATTTTTGGCGGCCTTGGATCGTTTTTGGTATTTGTGCCGCAAATTATGGTGTTGACGCTGATTATTGGCTTGCTTGAGGACAGTGGCTACTTGGCGCGCGCTGCGCTAATTTGCCATCGACCTTTAAGTTATTTTGGCTTATCTGGTCGTAGTTTTATTCCATATTTATCGGCCCATGCTTGTGCAATTCCGGCAATTATGGCAGCGCGGACCATTGAATCACCTCGCAAGCGGCTGATTACCATGTTGACTATTCCATTGATGTCCTGCTCGGCGAGGTTGCCGGTGTATGCGTTGCTGGTGAGCGTATTGATCCCGCAGCAACAATATTTCGGTGGCCTGATTAACCTCCAAGGTGTGGCATTTTTTTCGTTGTATCTGTTTGGCATTCTAAGCGCATTACTCGTTAGTTTGGTGCTGTCTCGCACAGCCAATCAGAATGATGTCAAATCGGATATGCCGTTTATTTTGGAACTTCCGACTTACCGTTTACCACACTGGAAGCCGTTGATCCTTCGGGTGGTGCAAAGCGCAAAACAGTTTATCTACCGTGCCGGCCCGGTGATTTTTTTCGTCTCGCTGGGCATTTGGGTGCTGGGTTATTTCCCATCAGATGCCGGTGGTCTTGAATATTCATACCTTGGACAAATCGGACACTTTATCGAACCGATATTTACCCCACTGGGTATCGATTGGCGTTATGGCATTGCAATTTTAATGTCATTTTTGGCAAGGGAAGTATTTGTTGGCGCCTTGGGCACGCTGTTTGGCATTGAAGGTGCGGATGAAAATATTTCCGGGCTCGCGGCCAACATTCAGCAAGATGGCTTGGCCTTCGGCGCTGGCATTGGTATTTTGTTATTTTACGTCGTGGCATTGCAGTGTGTCGCGACAGTTGCAACGTTAAAAGCTGAAACGGGCAGTACCAAATTAGTGCTAGGTTTGGTTGTCGGTTATGGCGCACTGGCGTATTTGCTAGCGTTTGCGGCGGCAAGTTTAATTGGCTGATCAGCGCTAGCTACTTAGCGCTCATTCGCTGAAAAGTAAAAGTAATGTTTTGCAGTGAATATAGGGCCAGGGTTTCCATACTCTGGCTTTTTTTGCGCAAAATGATGAGGTTTATGAAGTTTAATTGGACGCAGAAAAGCCGGCACTGCCGGTCGCTAGTTGCCGCTGATTGTTGACCGCTATTTCGAGCACTGCTTTGATCAGCGCTTTCGATCCCCCCTGTCGGCGCCGCTTCGCCATCCCCGTTGATATCATGGCTGTGGATGCAGGCAACTTAATCCGGCACTTACTTGAGCGTTTTTAAGGCGGATTTGCATGGCGTCACTCGCGTATTCACTTATATCGTCACTTATATCGATACTCATGTTGTCACTCATGTTGTCACTCATGTTGTCGCTTATGGCTCTGTGAGGTGAACGCAGTTAATCTGCTTGCGGATCATAAAGCTGCCTGCCGATACTTTTCAGCATATAGATGCCATCAATATATGAGTGCTGCGGATTTTTCTGTAGCGGTGATAACGGCGTGATACTGACGCCATTGAGTACCGAGTGGTAGAAGCTGCCATCGGCGCGATAGTAGCGTAAACCCGCCACATCATGGATCACAAAAATCTCGCCATTTTCTTGACCCAGTACCAGCATCACGTGGCCAGGAATAAAAATAAGATCGCCGGCTTGCGCCTGTTTGAGTGCCACTAAACGCTGCTGTCTGGTCGTGCTGGCAGCAGTTAGCCTCAACTCGGCGCCAAAACCAGCTTGGCCTTGGCTACTGGTGTTGCGCGGCAATATAAACCCAAAACTACGGTAAATTTGCACAATAAAGCCAGAGCAGTCACGGCCGTTTAAATCATGTCCCCAACCGTATCGTTCGCCCAGAAATTTAAAGGATTGGCGTAAAATATTCGCCTGCGTCAGGGGTAGATACTGTTGTGCTAAGTCCTGATTTCTGGAAATGAGTGCATGTACTAGTTGCAGCTGGCCGTTTGGTTGACGAATAGGCAGTAACACGACATAACTAAAACTGGCATTTTGGCCATTGATGACCGCGTCGTGGTGTCGGACGCGCGGCAGTTTGACGCCCATATCAAGCTGCACCGCCGATGCTGCTGGCAATTCAGGGCTGACATTCGTTGACGCGCTGGCGCCGGTTACCAGAATAAAGTCGGAACTGTTGGCAAACTGCTGGACGACCGACTTGGGCGCCATCGCAATATGTTCACGCGCCAGCCAGCCGCTGTAGTGATAATTTCGTACAAAGGCCCACTGTTGATCCAAGCTTATATGAAGCACCTGTAACGCTTCGCCTGGGAATACCGCAGTTTCCTGAAAACGATCCAAGTTTTGTTCGGCCGGATGGCTATAAACCGGTTCAGCGGTCGGAAAACTACGCAGCTTGCCACGGCGAGTGACCAAGGCAAACTGGAGCGGTACCTGAGCGGCAATTTGTGATAAGGCTAAACTTTGCTCCAGCTTTAGCCAGTGTTGGCGGTCGAGCTGCACACCGCTTCGAAAGTATCTGGGGTTGGTTGATGGATGGCTCACCTTAAGAATAAATTTTTGTATCTGGGTAGCATGATAAACATCTGGCGCCACAAATAGATCGGTTACCTCAGGCAACGTCTGAATCAAATGTTGGTTAAAGCGTTCGATGTCGATTGGGTTTAATAAACGTTGCTCGGCAGCGCTGGTTTTATCAAGCCAATATTCAAGCTGTAGATGTGCTTCCGTTAATAACGGTATATCGGTTTGAAACTGCTGGTGCGAAGGTGGCAAAGCCGATGTGGGCAACTCGGTGTTTTTGGTGACTGGTTGATGCTGTTGTGGTGACACAAGGTTGCGACACGCTGGCAGCGCCAAGATCATTCCGAGCAAGCAGCCAATAGCTAGTTGTTGGCGCAATCTAGTCAAAAGAATAGGTTTCAAGCCTGAAAGTCTCTGGCTATCAATGGATTGCCTTCAGTATACTGAGGGTCGACAGAAACACAACCAGCAACCACAACCGATTGGTTTTGATGGAGATTTCATGCAAAAACTCGCGATATTGGCTTTGTTGCTCGCAGGTTGTAGTCAGTTTACGACCGCAAGGGGCAAGCCAGTTGCTCTACCGGTTGCCCTGCTAGATGGCCATTCCAGGCAACTGATTGTCGTGATTAGCGAGCATTGGCATTCAACACAGGGGCAGCTGTATAGCTTTGAAAAACAACAGCAGCGCTGGCTTGCCAAGCCAATCACGGGCTCGGTTACCTTAGGCAAAAAGGGCCTCGCTTGGGGTTTAGGTTTACATCCCGCGCAGCCCGGTGTGCAAAAAGTTGAAGGTGATGGCCGAGCGCCAGCCGGGGTATTTCAACTTAGTGCGGCCTTTGGATATGCGCCATCGATTACCACGCTGATGCCCTACCAAGCCATGCAACTGGACGATTTTTGCATTGATGTCCCATCGTCACCGCTTTATAACCAGACGGTCAACCGCAGTCAGTTTCAGCCAGAATGGGTGCAAGATAGTACCGAGCCGATGCGTCGTGATCTTCATTTAAATGGCGATCAAGCTTATCTGCGCGGCCTTTTTATCGATCACAATCCAGCGCATATACCCGGCGCCGGCAGCTGTATTTTTATGCATGTCTGGCAATCGCCAGTGACAGCCACTGCAGGTTGTACCGCAATGCCAGAGCTACAGTTGAGCGCCCTGCTAGGTTGGTTAGATCCGGCAAAACACCCGATTTATGTACTTATGCCAAAACAAGAATATCAATTATTACAACAGGCATGGCAATTACCGGAGCTAACACCTGCATTATGAAACATTCCGCACAAGGCCCCTACCAGAGCTCGCATAAATATCGTGGTCAAATGGCTGCTGCTCGATGCTTGCTGCTGACCCTGTTATTGAGTGCTTGTAGTAGCACACCAAAATTTCAGTTGCAGCAAGATGTGCTGGCCGCCGGTTTATCGCCCGCTGACGTCTCGGTCATCATGATGCCAGTTTCAGGTCAAGGGGCGACGCTGTCGTTGGCTGGCGATCGCCCCATGCAACCGGCATCGACGATGAAATTGCTCACAACCGCCGTCGCATTAGATAGCTTAGGTGTGAATTGGCGTGGCGAGAGCCGCTTGCTCGTGGCAAAGGAGGACGTTGCACGTCAGACGTTATCCAAGCCGCTGATACTCCAAGGTCTAAGCGATACCGATCTTAGTTATGGTGAACTGAGTTTTATGCTGCAACAACTTTATGATCAGGGCATTCGCCATATTCCACAGGGTTTGCAACTTGACCGAAGCCTATTTCTACCCAGTCGGCCCGCAGCTGACGCAGCGCCTTTTGATGATGCACCGAGAGCTCGTTACAACCATGTGCCTGATCCGCTGATGCTGCAGCAAAATATGCATTGGTTATCACTTTCTGCCGTTGCCGGTAAAGTGCAAGGCTGGTTCAGCCCGGCGTGGCCGGCGGTGCAACTTGATGTCTCAGCATTAAAACCGGTAGCAGGCCCATGTGCAGATTTTTCCATTCATCAGCAACACATTGTGCTTGAACAACATGAATTTGAACAACATTCGACTAAGCCTTTGCGACTAAAGATCGGTGGTGAATTTCCAGCGAACTGCCAATGGCAAGGTCAGCTAGAACTGCTCGATCGTGACGTCAATGTTCAGCTGGCCGTGCAAAGTTATTGGCGGCAACTCGGTGGGACTATTGGGAATCAGTTGTTATTTCATCAAGCAGCAGCCGATAGCCAATTAGTGGTGCAGCATGTTGGACGTCCGTTGCCTGAAATTGTGTATCGCATCAATAAATTTTCTGACAATGCCTTAGCCCGTTTGGTATATGCAAATCTTGCCGTGGTGACTACCGACATGACTACTGACGTGACCACCGCCATAACCACCTTACAATCGGCTGACCAGCAAGTCGAACGTTGGTTATCGGCACATCACATTTCAACCAGCGGAATGGTAGTCGACAACGGCTCTGGCCTTTCGCGCACAGCAAAAATAAGCGTCCAGCAACTTGCCGCGGTGCTCAAGGCAAGTTGGTCGAGTACCTACAGCGCCGAATTTGTTGCGAGTTTGCCGTTAGCAGGTGTTGACGGTACTTTGAAGCAACGTTTTCGACAAGGCGCCGCCTATCAAAGAGCGCGTTTAAAAACCGGGTCATTGCGTGATGTCACCGCTTTGGCTGGTTATGTTTGGGATCGGCACAACCAACCGTGGATTTTTGTGGGTTTTGTCAATTCAGCGCAGGCAACAGCCAAAGGCCGGCCGTTGTTAGAGCGATGGGTACAACAGTTGGCAGAGCAATAAATAAAGAAGCATTTTGCTATTGCTCATTTTTTCTTGCAAACGTTTAAGCGTCTAAAGACTTAAATGTTTGAGAGTTCAGTATCACGGATCTGCTGCTCTAAAGTACTTAACCAACGTTCATGTTGTCGAGCCGTTTCAATTGCCTGCACAAGTGAGACGGCTACAAAACGCACTAAATTACCCGGCCGACATTGGCCTAATGCACTGACGCCAAGCCGAGTAACCGCGCCCAGTTTAGGGTAACCGCCAATCGTCTGATGATCATTGAGCATGACAATAGGTTGACCATCAGGCGGTAGCTGAATTGCCCCCAAACAAATGCCTTCAGACAGCATGGCCTGGCTTGGCACCGGCAACGTTGTCCCGAGCAAACGCATCCCCATCCGATCTGACATTGGCAACACCTGATAGATGTTCGACTGAAATTTTGCCAGCACTTCAGCGCCAAGTTCCGCCTGCTGCGCGCCGATAACAAAGGTCACATTTTGCATTGTTTTGGGCTTGAGCTGAAATTGATAAGGCAAAGCCCGGTGTGCCAAGTTTGTTAACTCTGCACTACCAACCGCCAATGACATGCCATTTTGCAGTGCTTGGCCATTGATACCTCCAATACCTTCACGCAAGACCGTTGCCACACTCCCCAGTACCGGTTTGACCTCAAAACCGCCGGCAATCGCCAAGTAACAACGGGCGCCATTCTTGCTATAGCCAATATCAAGTTGATCGCCATCTCCTAATTGCAAACTGTTATACCGGGCCACCGGCTTCCCATTGAGCAAAAGCGGCATGGCGGCGCCCGTCACGGCAATGGTTTGTCCACCTATCGCGCGGATTTGAATAGCGCCGAGCCCTATTTCAAGTAAGGCAGTGTTGGCATCGTTATCAACGAGTGCGTTGGCGATGCGGGCGGAGGTAACATCAACCACGCCACCTTGGGTCAAACCGAAACTGGCGGCGCCAAAACGCCCTAAATCCTGCAGTTGCGTAAACACATTCACTTTTTGCAATAATAAAGCCGACTGTTTTGCCATTAGCAGCCTCCTAGGTGTAGATATTCAGCACGTTCAATGGGTATAAAACGTACTGCATCACCAATACTTAATGGCATGACGGGTTCGCGATTGAGATCAAATAATGCAATTGGACAGTTGCCGATTAAATTCCAACCGCCTGGCGATAAACTTGGATAAACTGCGGTTTGCCGATCCGCTATCGCAACGCTGCCAGCTGGAACCTTTAGTCTTGGTGTTTTTAAGCGCGCCGTGGCGATACTGTCGTCGACCCAGCCGAGATAGGCAAAACCGGGCGCAAAACCAATGGCGTACACCTGATAAAGCTGATTGCTATGTCTCTTGATAACCTCGGGCACTGTCAGCCCATGCTGCTTGGCAACAATCGTTAAATCAGGTCCGGACTCGGAGCTGTAATAACACGGCAACTCTATGATTCTTCCAGCCATTGCGTTCAATGGCTCTAACCGATCAGTTTCGATATCATTTAACTGAGCAAGCAAATCAGTAATACAAAGCTGCAATTGGGTTTGATCTAACAGCAAAAAATCGTAGACCAACAAAATTGAATTATATGAAGGCACGATATTTTGCAGCAAGGCGCCAAGGTGCAAACGAAGTTGGTTGGTTAGCCATTGGATTTGGGTCAGCACTTTGGGATCTGCTGTTGCGGCAAGATAAATCAGGATGGAGTTCTCACTGGCTTGGCGAATGAGCGGGTAGTCAGAGCGGTTCATAACAAAAATCCATGGCGATGATCGAAGTTTCGATGTAAGAGACCACAGCGATAACGGCGATTTCCAACTATCGCTGTGGCACAATAACCCTTTGCTGAGATTAAACTAGCGCGGACACTTTCGAGATGCAATGTTTTCGTTTGCTGGCGCAAATGGTTTATCTATGAGCGCTGCTGCGGATTTTTTTCACCAGCTGGGCGACAATACAACTACAGCTAGGTGCAGCAATGCAGTTTGCAGCAATGTAATGGGCAGCAATGCAATATGCAGCAATGTATAGCAGAGAGGGTTTAATGTGGCCGATCATCGAATTCAAAGTAACACTGTCGAGCGTAGCTCACCTAGCCGGCATCGGCTTCGCTTACCCTGCCTCGTGTGCACATTGCTGCTACTGCTGAGTGGCTGTAGTCAAAATCCTTCATTGGTGTCTATTGACCAGCAATACTTGTCAGAAAACCGCAATGATCGCGTCCGGTTCGTCATTATTCATTACACCGCTGGCAACTGGCAGCAATCGTTGCAGATATTAACAAAGCCGAGTGACAGGCCGGTCAGCGCACACTACCTGATCCCAGAGTCGGCTGATGCCAGTTACCCATCACACAGCGCCTTAAAGGTCTATCAGTTAGTGCCAGAGCAGCAACGAGCCTGGCACGCTGGTGACAGTCAATGGGAAGACCGTATTGGATTAAATGACCAATCTATTGGCATTGAATTAGTCAATCAAAGCTGGTGCGAAAAACAGTCAAATCAGCTGCAACAAATTGCCGAACTATGTATCGCCGCCGATTTTGATCCGGTGCAATTGCAACTGCTGCTGGTTTTATTAAAGGATATACTGCAGCGAAATCGCGACATCAGCCCTACCCGCGTGCTTGGCCACAGCGATGTTGTGCCACTGCGTAAACAAGATCCAGGCAGCCGATTTCCATGGCAATGGCTGGCCGCAAATGGGGTTGGTGCTTGGTATGACAATGGCGTGATGCTTAAATACTGGAAAAATATCAATAAGTTGCCAGAGATTAAAACAGTACAACAGGCACTGCGCCATTATGGGTATGGCGTGACGATCACAGGTCAACACGATGCGCAAAGCCGCGCCTATTTACTCGCCTTTCAACGCCATTTTGTCCCAGAGCAGCTAACTGGTGAACTTGATTTAAAGACGGTTGCTGTGCTTTGGGCATTGCTGGAAAAATATCATCCGAAATTTTTGCAACAGCAGTCAAGCTTACACCTGTCAAAGGTCCCCATGACCGCGGCTACAGTCCCAGCAACACTCGACGCGTTGTAGTCATGGAATATGTGTGAGCGTGCTGCTACGCTGGTTTAATACCAACCTGTAAAATCAGATCGTGCTCATTCATTTGCCTCACAGTTAATACTAATTGATCAAGTTGTAGGCTATCACCCACCACAACACGACGATGGAAGGTGGTGGTGATGTATTCAGAGATAGATTGCTGAGGGTCAAGTGAAGCAAAATCAATGGTATAAAACTCCCCCAAATCCGACAAACTAATTTGGCCATTCAACACAAATTCGCCGAAGAAGTCTTGTTTACTTAATGTCGCCTCTGCCGCATAACTCGACAAGATATCACTTAGTTTTGCACTGTCGGCCGCCTTTGCCAGCACCATGATGGTGTCAAACGCTTTAAAGTTTGCACAATCGGCCATTTGGATCCATTCACTCTCTCTAACCAAACCAAGAAATTGGACCGTCGATGGTACCGGTAGTTTTTGCCACTGCGCGTCCACCACGGCGGAGTCGGCACTGACTTCAAAAGCCAGCACTTGTAATACATCGTTGCTAGCGATTGCTTCTAACGACATCACAAAATCTGGGCCGGGTTCTTTTGGCACCTGCAGTTTTAACCAGCGCGCGACAGGTGCAATCGACCAGCCTTGAATTAATAACGACACTATTACGACAAAAAACGCTACATTAAAATATAAATCGCTATTTGCAATGCCTGAAATCCACGGGATCAAGGCTAAAATAATCGGCACCGCCCCACGCAAACCAACCCAACTAATAAAAAGTTGATCCCGTTTGGGATAGTGAAACGGCAATAAACTAAAAAACACCGCCACCGGTCGCGCCACAAAAATCATTAATAACGCCAGCAATAAAGCAGGAACGGCATGTTCGAGTAATTTACTCGGAGTCACTAATAAACCGAGCATCAGAAACATCACAATTTGGCTCAGCCAAGCGAGGCCGTCGTGCATACGCAGGATATATTGCACTTGTGCCAATCGAGCATTGCCAATTAAAAAACCGGCAAGATAGACCGCTAAAAATCCACTACCACCAAATAAGTTCGCGCCGCCATAGATCAATAACGCATACGAAACGGCAAATAGTGTAAAAAATGCACTGCCAAGCGGCAATTTGCGGCATAACCAAATAAACAGCTTACCGCCACCAAAACCCGCCAATGCGCCAACAACCGCTTGTTGGAAAAAGCCAACAACCAGTAGCCAGTTCACATCCGAACTGCCGGCAACTACGCCGACTAACGTGAACGTAAGCATCACCGCCATCGGGTCATTACTACCCGACTCAATTTCGAGCGTTGAGGCCACCCGCTCTTTAATATTAAGACCTGCTGACTGGAAAATAGAAAAAACAGCCGCCGCGTCAGTCGAACTTAAGATTGCTCCCAGCAGCAAACCTTCTAACAGTGTTAAGTTAAATAAATACATGGCGCCGAGGCCTAAAATGGCGCAGGTGAGCACAACTCCGACGGTAGCGAGCGCAGCCGATGGCGCAAGCACAACTTTAAAACGTTCTGGATGGGTACGCATGCCGCCATCAAACAGGATAATCACCAGCGCTATCGAGCCAATCAATAAAGCGACATCAGGACTTGAAAATTTGATGCCGAGTAAACCCTCTTCCCCAGCGAGCATACCCATGACTAAAAAAATCAATAATAACGGGGCGCCAAAACGCGCAGAAATAAGGGTCGCGACAATGCTTAACGAAAATAAGGCACCAGCGAGCAGAATACTAAGGTTTACAGCATCCAATACATAATTCCTTTGTTGATAACATCCATTGGCAATGTTGAAAAATCAGAGTTTGGAAAGTGACGACAAGCCATGGCTAGTATAGCGAATTACCAGGCTCGACCAACAGCAGTTGATTGCTATTGGTCTTTATTCCGAGGCTGGGTAAAAATGAGTTCAGGCGGGCTAAAAGTCAAACAGCGACATTAGTGCAGTTGAATTTCGTGGTAAATCGCCTGCAATGCGGCGAGTGGATCGGCAGCTTTGGTAATTGGACGCCCGATCACTAAATAATCGACACCCACAGCTAACGCTTGTTTAGGAGTCATAACCCGTTTCTGATCATCCGCTTGTGCAAATTCAGGCCGAATCCCCGGAGTTACTAAACAAAAATCCTGGCCAAATTGCTGTTTTAATAAAGCGGCCTCTTGGGCTGAACAAACAACACCATCCAAACCGGCTTTTTCCGTTAACCCAGCCAGCCGCGCCACTTGTTCGGCGGGTGTTGCCTGAATACCAATTTCGGTTAAATCGCTTTGTTCCATCGATGTCAGCACCGTTACCGCAATTAATAGTGGTTTATCATCGCCGTATTTTTGCAATGCTTCGCGTGCTGCATTCATCATTCGGCTGCCACCACTTGCATGCACATTGACCATCCAAACACCTAAATCGGCGGCTGCTTGTACCGCCTTGGCGACTGTATTTGGAATATCGTGAAATTTTAAATCAAGGAAAATCTCAAATTTACGCTGTTGTAATTCAGTAATGAAATCCGGACCAAAATGGGTAAACATTTCTTTGCCGACTTTTAAGCGACATAAGGCGGGATCTAATTGACTGACCAGATCTAATGCGGCAGATTTCTGTTCAAAGTCGAGGGCGACGACGATTGGGCTATTCTTCATAAGCTAAACCTTTGCGATTAACGACCATCGATGCCGGAAAGCGGTTCTACCGTTTCCCACTGCTGGCACGACGGGCACAGCCAATAGGGTTGACGGGTTTTAAAACCACAACTTCGGCAACTGAATAAAATTTTTGTATCCAAATAAGCGTTCACGAGCAACTCGACTGAATTTAATGCCGCACGATGCTCTGGCTCAGTGATTTGACGCAATTGCAATAACCGTTGAAATAAACGGATGTTCGGTTTTTGTTGCAGCTTTTCCAATAATAATTGTTCACCTGCGGCCGGGGAGCCAGTCTGCATCAGCCAGTCTGCTAAATAAATAGTGGCAGTAATGTTTTTTTGCTTGTGAGCTAGCTGACTAAGGAGCTGGTACCACTCGGCCGAAGGCAGTTGACATTGCGCCAAACCTGGCAGTATTTCAGCCGCCCACTGAGGTTTTTGCTGTAATACAGCTTTAAAAGCAACAGCAGCCTCATCCGGTAGCTGTTGCTTTAATAATAATTGTGCCAATTCAAACTTCGGCCGTATCGCTTGTGGGTATTGTTGACTTAATAGGCGTAGCGAAAAGGCATCCATCGGCTTTTGCTGATCAAGGCAGCGCATATTAGCGATGGCAATTCGTAACGACTTTGAATCGGTTTTATCGACATCCTGGCTAAACGACACCGCTTTATGCCATTCATGAGTCGCAATAAATAACGTAAACAACAATTTGAGAGTTTTTTCGCGCAGATGTTCAGCATGTACTAATTCTGTCAGTAATTTTTCAGCGCGATCGTAAAGCCCTGCCGAAAAGTAATCATTAGCCAATTCGAGCTGAATTTGCTGAGCCTGCGATTTAGGAAGTTTAAGATGGTGCAGTTTTTCATGGATCCGAATGGCTTTATCCCAATCGCCACGACGACGGAATAAATTGGCGAGGGCTAGATAAGTATCAATAGTTGCAGCTTCAATATCTAACAGCTGCAACAACTGCTCGATTGCTTTATCTTCTTGATCGGTGAGTAAGAAATTTAATCCAGAAGAAAGGTTCTTGGCAACATGAGCTTTGCCTTTTAACTCTTCGCGCCGCAAACTGTTACGACCATAAAACCAACCGTAAGCAGCAGCTATCGGCAATAACAAAAAAAGCAACTCAACCATAACAGTCAGGACTTACCGACAGTTCTGGCAAACCAGCGTTTGGTTTTTAGCTTGAATAAAATTGATATGGATAAACTAAGACCAATGACAAAACCAAGGAGTAAGAACAATAACGCTATATCAACCACTCTAAGTTCTGTTTTAGCAATAAAATAGTTGAGTTCTGCAACCTGTTGATTGATAGAACCAAAAAATAGTCCAACCACTAGCAACGTAATAAAAAAAAATATATAAACAAGTTTTCTCAAGCCCAACTCCGCCTGCATCGTGTAGGATTAGTGCTAAAGACGTCCATAATCAGGTATTTGTTTTTACCCGATCGCGTAATTCTTTTCCTGGTTTAAAATGCGGGACATATTTACCGTCAAGTTCGACTTTGTCACCAGTTTTTGGGTTACGTCCAACACGCGGTGCACGGTAATGCAGAGAAAAACTACCAAAACCACGGATCTCAATACGCTCGTTGGCGGCCAAAGACCCAGCCATCTGCTCAAGGATCTCTTTTACTGACGACTCAACATCCTTGACTTGGACGTGAGGGAAATCACTAGCAAGTTTTTCGATCAATTCAGATTTGGTCATAGACCCTCCGCTTAGATTTTTCTCTGGAGAATTCGGTTGGGGTTAATCCCCCAACCGATTTACTTCAGCATAAATTAGTCAGCTTTTTGAGCTGCCTTGAATGCTTCAGCCATAGCGTTACCACCAAAGTCAGCATCATCTTGCTTTTTGATAGTGTCCATAGCTTCTTTTTCTTCAGCTTCGAACTTGGCTTTGATTGACAGGCTGATCACGCGGTTTTTGCGGTCAACACCCATCAGGCGAGCTTCAACTTCTTCACCAACTTTCAGCACTGTTGTTGCATCTTCGATACGCTCACGAGCGATGTCTGATACGCGAACATAACCTTCAACGCCGCCTTCCAGCATAACTGTAGCGCCTTTAGCGTCAACAGCAGTCACGTTGCCTTTAACGATAGCACCTTTTTTGTTATCAGCAAGGTAGCCGTTGAACGGGTCTTCGTCTAATTGCTTGATGCCTAAAGAGATACGCTCGCGCTCTGGGTCAACTTGCAGTACCACGGCAGAAACTTCGTCACCTTTCTTGAATTCGCGAACCGCGTCTTCACCGGTAGAGTTCCAGCTGATGTCTGATAAGTGAACCAGACCGTCGATACCACCGTCCAGACCGATGAAGATACCGAAGTCAGTGATTGACTTGATTTTACCTGAAACGCGGTCACCCTTGTTGAAGCCCTTCGCGAACTCTTCCCATGGGTTGGCTTTACATTGTTTCAGACCTAAAGAAATACGACGACGTTCTTCGTCGATTTCCAGAACCATTACTTCCACTGAGTCACCTAAGTTAACAACTTTAGATGGGTGGATGTTTTTGTTGGTCCAGTCCATTTCTGAAACGTGTACCAGACCTTCAACGCCTTCTTCGATTTCAACGAAGCAGCCGTAATCTGTCAGGTTGGTTACGCGACCAGTGATGCGAGCACCTTCTGGGTAACGTGAAGCGATAGCGGCCCACGGATCTTCGCCCATCTGTTTCAGACCTAAAGAAACACGTTGTTTCTCGCGGTCGAATTTCAGAACTTTTACCGGGATTTCGTCGCCAACATTGACAATTTCGCTTGGGTGCTTAACGCGTTTCCAAGCCATGTCAGTGATGTGCAGTAAGCCGTCTACGCCACCTAAATCTACGAATGCACCGTAGTCAGTCAGGTTCTTAACGATACCTTTGACTTCCATGCCTTCTTCCAGGTTTTGCAACAGAGTATCGCGCTCAGCACTGCTTTCAGATTCGATCACAGCACGACGTGAAACAACAACGTTGTTGCGCTTCTGGTCTAATCTGATGACTTTGAACTCAAGTTCTTTGTGTTCTAAGTGCAGAGTGTCACGTACTGGACGTACGTCGACTAATGAACCAGGCAGGAATGCACGGATACCGTCAACTTCGACAGTGAAACCGCCTTTAACTTTACCTGTGATAACACCGATAACGGTAACTTTGTCTTCACAAGCTTTTTCCAGGCGTACCCAAGATTCGTGACGTTTGGCTTTCTCACGAGACAGTAATGTCTCACCGAAACCATCTTCAACTGCATCTAGAGCCACGTCGATGATATCACCAACGCTCACTTCAATCTCGCCAGCCAGGTTTTTGAATTGTTCAACCGGAATAGCAGCTTCAGATTTCAGACCGGCGTCAACCAGTACGACATCTTTATGAATAGCTACGATTCTACCTTTAACGATTGAACCTGGACGAGTTTCGATAGTCTTGAGGCTTTCCTCAAATAATTGTGCAAAATTTTCAGTCATTTTTCACTGTTTCAGTTAGTTGCACCACTTTCAATCCGAATAAAGTGGGGTTGCTTAATTTACCTCAAACAATCCTTGTCTGGGGCTGTCCAAAGTGCGCCTTAGGCCTGGTTCAGTTGCTTCTTGACGAAGCTCAGTACCTCTTGCAGCACTTGATCAATGGATTTGTTGGTCGAATCTAACAAGTAAGCGTCGGCAGCAGGTATTAACGGTGCTACAGCGCGGTTCATATCGCGCTCGTCTCTTGTCTGAATTTCGCTCAAAAGGTCGCCGATGTTAACATCATGTCCCTTTTGTTTCAACTCTAAATAACGTCTGTTAGCGCGCTCCTGAGCATCTGCGGTTAAGAAAATCTTCACTTCAGCACCAGGAAAAACAACGGTGCCCATGTCACGGCCGTCGGCTACTAAGCCTGGGTTTTCTCTAAATGCTCGTTGACGACGTAACAATGCTTCTCGAACACGCGGCAAGGATGCAATTTTGGATGCCACAGAGCCGACTTGTTCAGTGCGGATAGTATGCGTCACGTTCTCGCCTTCGAGTATGATTTTAACGTTGCAAAGTTCATCGCAGCTAAATTGCACATCAAGATGCGCAGCAAGCGGTTGCAGCGCTTCTTCATCTTCGGGGACAATGTTGTGGTGAATGGCAGCCAACGCTAAAACCCGGTAGATAGCGCCACTATCTAAGAGATGCCAACCAAGTTTTTGGGCAATTAAACGGCAAATTGTGCCTTTGCCTGAACCACCAGGTCCATCGATGGTAATCACCGGCGCTTGCGTCATTATGCCTCCAAGAAATGCTACAGCCATTAAAGTGGCGGCATTATACAGACAATTGTGACAAAAAGCGCTGTTTACGCGGAAAATTGGCTTGGAAATGCGTAACCAACCTGGTTACGCGTTTTTTGCTGACAGCGATGCAAATACATCAAAATATTCAGGAAATGTTTTGCGGGTACAATCAGGATCTTCGATGGTCACCCCACATTCAGCAAATGCCAGCATTGAAAAACACATCGCCATCCGATGGTCGTTATAGGTAGCTATGCTGGCATGCTTGATCATTTTTGGGGGCTCAATCCTAATATAATCGTGACCTTCCTCAACAATAGCACCCACTTTACGCAACTCAGTCGCCATGGCGGCTAAGCGATCAGTTTCTTTGACTCGCCAGTTATAAACGTTACTAATCAGTGTTGGTCCAGCCGCGAACACTGCCGCAGTGGCAATGGTCATCGCGGCATCTGGGATTGCATTATAATCACGCGAAATACCATTTAATTGGTCTCGCGTAACCGAGATGTAATCAAATCCCCAATCAACGTGTGCACCCATCGCTTGTAAAGCATCGGCAAAGTGGATATCCCCTTGCACCGCATTTTTACCAATCCCAGTGACTTTAATTGTGCCTCCAGCAATAGCTGCCGCTGCCAGAAAATAACTGGCGGAGGACGCATCTCCTTCCACGAGGAAATCACCGGGCGCCTGATATTGCTGCGAACCTTTCACGACAAAACGCTGATAGTTCTCGTTAACAACCACAACGCCGAAGCGTGCCATTAACGCCAAAGTAATATCAATATACGGTTTGGATACAAGCTCGCCAGTGATTTCAATGGTCGAATCGCCGACCAATAACGGTGCGACCATCAATACTGCGGTTAAAAACTGACTTGAAACACTGCCGTCAATTTTTATCAAACCGGCAGTTAAAGCTTTGCCTCGGATCTGCAGCGGCGGGTAATCTTTTGCTCCCAGGTAGCCTATGTCGCACTGCCACTGGGCTAACGCATCAACTAAATGTCCTATCGGCCGTTCATACATGCGCGGCTCGCCGGTCAAGGTCACATCCACGTTGGATGCGGCAAGCGCTGCAGTTAAAGGACGCATCGCAGTACCAGCATTACCGAGGTACAATTCCAGCGGTTCATCAACGCAGAATAATCCGCCGAGCCCCTGCACTTTGCATTCAGTTTTACTCTCTGATAGTTGATACTTCACCCCAAGCTGCGTCAGGGCGTTCAGCATATGTTCGACATCTTCACTGTGTAGTAAATTGCTGATCCGGGTTTCCCCCGTGGCCAGTGCGGCGAGTAACAGCACGCGATTGGAAATACTTTTCGAACCGGGTAGATGAACTGTGCCTTCGACTTTTTTAACATGAGCAAGCGTTAAAGTTTTCATTAGCCGTGCACCCGCTCGAATTCTTTCATAAAAGTTACTAACGTTTGTACACCTGCTAGTGGCATCGCATTATAGATACTGGCGCGCATGCCACCGACCATCCGATGGCCTTTTAACGCCAGCAAACCAGCGGCTTCAGATTCAGTCACGAACAGGTCGTTTAGTCGATCGTCGGCCAATAAAAATGGCACATTCATCGTCGAGCGATATTGCGGCGCGACATCATTACGATAAAAATCACTGTGATCGATATAGCCATAAAGCGTTTGCGCCTTTTGCTGATTTATTTTACCCATTGCTTCAACCCCGCCCTGGCGTTTTAACCAGTCGAATACCAACCCTGCTAGATACCAGGCATAGGTTGGCGGTGTATTGAACATCGAGTCATTTTCGGCGGCTAAACGATAATCCAGTACTGCCGGAATATTTGTGCCTTTTGCTGGCAGTAAATCTTCCCGCACGATAACCAGCGTCAGCCCTGACGGACCGATGTTTTTTTGTGCACCGGCATATATAACGCCATAGCTACTCACATCAATCGGTCTGGACAAAATGGTGGACGACAGGTCAACAACCAGTGGGATTTGCGTTGTTGGTAAGCCAGTAAATTCCATGCCGTCGACGGTTTCGTTCGGGCAAAAATGAACAAAACTAGCGTTTGGATCGAGCTGCCACTCCTGCGCTGGGACTAAAGTACGGATCCCATCAATTTTCTGTTGAATTTGCTGTGTATTGATAGTGCCAAACTTCACCGCTTCTTCCGCCGCGGCTTTTGACCAAGCGCCGGAGACAATATAATCGGCGTTTTTACCAGCTTGCATTAAATTCAGCGGCACCGCAGAGAACTGTCCCCGACCACCGCCATGCATAAACAGCACTTTATAGTTGGCGGGTACCTGCAGCAAATCCCGTAAATCTTGTTCAGCTTTTGCGGCAACCGCCATAAAATCTTTGCCGCGATGACTCATCTCCATAATGGAGCAGCCACGACCATGCCAGTTAATTAATTCTTCTTGCGCCTGCAACATCACTTCTGTTGGCAACATCGCCGGACCTGCGCAAAAATTATAAGTTGTCATGATTTCCTCGTTCAGTTGTTGGATTTTGAAAGTGCCTGGCGTGGAGCTGGCTCTGCTGTAGATGAGTATCTATCGGGTCATCGCAGCAGTTAATCGCCATCTGGATGGCTTTAATAAGTTTGAACAAACACTCTACCGTAAATCGAATTGCGCAGAAAGTGGAAATTACCCAAAGTGCAGAATTCAACATCATCGTTAAGGCTTCAGGTCGAATATCAGGCAAAAAAATGGGCGCCGAAGCGCCCATTGTGACCGATTGATTATTCTTCAGAATCGTCCGGTTCAACTTCAACGTCGACCACGTTTTGTTGATCCAGTTGTGCCACTTCAGCTTCTGCTGCAGCAAGCTCCTCCTGATCCTGAATTTCGTCGATACGTTGCACGCCGACGACTTTTTCGCCTTCCTGGGTACGGATCAAGATCACACCGGCGGTATTGCGACCAACCTGTGAAACTTCTTTCACCCGAGTCCGTACTAGTGTGCCCTTGTTGGAAATCAACATAATTTCGTCCAGCGCATTCACTTGTACCGCACCAACCACTAAGCCGTTTCGTTCAGAAACTTTGATCGAAACCACACCTTGAGTTGCGCGACTCTTCGCTGGATACTCTGCAAGGCCGGTCCGTTTGCCATAACCGTTTTCGGTGACGGTCAAAATTGCACCATCTGCCTTAGGTACAATTAATGACACCACAGAGCCATTCTCACGCAACTTAATGCCGCGGACACCGGTGGCCGTACGGCCCATGCCACGCACTTGTTTTTCATGGAAACGCACGACTTTACCGTCATCGGAAAACAACATAATTTCGCTGCTACCGTCAGTGATATCAACACCAATCAGCTGATCACCATCATTCAAGTTCACCGCAATGATGCCGTTTGAACGTGGACGCGAGTATTCAGTTAACGCAGTTTTTTTCACCGTACCAAACTTGGTTGCCATAAAGACATACTTGCCTTCTTCGTATTCACGAACCGGCAGAATGGCGGTAATGCGTTCGCCATCTTCAAGCGGTAATAAATTCACGATTGGTTTGCCACGCGCCTGACGTGAGGCCAGCGGTAACTGATACACTTTCATCCAGTACAAACGACCACGATCCGAGAAACACAAAATCGTATCATGGGTGCTGGCGACCAATAGCTGATCGACGAAGTCTTCATCTTTCACTGTGGTTGCCGCTTTACCACGACCACCACGACGCTGTGCTTCATAATCGGACAACGCTTGATACTTGGCATAGCCTAAATGCGATAAGGTGACGACAACGTCTTCCTCAGCAATTAAATCTTCCATGTTGATATCAAGGGCGTTATCTTGAATTTCCGTGCGACGGGCATCGCCATAGGTGGCTTTCGCCGCTTCTAGCTCTTCGCAAATGACTTCCATCAACCGCTCTGGGTTTTCAAGGATATGCAGTAACTCTGCGATTAAATCCAACAGTTCTTTATATTCACCGAGGATTTTTTCGTGTTCTAGGCCCGTTAGTTTATGTAAGCGTAAATCTAGAATTGCTTGGGCTTGTTGCTCGGTCAGAAAGTAATAACCATCACGAATACCAAAATGTTCCTCTAACCATTCTGGACGTGCTGCACTTTCGCCAGCACGTTCTAGCATGTCTTTGACATTGCCAAGCAACCAACCACGAGCAACTAAACCCGCTTTAGCGTCACTGGGGCTTTGCGAGGTTTTAATCAGTTCGATAATTTCATCGATATTGGTCAGCGCTATCGCTAAACCTTCTAAAATATGAGCGCGGTCACGGGCTTTTTTCAAGTCATAAACGGTGCGGCGTGTCACAACTTCGCGACGGTGCAATACAAAACATTCAAGGATTTCTTTTAAACCCAACAGTTTTGGTTGGCCTTGGTCAAGTGCAACCATGTTGATACCAAACACATTTTGCATCTGTGTTTGGGTATACAATTGATTTAGCATGACGTCAGACGACTCGCCACGTTTGAGCTCGATAACAATCCGCATACCGTCTTTATCTGATTCATCACGCAGCGCAGAAATGCCTTCGATACGTTTTTCTTTGACTAAATCAGCAATTTTTTCAATCAGACGGGCTTTGTTGACCTGATATGGAATTTCATCGACGACAATGGTTTCGCGACCGGTTTTTTCGTCGGTTTCGATATGGGTTTTGGCACGAATATACACCTTGCCACGGCCGGTGCGATACGCTTCTTCAATCCCGCGACGACCATTAATAATGGCGGCAGTTGGGAAATCTGGGCCTGGAATGTATTCCATCAGTTCAGGGATGGTGATGTCCGGATTAGCAATGATGGCTAAACAAGCATTAATTACTTCAGTAATATTATGTGGCGGAATGTTGGTCGCCATGCCAACGGCAATGCCGCTCGAGCCGTTGATCAATAACTTAGGGAGTTTGGTTGGCAACACGGCAGGAATCATGTCAGTGCCATCGTAGTTAGGCACAAAATCAACCGTTTCTTTATCTAAGTCAGCCAGCAATTCAGTGGTGATCTTTGCCATCCGAACTTCGGTATAACGCATCGCGGCCGCAGAATCGCCGTCGACTGAACCGAAGTTACCCTGACCATCGACCAGCATATAACGCAGAGAGAATGGTTGAGCCATCCGCACGATGGTGTCGTATACAGCAGTATCACCATGTGGGTGATATTTACCAATCACGTCACCGACGACACGGGCAGACTTTTTATAAGCACGGTTCCATTCGTTGCCAAGTTCTTTCATGGCAAACAGGACTCGACGATGCACTGGCTTTAAACCGTCCCGAACATCGGGTAAGGCCCGGCCAACGATCACGCTCATAGCGTAATCAAGATAAGAATTTTTTAATTCTTCTTCAATATTAATGGGAACGATTTCTTTGGCCAGATTTGTCATAATAAAGCTTTTTTCCCTTAAAATCAGACAGATGACTCGCGTTTAGTTCTAATATCCGCGCGGCGAGAACCGGGGATTCTAACACAATAGTGCCG
Source organism: Rheinheimera sp. (assembly GCA_037968955.1). Lineage (GTDB taxonomy): Bacteria > Pseudomonadota > Gammaproteobacteria > Enterobacterales > Alteromonadaceae > Pararheinheimera. Next base: position 23,635 of record JBBKWN010000016.1, on the reverse strand, counting down.
CCTTGCCATGCCTATGGCAAGATTCAGTTGCCGTTGTGCTGCAGTTCGCCGATTGCGTGTTCGGGCTAACTCCTTATAATACCGAAAAAAGTGAAACAAGAGATGATTAAAAGCATGTCTGAGCGCAATGTCGATCAAAGTGAAATCGCGAAATTTAATGAAATAGCGTCCCGCTGGTGGGATCCAAGCGGCGAGTTTAAACCGCTTCATCAGCTCAACCCAACGCGATTAAGTTATATCAGTGATCAGGTGCAAGGTTTGTTTGGTAAATCCACGGTGGATGTTGGCTGTGGCGGTGGCATTCTGGCTGAGTCTATGGCGCAAGCTGGGGCTGTCGTGACCGGTATTGATATGGCCGATGAAGCTTTATCTGTCGCTCGCCTGCATGCGCTGGAAACTGGCGTCAAACTTGATTATCAACAAAGCACAGCCGAACAGTTCGCCAGTAGCCACCCCAACCAGTTTGATCTGGTGACCTGTATGGAAATGCTGGAACATGTGCCTGAGCCTTCCTCTGTGGTGCAGGCCTGCGCAAATTTAGCAAAACCGGGCGCGACCTTGGTGTTTTCAACACTGAATAAAAACTGGAAATCGTACCTGATGGCAATTGTCGGTGCCGAGCAGGTGCTGCGGTTGGTCCCCAAAGGTACCCATGATTTTCACAAGTTTATACGCCCAGCGACTTTGATGCGCTGGATTGATGACGCCGGCCTAGAGCTTATTGACGCCACCGGATTGCATTACAACCCTATCCAACAAAGCTTTCGTACCGGGCCAGGTTTAGATGTCAATTATATAGTGGTTGCTAGGAAGCCAATGTCTTGAATACATTTAAATCAGGCAATAAAACAATCGTCGACGGTCTCAAAAACGATGGTGTTGCAAAAGCAATCTTATTTGACCTTGATGGCACTTTGGTTGATACCGCCGATGATTTAGGTGCCGCGCTCAACTATGTGCTGCTGAAGCACCATCAGCCACCTTGCAGCCCCACTCAATACCGGCCTGTCGCGTCACATGGCGCCAAAGGATTGTTAGAGCTTGGGTTTGGTGAGCAATTATCCAACTACGATTTTGCGAGTTTGCGACAGCAATTGTTGGACTACTATGCATTACATGTGTGTGTTCATAGCCAGTTATTTCCAGGCGGTAGCGAGCTGATTGCCTACCTAGACCAGCAACAGCTGCCTTGGGGTATTGTGACGAACAAGCCATATCGCTTGGCTGCCAGCATGCTGCGTCAACTGCCGGCATTAAATAGCTGTGCCATTTTACTAGGCGGCGACAGTCTCGCGCAGAGAAAACCAGATCCAACCCCGTTATGGGTCGCCAGTCAACAACTGAAGGTATCAAGTCAACAGTGTTGGTATGTCGGCGATGCCAAGCGTGACATCGAAGCAGGCAATCGCGCGGGGATGACAACGGTGTTGGCAAGCTTTGGCTATATCGCAGGATCTGACCAGCCAGAACTTTGGCAAGCCGACATGAGTATTAATTCACTTGCCGAATTAATTGAGCTGATTGGTAAGAAGCCGCAATAGACGTACGTTACGAACACAGCGACTTTGTGCGCCCTGCGGGCTGATTTGGTCTCAATAAAGCCTCTTGCTGGCCAGATATTTTGTAAAGGCGCAGGGTTAGTCTTTTGACGTGACTATGTTTGTTCGGCTTTGTTTGTTCGGTTTTTAACCGACCTTATTAAAAAATAAGCGCTTAGAATTATTTCCTTATTTTCGATAAAAACACTTGCTTCTCAGAGGGAGTTTTCAGTTACGCGGCTCTCAAGTGAGTGAGTACTAACATGGTGCGCTGCTGGCTTTTTTTTGCACTTTTGCAGGGGTTGCAATTGCCACTGATCCACTCTATCTTGTGATTCGTTTAACGAAAAACACCATATCTAGTGAAGCTTGTGCTTGTTGAACAAAGTATGAGCAATGCCAGTGATGGCCGGTGCTACAGCTTAGTTTAAAGCGACACCATGGTTCACCATACCGAGCCGTTAAACGACCAACAAATTGGCCTTTGCCGCGCAGTGAAAACTATAAATAACAACAATTGAAACGGAATCCCTCAGCAATGACTCAACCACTTTTTGTTACCAAACGTGACGGCGGACGTGAACCCCTTGATCTGGATAAAATCCATCGGGTGATTACCTGGGCCGCTGAAGGTTTACAAAACGTCTCAGTTTCTCAGGTTGAACTGCGTTCACACATTCAGTTTTATGACGGCATTAAAACCGAAGATATTCATGAAACCATTATCAAAGCCGCTGCAGATTTAATTTCTAAAGAAACCCCTGATTATCAGTATATGGCTGCCCGCCTTGCGGTATTCCATTTACGGAAAAAAGCCTACGGTCAATATGAACCACCAAAGTTATATGCGCACGTGGTGAAAATGGTTGAAGACCACCGCTATGACGCACACATTCTGGCAGACTACAGTGTGGATGAGCTGAACGAAATCGACAGTTTTATCGACCATAATCGCGACATGAATTTTAGCTACGCCGCGGTGAAGCAGCTGGAAGGTAAATATCTGGTACAAAACCGGGTTACCGGAGAAATTTACGAAAGTGCCCAGTTTTTATATATTTTGGTGGCAGCCTGCTTGTTTGCAAACTACCCAAAAACAACCCGCCTGAGTTATTTACGCCGGTTCTACGATGCCGTGTCGTTATTTAAGATTTCACTCCCAACGCCGATTATGTCGGGTGTGCGTACACCAACCCGCCAGTTCAGTTCATGTGTGTTAATTGAATGCGGTGACAGTTTAGATTCGATTAATGCCACCTCCAGTGCCATTGTCAAATACGTGTCGCAACGCGCTGGTATTGGGATTAATGCCGGTCGTATTCGCGCGCTTGGCAGCCCAATTCGCAATGGCGAAGCTTTTCACACCGGTTGTATTCCGTTTTATAAACACTTTCAGACCGCTGTAAAAAGTTGCTCGCAAGGCGGTGTTCGCGGCGGCGCAGCGACTTTATTTTACCCTTTGTGGCATCTGGAAGTTGAATCGTTACTGGTGCTGAAAAATAACCGAGGTGTCGAAGAAAACCGGGTAAGGCATATCGACTACGGCGTGCAATTTAACCGACTGATGTACACTCGACTGATTAAGGATGACATGATCACCTTATTTAGCCCATCTGATGTACCCGGTTTATATGATGCGTTTTTCCAAGATCAGGACTTGTTTGAAAAACTCTACGTCCAATATGAAGCCGATCCGGCCATCCGTAAAAAACGGATCAAGGCGCTGGAGTTGTTCACACTGTTTATGCAAGAGCGTGCTAGCACCGGTCGTATTTATCTGCAAAACGTTGACCATTGTAATACCCACAGCCCGTTTGATCCGGCCGTTGCGCCGGTGCGTCAAAGTAACTTGTGTTTGGAAATTGCATTGCCAACTAAACCGTTAAATGATGTGAACGATCCTAACGGTGAAATTGCGTTGTGTACCTTGTCAGCTTTTAACTTAGGCACCATTGAAAACTTAGACGAGCTCGAAGAACTGGCGGAGCTTGCCGTACGCGCGCTCGATAGTTTGTTAGGCTATCAGGATTATCCAATCGCCGCGGCATTTTCTGCATCGATGGGCCGGCGGACCTTAGGTGTTGGCGTCATTAACTACGCTTATTATCTGGCAAAAAATGGCGTGCGCTATTCCGATGGTTCAGCCAATGCTCTGACCCACCGCACTTTTGAAGCTATTCAATATTACCTGATGAAAGCGTCAAATAAACTGGCGCAGGAATTTGGTGCATGTCCGCTATTTAACGAGACCACCTATGCCAAAGGTGTGATGCCAATTGATAGCTATAAAAAAGATTTAGACAAAGTCTGTAATGAACCGCTGCACTATGACTGGGATGCGCTACGTAAAGACGTGGTAGCACACGGTCTGCGCAACTCGACATTATCAGCGTTGATGCCGTCTGAAACTTCGTCGCAAATCTCTAATGCCACCAATGGTATTGAACCACCACGTGGCCATGTCAGTGTTAAAGCCAGTAAAGACGGCATTTTAAAGCAAGTTGTTCCCGAATATGATCGCCTGAAGAATCAATACGAATTGTTATGGGATATGCCAAACAATGATGGTTATATTGCGTTAGTCGCGATTATGCAAAAGTTTGTTGATCAGACAATTTCGGCCAATACCAATTACGACCCTGCCAAATTTGAAGGCGGTCGGGTACCAATGAAAATGTTATTAAAAGACATTCTGACCGCATACAAATTAGGTGTGAAAACACTGTATTACCATAATACCCGCGACGGCGCTTCTGATGTTCAGGAAGATATGAAACCCGATGCAGCTGATGATGGCTGTGAAGGTGGTGCTTGTAAAATCTGACGATTACGGGGCTCGCGAAGCCCCGTAATCTTTGTTATCTGTTCGTGCTGAAAATAAGAAAAGAGACTTTAATCAAATGGCGTATACCACTTTTAATCGTACCAACAACGATCAAATGAAAGAGCCGATGTTTTTCGGCAATTCTGTCAACGTCTCCCGCTATGATCAGCAAAAATATGTCATTTTTGAAAAGTTAGTCGAAAAGCAACTGAGTTTTTTTTGGCGACCGGAAGAAGTGGACGTCAGTAAAGACCGGATTGACTATCAGGGCTTGCCTGATCATGAAAAGCATATTTTTATCAGCAATTTGAAATACCAAACGCTACTTGACTCCGTTCAGGGCCGTTCACCCAATGTCGCGTTGCTGCCGATTGTTTCGTTGCCAGAGCTGGAAACTTGGATAGAAACCTGGGCTTTTAGCGAAACCATCCATAGCCGCAGCTATACCCATATCGTGCGTAATATCAGCAACGAACCGCATAAAGTATTTGACGATATTTTAGTCAACGAAAAAATTGTTGAACGTGCTGACGATGTCACCCGTTATTACGACGATTTAATTCACGCGGTGAACCTGTACCATTTATGTGGCGAAGGCACACATACGGTAAACGGTGTTAGCCATACGACGACGATGCGCGACCTCAAACGTAAACTGTACTTGTGTCTGATGTCAGTCAATGTGCTTGAAGCTATTCGTTTTTATGTCAGTTTTGCCTGCAGTTTTGCCTTCGCCGAGCGTGAGTTGATGGAAGGCAATGCCAAAATTATTAAACTGATTGCACGTGACGAAGCGCTGCACTTAACCGGCACTCAGCATATGTTGAACATTCTGGCCTCCGGTGAAGACGACCCAGTTATGGGTGAGATTGCCAAAGAATGTGAACAAGAAGCCTATGCTATTTTCCGTAAAGCGGCAGAGCAGGAAAAAGACTGGGCCGAATTTCTATTTAAAGATGGCTCGATGATTGGTCTTAATAAAGACATTCTGTGTCAATACGTTGAATATATTACTAATATTCGGATGCAGACGCTGGGAATGAAACCTATTTTTAGTACCACACAAAACCCTATTCCTTGGATCAACGCTTGGTTAGTGTCTGACAATGTGCAGGTAGCGCCGCAAGAGTCGGAAATTAGTTCTTACTTAGTTGGTCAAATTGACAACGAAGTCGATGGTGGCGACTTTGGCGATTTTGATCTTTAAGCACCATGGCAAAAGTTGGGTTGCCCAATGGCAGCAGCCTACAGTTTGATGGTAGCTGCCCTACACTGCTCGACGCTTTAGAGCGTAACAAGCTGGAAATTAGTTACCATTGCCGCGCTGGTTTTTGTGGTGCTTGTCGTTGTAAGTTAATTTCTGGTGACATTCGCTATTTGCAAGAGCCGCTCGCTTTTGTCCGCAAAGGCGAGTTTCTGCCATGCTGCAGCGTGCCAATTGGTGATATTGAAATTGAACTCGTTTAATCTAAAAAAATGCCGCTGGGCAGCGACATTTTTTATACAATAAAAACGACAGTTGAACTACTGACGCACACCTTCAACAACCAGATCTAACTGCACCGTTTCCGAAGCAGGACCTAGAATATTCTTAATGCCATAATCGGATAAATTAATACTGGTTTTGCCTTCAAAACCAGCGCGGTAACCACCCCAAGGATCTTTGCCTTCGCCGGTTTTCATCGCGGCAATGGTAATTTCTTTGGTCACGCCGTTTAACGTGAAATTTCCCACTAAATCAAAATGAGCAGCATCTTTTGCGACAACTTTTGAACTGACAAAACTTGCCTTGGCGTGTTTATCAACATTTAAAAAATCTGCGCTGCGTAAATGCTTATCACGCTCGGCATGATTAGAATCCACACTTTTGGTATCGATATCTAATTTAATTTTCGACGCGGCAATGTTTTTATCATCGTAACTAAAAGTACCACTAAAAGTATTAAAGCGGCCGTGTAGCCAACTGTATCCCAAATGACTCACTTTAAACTGGATAAAAGCGTGTGCGCCTTGGGTATCGATAACATAATCAGCAGCTTGGGTCACTGGAGCTGCAAACATCGCGGCAGCTAAACTGGCAAATACGAACTTTTTCATAATTTATCCTTTGTTGAGTGATTAATCTTGGTCCACCACATCCGTTTTAATGTGGCGTCCTTGTCGATAAAGTGGTGCTTTAACGCACCTAGCGCATGTAACACAACTAAAGCAATCAGACCGTAAGCCAGCCATTTATGTACTGAACCAGCACGATCCGCTTGTTGGTCAAAAAGCTCACCAAACCCCGGTACGACAAACCAATCAAATACTTCGATACCACGATTGTCAGCTGTGGAAATCAGATAGCCGGACATCATAATGAGCATCAGCAGCAGATATAGCGCGATATGGGTTAATTTAGACACGCGCTGCACCACTTTGCTGTGGGTTACCAGCGGTGGGGGTTTGCGTTTTAGCGACAACACCGCCAAGCGTAAAATAAGTAGTACCGCCAACGAAATACCAACGCTTTTATGATAATGCGGCGCTGTTTTATACCAAGCGCTGTAATAGGTTAAATCGACCATCCAAAACCCGACCACAAATAACCCGAGCACCATCGGCACCATCAGCCAGTGCAACAAAATACTGAGTCCATGGTATCGACTTCGTACCCAGTTCTCACGGGCTGAACTTTGTACATTAAAACGGTTTACAGCCATAGCACCTCCTTGAACAACACTGTAGCGGGTAAATAATGAAATAAATACAGCAAAATTGCTAAGTATTCATTCGAAATAATCGAATTAATGGCGCAAGTCTCGTTTTAAATCGGCGGAAATGACGCTTTGGCTCTGTCGCCGTTGCCGGCCAATCATATTGACCATATTAGGTAATAGGTCGAATGAGGAGATTTGAAAAGACACCATCGAAGGCGCGCACACTCACCGCTGGCGGGTCACTGTGCGCTATGAGTTGATAAATTCGGTGTCGCAGGAACATGGAACTTTGACTGGCATTTAGCCGCTAAAAATCAACCTTCCCATCACGAATATGTTGCTCGCCACGTTGTTTTGCAAGTTCGACTTGTTTTTGTCGCTCGGTAAACGATGCTTTTTGCTCATCGCTGATCTTATCGTGACAATGCGGACAACTTAAGCCTTTGACATATAACGGCGACTGCATTTCCGCTTGCGACAATGGCATACGACAAGCATAACATTGGTCGTAACTGCCCTGCTCCAACCCATGCTTAACAGCAACGCGTTGGTCAAAGACAAAACACTCACCTTGCCATAAACTATCTGCTGCTGGGACTTCTTCTAAATATTTTAAAATGCCGCCATCAAGATGAAACACCTCATCAAACCCTTGCTCCTTTAAATAAGCGGTCGATTTCTCACAGCGAATACCACCGGTGCAAAACATAGCAACTTTTTTATGTTTTCGGCTATCGAGGTTGTCTGCTGCCCACTGCGGGAATTCCCGAAAACTGGTGGTGTTGGGATTGACCGCATTTTTAAAAGTACCAATTGCCACTTCGTAGTCGTTGCGAGTATCGATGACAATTGTTTCTGGATCATTCAGCAAGGTATTCCAGTCATCACCTTTGACGTAGGTGCCAACAATATGCGCTGGATTGATGCCATCGACGCCCATGGTGACAATTTCTTTTTTCAATTTCACTTTGGTCCGGTAAAACGCCGGTTCGTCAGCGAATGATTCTTTGTAGGACAAGTCATTAAACCTGCCATCGGCAAGCAGCCACGCAGATAGTGCATCCACCCCCTCACGCGTGCCACAAATAGTACCGTTAATGCCTTCTTCTGCTAACAACAAGGTACCTTTCACCTTATTTAGCACCATTTGTTGGTATAGTTTGTCACGAAGGGCAACATAATCAGGCAGGGAAACAAATTTATAAAGTGCAGCTACAACGTACATCATTCACCTTTATTTGCAGAGCCCGGATCGTAAATCCGGCGCATGGAACAAGCGCGTGATTATACTGCATCAGTGCTTAGCGGTAAACTTTCGGCTGGCACTGTCCACACTGGTATACACATTGCCGAGCACCGATGTGAGTTGAATTTCAAGTTGTTGCTGGCCATCAGTCACAATCAACTGGTTCTCATCGCGCCATACTGAAAGCTGCATATGCCCCTTGAGCATGCTGCAAAACGCTGACAATTGCGCATTTGATAATGTAAATAAATGAACATTAGGCAGACTTTTACTTAGTGCCTGTGCTCGATGACATTGCTCACTATCTGGCATAAGTAGCACTTGATCAGCTTGATGCGAGGCTCGCAATAGTTGTTTTTCATTGGGTAAATCGACCTGGCACCAAAGCAAATAATGACGATCCACACCCCGTAAAAATAAGTCGGGTTGTTTACCAAAGGGATCGTGTTTTGCCAGTTCAGGCTGTCGTTCATAAAGGCACAAATACGCCAACATTCGTTTGGCGAAATGAAATGCCTCTTCATGGAGAAAAGGCGCTAGATAACAAGTTTTTCGCTGATATAGGTGGGATTGCTGGCTGCTGTATTGCAAGTCAAGCCGGATCACCTTACTAAGTATTTGCATCACTCCTCCTCTTGGTGTTAGTCAAGCACACCACGCAGAAGTTTAAATGTCGACAAATGCGCTCACGAGTAAATGCATAGCCAGTGCCAACAATACTAAACCCATGATCCGGTCGAACCAATAGCCGCGCTGCAGCAAAAAAAGTCTAACTTTTTGACGAGTTAGCAAAAAAGACAACAAACTAAACCAAGCAGCTGTTGCAACAGCCATATAAACACCGTAAAGAATTTTATAACTATTTGGCGTTTCTGGCGAAATAATCACCGCAAATAACGCTAGGAAAAACAACGTCGCTTTCGGGTTGAGGCCGTTGGTTAACAATCCGGCGCGAAAAGAACGCCACAAACTAATCTGTTCAATCGCTGGTAACCGTACGTCCTTCGTCTGCGCTGCAGGTGAACTTCTAAGCGCCTGCACCCCAATATAGGCTAGATAACACGCGGCCACCGCCGAAAATAGCTGAAATAACCAAGGTGTTGTTTTTAATAGTAAACCTATGCCCAATAACGAATAAGCGACGTGAACGAGAATACCCAAACCAATGCCAACACTAGCCGCCAATGCTACTTTTGCCCCATGACGTACGGCGTAACGTAAAATAATCGCAAAATCTGGGCCTGGACTGGCAACTGCGACAAAATGAACCGATGCAACTAATAAAAACTCTGGCCAAAACGACATGGATACCTCAAAACTTATTTACTTCAAGCGGGTTATTGTATGTCAGCAACAAAAAACGAAGACAGCTATTTTTGATTTTCCGCCGTTGTTTTTGGTTGCTACAGTGCCAGCTTATCGCAATATCTAAGCCATTAGTCGAAGCCACGTCAATCTTCGCTTGTCAAAACTGACCTGTCCACCGTAAAATGTTATAACATCACAAATGCTCATATAACATGTTCTGATAAAGGTAACTCTGATGACCGTGCTCTCTTTCGTTTTTAAACCTGCAGCCATTGCGTTGCTGGTTAGCCTGTCGCTGCAAGTGCAAGCACAATCTATCGCCGTCACCGGCGTTGTCGTTGATAACTTAGGCCAACCCGTCGCCAACGCCAAGGTACACGTCCATGGTCGGCAACAATATGTCTATACCAATACCGAAGGTAAATTTATCATTCAAAGCCCGGTTGATGCTGAATTGCACATCGCAGCAAAAGGTTTTGGCGATCAGTTTGTTAAAGCCGGCAGTTCAGCGCTTACAGTTGCGCTGAGTAGCGGTGGCATCGAACGTATCGCTGTTTCAGCCTCTGGTCTTCATCATTACGACTTAGAGATGGCGCATCCTGCGTCGGTGCTGACCAGCGAAGCACTGCGGATAAAAACAGAGCCGACCATTGGCGAAACATTAAAGTCATTGCCAGGGGTGCACAGCAATTATTACGGCCCGGTGGCGGCAAGCCCAGTGATCCGAGGCTTAGATGGTCCACGGGTGAAGTTATTAAGCAACGGCTTAGATACCGGTGACGTGTCGCGTGTTGGCCCTGATCATGCAATTACCGCTGATGCCATTACCACCGAACAAATTGAAGTATTACGCGGCCCGGCAACTCTTCTCTATGGCAGCGGCGCCATTGGTGGCGTTGTGAACGTGGTCGACAATCGGATCCCACGTCAATTGCGCTCGCCGCAAACGATTCTAGACAGTCGGTTTAACAGCGTCTCCGATGAAAAATCGGTGGCACTGACCCATGATGGCGCTTTAGACGAGCTGGCGTGGCATGTTGATGGTTTTAACCGCCAGAGCAATGATCAGGATGTACCAACATTTACCAATGACGAAGGAGAAACGTCGGCTACCTTGCTAAATTCTTGGCTAGATAATCAGGCCATCAATGGCGGTTTAAGTTGGATCGGTAGCCGCGGTTTGTTCGGTGTCGCGGTCGGCCATATCGACAGTAAATATGGCATCCCTGGCCATCATGCGCATGCTGATGAACATGGCGACACCGAAGATCACGACGAAACGACCACCGAACAAGGTGTGTACGCAGCAGTGACACAAGACCGGGTGAGTGCTGCCGGCGAAATTTATACGCCGCTCTCCGCCATCGAAACCCTTAGTTTTAATGGGGCTTACACCGACTATCAACACATCGAAATGGAAGGTGGAGTGGCCGGTACCACGTTTAAAAATAAGTCGTTTGAAAATCGTCTGCATGCCGAACATATCGAGATCGCGGGCTGGCACGGTTTAGTGGGTCTTCATCAACAACATAATAACTATCAGGCCGTGGGCGAAGAGGCATTTACACCAAATTCAACTACCGACAGTTACGCTTTGTTTTTAATGGAGGAAAAAACCTTCGGTGAGGTCGCAGCGCAATTCGGTGCGCGTTTGGAACGAAGTAAACATCGAGCCACTGCGATTAATCTGGCGCACGATCACGCTGATGACGTTGACAGTACGCCGCATCAGCGTGATTTTGCTAAATTTACCGCCGCCAGCGCGTCGGCCGGCTTAGTTTGGAACTTTGTGCCGGGTTATCAGTGGTCTGCAAGTTTCAGTCATTCCGAACGAGCGCCTTCTGCCGCTGAAATTTATGCGAATGGCGCCCATATCGCAACCAGTAGCTATGAGCTTGGCCTGGCCTACCAATTGGATGAAGATGGTGACATTTTACTCAACACCCAGCGGATGCCAACGGAAACGGCGAATAACATCGATGTTGGCTTTCGTAAAACTGATGGTGAACTGACGTTTAGCTACAATTTCTTTTACAATCAAATTGATGACTTTTTGTATCAGGCAAACACTGGTCTTCGCATGACGGATTTAGAGGCCCACGATGATCATGGTCATGACGAGCATGCGCACAGCGATTTTGAGATCTATCAATATCAGCAGCGTGATGTACGGATGTATGGGTTGGAATTTGCCCTTGCTTATCAAGTCAGTACTGCACAGCAAGTATCTCTGTTTGCCGACTCAGTGCGGGCAGAGCTAAAAAGTGGCGCCGATTTACCGCGCATTCCACCACTAAAGGCCGGTGTTGAATACCAGTATCAGGCGCAACAGTGGAGTGCAAATGTCGGCGCAACCTATTATACCCGGCAGGACAAAGTGTCTGAATTTGAGACTGCAACCGCCGGTTATACCAGTGTTGATGCTAGTTTAAACTACTACTTTGATCTGTCATCAGTGGACATGACGGCCTTTATCAAAGGCACGAACCTAATCGATAAACTTGGGTACGTGCATAGCTCTTTTATTAAAGACGATGCTCCATTACCAGGTCGGGCCTTGACCCTGGGTCTGACAGCGCGTTTCTAATGTATAAGCCCGCCCCGGCGCCTAAGTGCTTTGCGCTTTGGCGTCGGGATTATCCTAAAGAACTAACGCTACGGTCGAAGCTAGGGTCAACGCTAAGACAAAAGCTACGACAAAAGCTGCAACAACTGTTGCAACGGATGCAACGGTTTCACCCCTTCATAACGTTTTACTTGGCTGCGACAGGAAAAACCAGTAACCAGAATTTTGGCGGCGCCATGATTCTGGATCGGTTGTTGCCAACTTAAGTCGTATAACGCCCGGCTGTGATGCTGATTTTGTAATTCATGACCATAAGTGCCAGCCATGCCACAACAACCTACCGCCACCACGTCTAACTTAAAACCGGCAGCAGCATAAATTTGTTGCCAACTTTTTTCGGTGGTGGGTAAGGCGGTTTTTTCGGTGCAATGGGCAAATAATTTAAATGGCGTTGGATGGGCTGCGCTCATGGCTGGTGCAACATTCTCGAACATCGACCGCGATTGGCTCTCCAGCCATTCATGAAATAGCTGCACGGAAAAGTCTCCCCGTTGCTCGCCGAGTGCTTTGACGTATTCATCGCGATACACCAGCACCAAAGAAGCATCAAGCCCGATCATGGGCATCTTTAAGGACACTAACTGATTTAGAAATTGCGCGGCGTTGGCGGCCGTCTTGGCAAATTCGCGTAAAAACCCTTTGACATGTTGTGGCTTGCCATTGGGTAAAAATGGCAACAAAATTGGCGTAAAACCAAGTTTTTGTAACAACAACAGGGCATCTGCTACCAGCTCTGCTTCATAAAAGCTGGTAAAAGGATCTTGTACTAACAGTACAGTTTTTTGCCGCTCGGCATCCGACATGGCTTGTAATTGCGCCAAGTCAAAGGCAAATTGGCCATTGAGGCGCTGGGTTAAAGTCGGCTGTGACAATAACGGCGAATCGACATAACCAACGGTTTTTGCCAGTAACGATTTTGTCGCTGACAGCTGCAAAGTAAAATTAACCAGCTTCGGCATTTTCGCCAGCCAAGGCGCCGTTTGCTCAATACTCCCCACGACATAATCTTTCACCGGTCGTAAATATCGGCTGTGGTAGAGCTGCAAAAAGCGTGAGCGAAATGATGGCACGTCAACTTTGATTGGGCATTGCCCGGCGCAAGCTTTACAAGCCAGGCACCCTTCCATCGCCGCCATCACTTCATGGGAAAAATCGGCTTCACCTTGCTGCTTGCGCCAACTATTGCGCGCTTTTTGCCACCAACGATGAGAATTGCCGTGCAATAACTGCTGCTCTTGCGCCAACACATCAACACCTTGGTTTGACATCAAACGTAGCCATTCACGCATTAAGCCGGCACGTCCTTTTGGACTGTGTTGCCGATCTTTGGTGATTTTGCTCGACGGACACATCGGCGAGGTTTCTTCATAGTTAAAACACAAGCCATTGCCATTACAGTTGCTGGCGCTGTCAAAACTTTGCCGGACCGTGATTGGAATTTGCCGATCAAAATAGCCGCGTTTTTGGCCATCAACACTGACTAATTTGTCGTCATTGTGCCAAGGCGTACAAATTTTCCCTGGATTCATTCGATTATCAGGGTCAAACGCCGCTTTTATTTTACGCAGCTCATTAAACAAAGTTTCGCCAAAAAATGCCGGGCCATATTCACTACGATAGCCTTTGCCATGCTCCCCCCACATTAAACCGCCATATTTTGCGGTTAATGTCACCACTTGATCTGACACCTGACGCAGCAACACTTCTTGCGCGGGATCGGTCATATCCAAAGCCGGCCGCACGTGCAGCACGCCAGCATCAACATGCCCAAACATGCCATAACTGAGTTGGTGGCTATCGAGCAAAGCGCGAAACACCATAATAAAGTCAGCCAGATGTTCCGGTGGCACCGCGGTATCTTCGGTAAATGGCACTGGTTTTTGCGCGCCCTTGGCATTGCCGAGCAAACCAACCGCTTTTTTACGCATCGCATAAATCTGCGAAATACCGGTTAAATCGTAAGTCAATTGATAGCCAATAATGCCATTTTCGCCGCTGGCAACGGCCTGTTGCAGCCGCTGCTCAAGCGTTTGGACTTTGTCTTGCATCTCCGCTTCGTCTTCGGCGTTATATTCGACCATATTCAGGCCGTACATCGTTTTGCCCGGCACATCTTCAATATAACTTTTTACCTGATGCCAAATGATATCGTTGCGGGCCAAATCCAATACTTTGCTATCGACCGTTTCTACCGATGTTGCGCGCGCTGCAACTAAGAATGGCGCGTTGCGCAGTGCACTTTCAAAACTGTCGTATTTAACATTAATCAGGCATTTAAAGGGCGCAATTGGCGTAATATTGAGTTTTGCCTCGACCACAAAACCCAATGACCCCTCAGCACCGGTAATCACCCGACCTAAATCGAATTCAGTCAGCGATTCGTTCCAGACATGTTCTAAATCGTAGCCGGTTAAAAAGCGGTTTAACCGCGGGAATTTTTCTTTGATTTGCTGACGGTGCTCCAACGTACTTTGCAAAACTTGGTGGTAAATAGCGCCAATGCGGTTGGGCTCGTTTGCTAACATTTCAGCCTGTACTCTGGGCATTGGTGCGGTATCAAGCACAAAGCCGTCAACTAACACCGACTTTAAACTAAGTACATGATCACTGGTTTTACCATACACCAACGAACCTTGCCCGGAAGCGTCGGTGCTGATCATGCCGCCAATTGTGGCGCGATTAGAAGTGGATAAATCTGGTGCAAAGAAAAAGCCATGTGGTTTTAAAAAAGCATTGAGCTGATCTTTGATGACCCCCGCTTCGACCCGCACCCAACGCTCTGCTGCGTTAAACTCTAAAATTTGGCGCATATGACGTGACACATCAACCACAATGTGTTCGGTCAGTGCCTGACCGTTGGTGCCTGTCCCGCCGCCACGTGGACTAAACTTCAGCGCGCGAAAAGCCGGACTTTGGCCAAGAGTGGTGATGGTTTGTAAGTCGGTGAGGTTTTTTGGCAATAACACGGCTTGCGGCAAGGCTTGATAAACGCTGTTATCGGTCGCCACGGCTAATCGTGCGGCATAACTGGTTTCGATATCACCAGCAAAACCAGCAGCGAGTAATGCCTCGCGAAATGCCAACACCACGGCGGGTAAAGTTTGTTCAGGCGTTAACTTTGGGATCATCGGTCTGTTGACTACAACTTAGCAAATTAACCCCGAGTATATCATTGGCGGCACTTGAACTTTAAGGCTTCTGGCGATAAAAATCAGTAGTGTATGATTTCGAACCACGAGCACTCTTTTCGCCCATCCAACCACATCCGTTGTTAGTTGATGTCCCGCTCAGGCTTGGAGTTGGTGGCCGTCGAATTTTGTTTATCCATTCTCGGTTCATCGATCATTTGCCCTGCGTTGTTATCGGCCGCTTTATGCTGACGCGCTTGGGGAGGGTCTCGTTCTACTACTTCACCTTCAATTACCACGCCAGATGCCGAAGGATCTTGTTGCTGCGCTTGATAGGCGGTTTTTGCTTGTTGCATCCGCTGGATAAGCTGGCGCTTTTTCCACCACAACCAGGGCAACATCAACACCAACAAAGTGGCGACAATCATTAATAAACCAATGCCAAAAACCAAAAATAAGGCGAGTGTTATTGCTATTAAAATGACGCTCACCAAGCTCGGCTTTTTGCCACTACCAAACTGAAATTGCATCTTGGGCGAGCCATTTTGCCACGATCCGTTCATCTTCTACCTCTTAAGTTCAGTGCCCGCTATCTGACCCAGAGTTGGCGGTTAGGTTCCATCTGCTTAATGTGGGGCCAAGGTTTAGAAAATTCCAGTGCTGATGTCAAATTCACTGTAAGTTTTATGACGGCGCCCCTTGGGCAGTGTTTGGGATTGTATGTTTAGCTCTGGTAATAACCGCCAACACCCTCATCAGAATTTCCCATCGCTTTCAGTTCGCTAAAACCGCTATCATAGTGACTGCTACAAGCCTACATTTTTGATTTCATGGAATATACGCATGTCTAACGTTTCACCCCAAGTGACTAAAAAGCCGATCTCGACCGGAGAGTTTACGTTGTTAGTCGCTTTGTTGATGTCGATTGTGGCTATCTCGATCGACGCACTGCTACCGGCATTAGATGCCATTCGCGCCGATATTGTGCTGGCGCATCCAAATCAGGCGCAATTTGTGATCAGTGTCTTGTTTTTGGGGATGGCCATCGGCCAACTCATTTGCGGCCCACTCTCTGACGCCACGGGGCGCAAAAAGGTGTTGTATGGCGGCATAGTGTTGTTTCTTATTGGCACGGCGTTTTGCTATTTTGCGACCGATATGAATACTTTATTGCTTGGCCGGTTTATTCAGGGGCTTGGTGTTTCGGGCCCTTATGTGTCCGCCATTTCAATTGTCCGTGATAAATACTCCGGCAACGACATGGCACGGATCATGTCACTGGTGATGATGATTTTTGTAATGGTGCCAGCGTTAGCCCCTAGTTTGGGTCAAGCCGTTTTATGGCTGGGCACCTGGCGAGATATTTTTCTGCTGTATATATTTTATGCGTTGATGATCGTCATTTGGATATACTGGCGTCTGGAAGAAACCCTGCCGGTTGAAAATCGGCTGCCGCTAAGTACCAAGAGTTTTGTTGCCGGTTTTAAAGACGTTATCAGCAATGTCCCGACTGTCTGTTACATGATTTGTATGGGGTTGTTTTTTGGCAGCTTTATTGGTTATTTGAATTCATCACAGCAGATATTCCAAGACTTATTTAAAACCGGCGAGTTGTTTACGTTATATTTTGGTTTGCTCGCCGTCGTGTTTGGTGCCGCCTCATTGGTCAATGCACGTTTGGTTCAAAAACTAGGCATGCAACATTTGGCCAACCTCGCCGTTTGGGGCATTATCAGCAGTTCAGCATTATTTTTACTGCTGCATTTGGCTGTAGAAATTAGGTTATGGATGTTTTTTAGTTATGCCGCGGTCTTGTTTTTTTGCTTTGGGTTAGTGTTTGGAAACATTAACGCCATGGCAATGGAACCGATGGGCCATGTCGCTGGAATTGCCGCCGCTATCATTGGTTCCACATCTTCGATGATGTCGATGGTCATTGGCACCGCGATTGGTCAGATGTACAACGGGACATTGCTCCCCGTTACCGGCGGTTTTTTACTTTTTAGCAGTATTAGCATGCTGATTTTATGGTATGCGCAAAAATATCAACAACACAGCACGACCACGTTGACCAGCCAAGCCTAAACGCAGTGATACTGATTGCGCGGTGCGCTTGCCGTTGCGGCTATATAAAGCGGCCACCCGCAGTGGTGTTGATAAGCCATAACTAGGCCTAGAAAAAAAGCCTAGAAAAAAGCCCATAACAAAGTATGGGCTTAACACTGCATCAGTAAGCGGCGGTGGCTATAAAACCTCAATTAGCCCCGGTTTGGGTTTATGCATTGCCGACGGTACATTTGGTTAACTTCCAGACGCGCTCGACGTAATCTTCAATTGAGCGATCGGAGGTAAATTTACCAACACTGGCGGTATTTAAAATTGCCTTTTTCGCCCATAACGCTTTATCGCGATACCAGCCGTCAATCGTTTCTTGTGCCTTGAGATAAGACGCAAAGTCAGCCATCACCAGGTAATGATCACCCCCTTCAAGCAAACTGCGTTTAATGGCCGCCAACTCGCCTGGTTTACCTGGCGTGAAGTAGTCAGTTTCTAGCCAATCCAAAATGGCTTTTAATTCTGGATTGTTATAGTAATAGTCACGACTATCATAACCTTTGGCGTACAACGCTTTCACTTCATCGACCGACAGGCCAAATATCGCAATATTATCCGCCCCAACTTCTTCCGCTATTTCGATATTTGCGCCGTCCATTGTCCCAACGGTAATGGCTCCATTTAGTGCCAACTTCATATTGCCGGTGCCGCTCGCTTCTTTACCGGCCGTCGAAATTTGCTCGGACACGTCGGCGGCAGGAATCATTTTCTCGGCCAAACTGACGCGATAATTTGGCATAAATACCACTTTTATCCGATTTTTCACCCGCTTATCGTGGTTGATTTTGTCCGCAATTTTATTAATGGCGTAGATGATATCTTTGGCCAGTTTATAACCAGGCGCCGCTTTTGCGCCAAAGAAGAACACCCGCGGTACCATGTCATAATTAGGATCTTGCAATATCCGCCGATACAACGCGAGGATATGCAATAAATTCAGATGTTGGCGTTTGTATTCGTGCAAACGTTTGATTTGTACATCAAATAACGCGTGCGGATCGATAACAATACCCGTTAGATCTTTAACTACAACCGCTAAATCCGCTTTATTTTGTTGTTTAATAGCCATAAATGCATCTTGCATTACTGGGCTATCTGCATGTTCTTTAAGCCCTGACAATTTAGTCAGATCGGTTGGCCAGTCGTTACCAATGGTGTGATCCAGTAATTTTGATAACCTTTTATTGCAGGCTTTTAACCAACGTCTTGGCGTGACGCCATTGGTGATATTGGTGAATTTATCTGGCCACAGCGCGACCATTTCCGGAAATAAATCAGACTTCACTAAAGCAGAATGTACTTCAGCCACGCCATTAACGCGAAACGCGCCAACGACCGACAAGTGGCCCATTCTTACCATGGGATCATGCCCTTCTTCGATAATTGACAGTTTGCGTTTTTTATCGACATCACCCGGCCAGCGCACATCAACTTGTTCCACTAAGAACCGGCGATTGATTTCATAAATAATTTCGATGTGTCGTGGCAATACTTTTTCAAATAACCGTACCGGCCAACGTTCGAGAGCTTCTGGCAACAATGTGTGGTTAGTATAGGCAAACACCTGTTGGCAAATACTCCAAGCGTCTTCCCAGTTCATTTCTGCGCGGTCAACCAATACCCGCATCAGTTCAGGAATAGCTACCGCTGGATGTGTGTCATTGAGCTGAATGACCACTTGTTTTGCGAAAAAACTCCAATCGTCGCCATGGGCACGCTTATAACGGCGGATAATATCTTTTAGCGAACTTGAGCAGAAAAAATACTGCTGAATTAACCGTAGCTCTTTGCCGGCATCAGTATCGTCATTTGGATAAAGGACTTTGGAAATGGTTTCAGCTTCAATATTCTCCCGCGCTGCGTCAACGTAACCGCCGGAATTGAACACATCCCAGTTAAAGAAATCACTGGCGCGACTTTCCCACAGTCGTAACACATTGACTGAGCTGCCGTTATAGCCGACCACTGGAATATCCCAAGGCACCGCTTTAATAATCCGGCCAGGGTGCCAGACTTTTTTCATTTTTCCTTGCAGGTCGTATACGGTTTCGACATAACCATAAATTGAAATTTCCTGCGCTGATTCCGGCCGGCAAATTTCCCATGGGTTGCCGTATTCACGCCAGCTATCAGGGCGCTCAATCTGAAAGCCGTGTTGGAACTCTTGCTTAAATAAACCATGTTCATAATGAATGCCATAGCCGATAGCAGGGTAATTTAGCGTGGCCAATGAGTCGATAAAACAGGCCGCTAACCGGCCTAAACCGCCATTGCCGAGCGCCATGTCCTCTTCTTGCTCTTCTAAGTCGGCGATATCCATCCCAAGCTCTGCCAATGCTTGTTTGGCAGCGTCATAACACCCAAGATTGTGTAAGTTATTGCTAAATAGCCGTCCCATCAGGTATTCAAGACTAAAATAATGAACCGCACGGGTATTTTCTTGATAATGCGTGCGTTGGGTATTTCTAAGGCCATCAAACACATATTCGTTAATCGCGGCACAGGTGGCACGCCACCACGCTTGCGGGCTAGCCTTATTGACATCAGTCCCTAAAGTGCCATGTAAGTGGCTAATAATTTTGTCTTTTAATTCTGCAGCTGTTGGTAATGCTGCTACTGCGACGGTCGCGTTTGATGATGTTGGTTTCATAATGCATTTCCAATTTGCCAGATCCGATTATCGCCCAGCGACAATAACCACAGCTTTAGTCGCTCGAGGTCGATGCTACTTTATGTATTCGTGTAGTAAAATTACAGAATGTACGGCTATTCGTCAAGGAAGCAGACTATAGCGGCCACATACTGTAATTTTATTACATACGAATGCAGCCGCTTGACAAGTTAGGGTATTAGATCAAATACACTTTGCACAAAAGCTTTGGCGTCTGTTTCCAACTGTAATAAATGCGTTTGGTCGACAAAACTTTCCAAATAAATTTTATAACTATCTTCAGTGCCGGACGGACGCGCTGCAAACCAGCCATTTTGCGTAACAACTTTGACTCCGCCAATCGCCGCATTGTTACCGGGTGCATGACTGAGTACCGCTAAAATAGCATCACCGGCAAGTTGCTGTTGTGTCACACTTTGCACGTTCAAGTTTTTCAGTGCGTTTTTCTGCGCAAAACTCGCTGGCGCATCAAGTCGACGATACAAAGGTGCACCAAATTCTCGTGTCAACGCCTGATACTGCAAATACGGATCAACGCCAGTTTTTGCAATCATTTCTGCCGCGAGTAAGCCCAAAATAAAACCATCTTTATCGGTCGACCATACCGTACCGTCAAACCGCAAAAAACTTGCGCCGGCAGATTCTTCACCGCCAAACACCAAGCTACCGTCAAACAGTCCGTCCACAAACCACTTAAAACCAACCGGAACTTCATACAAAGTTCGGCCGCGCCCCGCCACCACTCGGTCAATCAAGGCGCTGGAGACTAGGGTTTTACCGATTTTTTTATCAAGCGCCCACAACGGACGATTACTGATCAGGTAATTGATCGCCACCGCCAAATAGTGGTTTGGATTCATCAATCCACCACTTCGCGTCACGATGCCATGGCGGTCAAAATCAGGATCATTGCCGATACCCAAATCATACTGATCTTTAAGCTTAATCAGATTCGCCATTGAATAGGCTGAACTGCAATCCATGCGAATTTTGCCATCTTTATCAAGTGGCATAAAACCAAAAGTTGGATCAACAACCTCGTTTACCACTTTAATATCAACATCATAACGACGGGCAATTTCTGGCCAGAATGCAATACCGGAACCGCCAAGCGGATCAACGCCAATTTTAACTTTTGCTTTGGCGATGGAGGCCATATCGATGACATTTTCTAAATCGTCGACATAGGGCTTTATATAATCATATTGCTGATAGAGCGCACTATGTATGGCGTCGTTAAATGACAGTTGTTTTACCGCCTCAAGCTGAGCGGCGATCAGTTGGTTAGCGCGCTGTTCAATCCAAAGTGTTGCCTCAGCGTCTGCCGGCCCACCATGTGGCGGGTTGTATTTAATGCCACCGTCTTCGGGGGGATTGTGTGATGGTGTAATGACAATACCGTCAGCCAGGGCCGGTTCGGTGCCACGGTTATAGCGTAAAATCGCGTGGGAGATGACCGGTGTTGGCGTATAACCACCACCTTCTTGCACGCGAAGGCTTACGCCATTGGCCACCAATACCTGCACCGCCGAGATAAAAGCGGGTTCTGATAAAGCATGGGTGTCTTTGCCAAGAAAGAGCGGGCCGTTGATGCCTTGTGCAGTACGATATTCGGCAATCGCCTGACAGATGGCCTTGATATGCCATTCATTAAAAGACACTAAGGTCGCACTACCACGATGCCCGGAAGTACCAAAGCTCACCCGCTGTGACTGCTGCGAAACATCCGGCGTGAGCACATAGTATTGTGAGCACAAAAGAGGAATGTTCGCTAATTTATCCCTGGTCGCAACTTGTCCGGCTTGCGGATGAACTGACATATTATTTCCTTATAAAAAATCTCGGATTTGTTCGGCTTCTATCTGACTATATCCTAATTTTAATGCCGCTTCGGTCAGCATCATCTTTTTGCGGGTGGTATTGGAATTTGTGATCACCCAAAAATCACTGTTTGGGATTTGCTTGGGATTGGTGCTGCTGCCCGCTTCTAACAAATCGGCTTGTTTGCGGGCAAAATAAAGTCGGTTACGGCCCTTAATTTCAGCAACCAGCGCGAACTTGTTTTTATGCGCTCGGGCAAAGGCCGATAGAATGATTAAAAACCGCCCTACCACGCTTTGTTCTGCCTGAAGATCTTGTTTACTTAAAATATCAAACACTTTTTGATGATTGCTCAGCGTGGCCGGTGTCGTTTTAGACTCAACATCGGTTGGTTCAGCGACGTTGCCGACGCTAACTGGCGCGGGCAGCTGCACATCTGCACCATCGGCTAATAATAAACGACGCAATATTTCCGAGGCGCTTTCCCCGATCTGCAGGGTTTGACTGGCAATGTAATGATAAAGCTCTTCATCTATCTCTATTGTTTTCATAAAGCTACCCTAAAACCCAAACGAAAGACCGGCATTATATAAACTGACTTCGGCTGACGCCAGTCTAGTAATTTGTTAACCTTGCCGCTGCTTTGTAATGCTGACAACGTCACCGAAGGAAACTCATGATATTACATACTGACATAACAGGCCAAGGTCAACCACTGGTATTAATCCATGGCCTATTTGGCAGTTTTGAAAACTTGGGGGTTATTGCCCGAGCATTACAAGATCAGTTTCAGCTCATTAACATTGATTTACGCAACCACGGCCGATCGCCACATACCGATATGATGGACTATCCGCAAATGGCGAACGACGTTGTTGCAACGCTGCAACAACTCGGCATTAAAAAATATGCCGTGTTGGGTCATTCCATGGGCGGTAAAGTGGCGATGCAAATGGCGCTGTCACAGCCCGCTCCAATCAGCAAATTAATTCTTGCTGATATTTCACCGGTGCAAAGTGAACCCCGTCATCAACGGATCTTACAAGGCTTAGCCGCGATTGACTTGTCGGCACTCAAAGACCGAAAACACGCCGATACCTTATTACAACCTTTTGTCGACGAACTTGCTGTACGCCAATTTTTGTTAAAAAACCTCTATAAAGACGACCGCGAGCAATTTCAATGGCGCTTTAATTTGCCGGCACTTCTTGCAAATTACGAGGCGTTGTTGGCAGCGCCTACGGCGATTGGCCCTTTTACTGGCGAAACCTTGTTTATTAAAGGAGGGAATTCCGACTATATTCAAGCCGCCCATCAAGCACATATTTTGTCGTTATTTCCAAACGCCAGTGTGAAAATAATTCAAGGCACCGGCCATTGGCTGCACGCAGAAAAGCCGACTGTTTTTAGTAAAATCGTCGCCGACTTTTTATTACGCTAACGGATAATTTTATTGCGTCGGTATGCTATAGTGCGCGCGTTTTTTTAAAGGTCATTACCATGTTAAATGAATATATGGAACAAATCGAAGCCGCAAGTCTCTGGTTTTTTCTTTCTGTGTTGTTTTTCTTGATTGGTATGGCCATTCAGGACGTACTGAAAAAGGGTGACGTTCCGAAGTTTGGTCGTATTTTTGTCTGGATTGTATTGTTTGTAGGT